>NZ_CP113930.1:1027500-1370000 GCF_029392095.1 Lactobacillus sp. ESL0700
TTTGGGCTTGCCAACAGTTATTGCAGCAATGATGGCTCAAAAAGAACAAGTTAAACTAATCGTTTCTGGTGGTGTTCGCAATCCTCTGGATGTCTTCAAGGGTTTATGCCTAGGTGGACAATATGTTGGTATTTCTAACGTCTTTTTGCAAACTATGGAGCAAAATACTCCCGAATATTTATTGCGGACAATTCAAAATTGGCAGCATGAATTAGCTGGTTTATTAGCCATCTTTGGTCAAAAGGATTTGACTAACTTAGCAAGTATTAAACAGTATTTTGACCTTCCCTTGCATGATTTAATCACGCAGTTAAGTTAAAACTTTACATAATTAAAATTATGACAACAAAAAAAGGACTATGCGGTAAATCGCATAGTCCTTTTTTGCTTTTGGTTCAAACATTGCAGCGATTATCTTGGTATTGATAATAGTAGTTAAGCAATTAAGTTTGTTAATTACTTTAATTACCAAGTTAATCAAAGCCTTGAACGAACTAAAAGCTGCCTGGAATAAATTTAAGGCAAAATAATAACCGCTCTAGTTTGACCAACCCAGCAGTTATTATATTAACCATTGCTAAGTCACCGCTTTTAATGCGGAAACTCATGTTGAGAAGTCCTGTTAGTTCCAGGACTTCTTTTTCTTTACAGCCGTATTGTAGCATTTTTATATTTAAGATTCAATTACGACAAAAGAGCCGATGTATCAAAAAAACAATCGACTCTTTTTTAATTATTAATTATTTGAAGCTCCCGAAGTAGTGTCTTCACTGGCATTTTCAGCAGCTTGTGTACCAGCTATCCTACCAAAGACAACAGCATTGGTAATACCCATCCCGCAGCCAGGATAAGTCATCCCGCGCCAGCCGCCAGTTGTACTACCAGCAGCGTAGAGATTTTGAATTGGTTTATTTAAATTATCCAAAACCTCTGCTTTAGGATTAATTGCTAACCCGCCTGCCATATCAGGAGTTGATGGCGCAAGTTTAGCAGCATAATAAGGTGCCTTAAAGGCAGTGAGGTCTTTTGTCCGACCAAATTCTGAATCAGAGCCTTTTATGACGTCCTGATTCCACTTGGTAATTGTTTGCTTTAAGGTCTGCGGGTCTAGTCCTATCTGTCCAGCTAAGTCTTCAATCGTATCGGCCTTCTTAAAGTAGCCGTCTTCAACCTCGCGCTTTAAATGTGGCGATGGTGCAGGTGCTGAAAAGGCTGCAGGCATTTCATTGGCCATACCTTCATCAAACAATAGCCAAACATAACCTTGATCTAAACTTGCAATTTTCTTTGAAGCAAATTCAAAATACATGTCTTCTCTAAAATGACGTTTAGCATCAGTACCAACCCAAATATAAGGCTTAGTCCAAGCAGTACACAAAGGCCCAATACAAACATTATCACCTGATTGTGTGCCGATTGAATTAGCAATTGGCATCCACATATCACGCAATTTGGCACCAATTTCAGCACCCATAGTAATACCATCGCCCATTTGTCTAATTGAACCGTAAGACTCACCAACGGCAAAGTCAGGTGCAAAACTCTTGAGTAGTTCCTTATTACGTGAGAAACCAGCAGTTGCTACAATAATACTTTTGCCCTTAAAATTACCTTTATTTGTGTGAACACCAATTACACAATTATTTTTATCTGTAATTAGATTTTCTGCAGTAATGTTAAAAATGAACTTACTGCCGACTGCTTCGGCCTTTTCAAATAAAGGCTTAGATAGACCATAGCCACTCTTTTCAACGGTTAAATGAGACCTAGCAGCTGGCTTAGCATAAGCTTTCATAGCTTGTTCATTACCGATTTCTTGGACTTCTTCAAAGTTAACGCCAACGTCACTGGCTAGCCATTCATAATCCTCTGCACCATGTTCGACAATAGCTTCACGCATGCCATCATCTTCATAGCCCTGACCAACTGCTTTTAGATAATTGTCCCAATTTTCTTTAGTATCTTCAATGCCTTGCTGTTTCTGCAAACTTGTACCACCACCGGCATTATAATAGCCACCTGACAAGGTCATATCAGATAACATATAACTTGATGTGTATTCTAGACAAAGAACAGACGCACCCTTTTGTCTAGCAGAAATTGCGGCTGATAAGCCAGCGGCACCGGCACCAATAATCAAAACATCAGCCTCATCTTCAAAGTTTAATGTGGCAGGATCAAGGTAGCGGTAATCTTGCGTATCATCAGTTTTAGTTGTCGTTCTTAAGTCTACCTTCTTGGCAAATGCGCTGCTATCGCCTGCTTTAGATAAAGCATCCCTAACTGCTTTTTCAACAGCTGTAAATGTAATTGTCGCACCGGTAACTGCATCGATATTGTATGATTGATGTTCAATAATTAGTTCTGGAGCTTTCTTCAAAGCCGCACTGCTAATACCTGCTGTTTCTTCTTGTTGATCCACATTGACGGCTGCAATCGCACCGTTTTTAACAGTGACAGAAACTTTAACTTCGCCGCGATTTCCCGAACCTGTACCTTGATAAGTACCATCTTTTAAATTAGCCATAATTACCTCCTCTATTGTTTAACTTGTTTTAACGCTGCAGAAACAGCTTCTTTGAATGCCTTGCTTGTGGCAGAAGCACCGGAAACGGCATCAACATCAGCGGTTTTTTCTTTAATCATCTTTACCTGTAGTTGCTTTAATGCCTTACCACCATAATCAGGTGATTCACTTTCCTTAAGAATTTCAATCTGTGTTGGCTGCTTTTTATCATTAACCGTTACGCGAACAATGATTTCATTACCCATGCCACTAGTTGATTTACCAATGTATTGGTTTGGCTTGGTCTCATAATTAGTTTCATTCAAAGCAGATGCTGGGAAATCATCATTAGCAATAGGCTCACTCTTACTGGCACCACTAATTACAACTGGTTCCTTTATTTTAGCGGCATTCTCACCGGCAATTTTACCGAAAATCAGGCAGTCGGCAATATCGCCACCACCGTTGTATTGGTTAGCGCCAATGTGGCCTAATTCTCCTGCGGCATATAAGTGCGGCAGAACTTGGTGGTCAGTATCTAATACTTCTGCCTTTTCATTTCTGCGTGGGCCGCCTTGAGTGTTTAACATCGTATGTTGCTGAGCAAGTGAATAAAATGGTCCCGTTAAAGAAATTTTCGCCATCGATTCTGGCTTTCTGCCGCATTGGTAGTCAGCGCCTTGATCAACGAAGAAATTATAGGTTGCGATTGTGTTCTTTAATACGGCTGGATCGACATCTATTTCCTTAGCTAAGTCAGCGAGAGTATTTGATTTAACAACTTTAGCTAAACTCTCTTTTTGGAAATTATCATTATCCTGATTCATGAATTCGTCATATTTCTTTTGGTCAAAAATCATGTGGGGATGAACTTGAGCAAGCGGAATCCGCCAAATACCATGATTATAGCGATGACCATGTCTTGTAGGATCGTCTTCAGCAATATAACGCGTACCATCATCGCCAACAGTAATTAATGAACCACCAAAAAGTGATTTCCAAGCCATCGTGCTGTGCGCTCTTTGACCTTTAGGAGCAGCAATATTGACTGGGCCACCTGGTTCATAATTGTTCATGTGCCAAAGGTCAGCACCAACTTCAATTGCCATCTTAATACCGTCACCATTGTTGTACAAAGTTCCGTATGGCAACAATTTAGTTTCGCCAAGGTAGTCCTGAATCATTTGTTCATTATTCTCAAAGCCGCCCAAGGTCAACACAACACCATTATTTGCTTTGGCATTATATAATTTGCCGTTCTGCTCAAACTGGACACCAATAATTGTTTTATCTTCGTCTTGAATTAAATGCTTAGCTGGTGCTTCATACAGAACATCAATTTGGCTGCTGCGATCAAGGACATTTTGCCGTAATCGTTTCCACAATGCACTATCAAAAATTTGGTCATGAATAAGCAGATCATCATTCGTTTCTGCCCCTTCAAACTCTGGATATTCTGCAATCATGTATGCCAGTAAGGCGACATTCTTGTTGCCGGGATTTTTTCTGACACTGAAGGCCTTGCCACCTAAATATTTTTCAAAGTAAGTTGGTAAATCAACCATGCCCTGAACAAATGTATTCAGTACTTTTTCATCTAAGTCAAGTGGGGCCGTCATTTGTTCATAATATTTCTTCAATTTGGCAAAGTCATAACCTGCTTGGACAATCTGACCGCAATAGCGTGTGTTACCACCTTCGTGACCTTCTGGTGCACTATCAATTAGCAGTACTTTAGCGCCATTATCTGCAGCGAACCTAGCTGCAGTTGCTCCGGCACCACCAAAGCCAACGACAATAACATCATAAATAGCATTCCAAGAATCTTTATCTTTTAAGAACATCGTTGTTTCTCCTTTATGTTAATTTGGATCATTACTCATGCTTTTCTCTAAAATAATTTGATGACGATATGTTAAGACTGTCTTGCCCGTCCAGCGTTTAAATGCCTTATAAAACGAAGTCACATTGCTAAAGCCAACTAAGAAACTAACTTCAGTAGTAGTTAAAGTTAAATCTTGCAGTAAATTGAGTGCCAATATTTTTTGAACAATAGTTACTTGTTCTTTAAAACTGGTTCCTTCACGTGCAAGCCATCTCTGCAAGGTTCGCGGTGAAATTTTGATAGCTTCAGCTACGTCTTTTAGTTGAAAATTGCCGCCGGCAATTAACTTGAATAAAGTATTTTGAACAACTGCCACAAAAGGAGGATCAGCATTTAGCTTTTTAAGATATTTTTTCAAGCCCGGCTCCATAAAACTCCAGACAACATCATTTTCTGTCGAAAATGAACGCTTAAGATCACTTAACTTAAACACTAAGTAATTGTCGCGACTTTTTTGCGGTGTTATTCCTAGATATTCGGTAATTATTGGACCATATTTAAATCTACTGCCAATTGAAACGGGAATAATTTGTGAATTTGTCCCTGTTCGAAGTAGGCTAATTACAGAAATTTGGTCAACTAGTAAACTAAATCTAGAATATTTACGATAGTCGTCCAAATAACTGATATGAATCCGTAGATTTTTACCTTCCGCAAAAATTCCCATTACAATTGGACCAACCAGTTTTTCATAAGCAGCTAAACGCTTGATTGCCTGCAGGCCATTTGAACTAGACAAAGCAGCAAAGAACGGAGGAATAAACGGATAAAACTTGCTAACATCACTACATGCAAGTAATTGCTGGTCGTTAGCTTCTTTATCTAAAATGGCAAAGGCATGTGAGCTCTTTTCCCATTTAGAATTTAAATAACGATCAATGACACTTGAGTCAAGTAACCCTGAGATAGAATCAAACGGGTACCCAAGATTTTTCAAAAAATTTTGTAATTCGCTAGAAGTTTGCTCGGTCATTATGCTTTCTCCGATCTCATCAGTATTGTATACCCTTTCATTTGAGCAAAAAGTATCTTTTACCGACATTTTATGCCTAAACGCGCCAAAATAATACTATTTTGTGAAAGATATAATTTATTTTTTGCTTAATGTAATGTCTTAAAGATGTATGGTAAACACTGTATAGTTATGAAAAAGCGGTTTTGTAGGATGATATTTTTAACTAATTATGTTTAATTATGAGCAATAATTAGTTAAAGCCAGTTTTCTCCATAACTAATGCAAATTTAAAAGGACCAGCTCCCGATAAAATATCGGAAACTAGTCCTTTGATAAATTGATTTTACATAATTTAAATTATGACATTAAATATAACAAGTTTTATTCTTCTACTTCAATACAAAACCTTGCTTTTGCAAAAAAGCACCCACATCAGGACGTCTTGCTTCACTAAAAAAGTCAATATTTTTTTGTAGCCAGTCAGTTTGTTGTTGGTTACTGTTACGACTAGCATAATAAGCAGCAGTCTGTTGCTGATAAGCTGTTAAATCAGTGAACTTAGCTATGTTATAGCTATTCTGTGCGACCTTTTGATCTAATGCCATCCGCGGCTTAGGTCCATTCTTCTTGGTTGGAATACCGATTGTCATGCCAAAAACTGGTACGGTGAACTCTGGCAATGCCAAAATTTCACTAACTTGTTTCAAGTCGTTACGAATGCCGCCAATATAGCAAATACCCAAGTCAAGTTCCTCAGCAGCGATGGCCATACTTTGGGCTGCAATAGTGGCATCAATGACGCTAACTAACAGTGCCTCCATGTTTTTAATGCCAGCTAATGACTGATTTGCTTGTTCTAAAAGGCATTTTTGCCGGTATAAATCAGCGACAAAGACATAAAAGGCACTACTGTGAACGACATATTCTGGACAGTTGGCAATTTCTCCTAATTGCTGACGCTTCTGGGTGTCCGTGATTTCAATGATTGAGAATGCCTGAACAAAATTTGACGATGAAGCACTATTAGCAGCTTTTAGCAGCTCTTCTTTAGTTGCAATTGGTAGCGGCTCATCGACAAATTCTCGTACGGAAACGTGTTGTGTCATTTTTTGGATAAAATCATTCACTATTTTTAATTCCTTCTCTAGTTTTTTAATTTAATAAGCGCCATATTTCCTTTTGGACAGCACTATCATTACTGGAACCGATAATTCGGTCCGCTGCATTCTTCGCACTTGGCAGCGCCGTGCCAGTTGCATAGCCGCGGCCAACATACTTAAGCATCCCAACATCATTGCCACTGTCACCAAAGGCAACCATTTCGCGGGGATTAATTCCGAGCTTCTTGCTCAGATACTGCAAGCCGATGGCTTTATTCATCCCTTTAGTTGACATATCAATCGAGCCTGCAGAGCCAGAAACAAAACCTAAATTAGGATAATTCCGTTTAAGTTCAGCTAGCATTTGCGGCATTTTAGTCTCAGCGACGTCAAAAGTTATCTTGAATATCTGATCGTTTAAGTTTGCAAAGTCAGCCACCGGCGTAATTTTGTAGTAATACTTGCGCAATTCCTCAATGTATTCCGGACTATCGCTATCCAGCACATAGGCACTTAGTAGTCCGGAAGCAACTGCCTTTTCGTCATATTGCCGTGTAATTTGCACGATTGTCGCTAAATCATTGTCAGAAAGGCTATCGGTGTGAATTACCTGCCTACCTTTGGCAACCAATGCCCCATTTTCAGCAACAAAATAAATCTGATCGGCGACTTCTGGAAATCTCGTTATCAAATTTTCGTACTGATTACCACTAGAAACGACAAATTTAATGTCACGTTCCTGCATAATTTTAAATTCACGCAAAAACAGGTCAACATCATAGGTCTTAGCATCGGTCAGCCAAGTACCATCCATATCTGTTGCAATTAACTTAATCATTTTACCTAATTAACCTTTCTTAAGAGTTCGTAAACCTTTCGGGTAGAAGTTCTTGAGTACCCCATTGCCGGTAACTTTGCCAAAACTAAAAATTAGCTGGCGAGCACTGACTAAGACAAAACCGCGCAAGTCAGTCTTTACCCGGACCGTTTCACCATGTAAATAAGCGGCGTAATCATCACGATTTAATTCAACTACTCGGTCCTGTTGAACTTGGCTTAATGCCATTGCTAGTTGATGCCCCGGTTCGAAGCGGTTTTTCTTTAAAACACCTAATTCTAGACCATTATTAATTACCTTCAGGTGCAAGTTAGCTGCTTTAATCGCGGGAAGAAAGACGTGGTCATGACTCACGCGAATTTCTTGACGCCAGTTGGCTAGCGGCTGCGGTAAATTGAATTTATCTAAAACTGCAGTTACTAATTCGGTCTGCTCCTTAGTTAACAGCATCTTAGCGCGAGTTTTTTTATGTTTCTTGTCTTTAGTCTGTTTTTGCTCGCTATTACCAGGCAATTTTAACTTCGCCGCAAATTGCCCTTCGCCTAAGTCGTCCTGTGGCCAAAAGCGCAAGGTCCCCTTTAAAGCTGGATTATTATCAGCCCATTCAGGCCGGCCGTGACTAATTTTAGCAGAGTACAAACCTGACGCTATTACAGAAAAGCCAAATTCGTTAATTAGCCAGCTAACAATCTGCTCATCTTCTTCTGGGGCATAGGTACAAGTTGAATAAACTAATTCCCCGCCGGGTTTAAGCATCTTGACAGCCTGCGTTAGGATTTCTTGTTGGCGCTTTTGACAAACTAGGACGTAATCTTGTGACCAATAATTAACTGCATCTGGATTTTTACGAAACATGCCTTCGCCGCTGCATGGTGCATCCACCAAAATTTTATCAAAAAATTGCGGGAATTGCGGTGCTAAATTTGCTGGATCCTCACTGGTAATTAAGCAATTGGTAATGCCCCAACGTTCAATATTTTCTCGCAAAATTTTAGCCCTTGTAGCTGAAATTTCGTTAGCTACTAATAACCCCGAACCAGCAAGTTGCTCACCTAGAGCTGTACTTTTACCACCCGGAGCTGCACAAAGGTCAAGAACCTTGTCGCCAGGGTTAATTTTCATTAAAGTAGCCGGAAACATCGCCGATGGGTCCTGCGAATAAACCGTGCCGCTAACCCATTCTGGATCATTACCTGCAACCTGACCATAATAAGCTGCATTAATCTCTGGTACAGGCTGCTCACAATTATAGGAAACTTGCTGATTAAACTTTAGCGGATTAAGGCGAAATGCTTTTTTACTCGGCTCAGCCATTGCTTTAAACATAATGGCTGCCTGCTCCTGACCAAGTAATTTCTGATATTTATTTGTAAATTCTGCGGGCAAGTTAAGCACGATGCCGCTCCTTTCGTGATAAGTAAAAAATGCCGAAAATATAGCCCCAAATAATGAGAAACCAGCTAAGTGCCAACAGCCACATCAGATGGTCAGGCTTAGAATAAAATGCGCGCCAGCATAAAAAGAGGTAGGCACCTACTGTAACTAACAATTCAGTTAAAATTAGCCTGATACCACGATTGATAAACCAATTGCGTAACAAATTGCCAGTTAAGTTAGTCCGTTTAACTGTTTGCCAATCAATTAAGGCGAGCAATAGGTTACAAATGATCGCAATTATGCCAAACATAATCATCAGTAAAATCTCCCGAATAACTGAAAAACGGTGAATCTGGTGTTTCTTAACAAATAATGGTGTCCTTACTCTGCCACCATAATGCGCTGCGACTTTACGAATAACCTTGTCTGAAGCATCCATAATAATTTGGTAATTTTCCAGTTTAAATTCACCCGTTGGCTGTTTAGGTCCAGTTGACAAATAATAGCCATCCTGCTTCATTTGTCGGTAGTGCTTTAGAGTTCCAATTACGGAATAATATTTATGATGCAAGACAACATATTGATTGCCCTGCGTTTTTAACGTCTTAACTTTAGCGTTCAGTCCCAGAACCGCAAAAGAAACTTGCCCTTTAAAATCATCAGCCGAAAAGTAGCGGCCAGATTCCGTAGGTAAGCTAATAATTGTGTGATTAGCCCAAATAAGTGTTTGGTGGGTTGTCCCCTGCCGTTCAAGATGAACTTGAATTTTGTTCTTGGGGTAATTTTGGGTTAAATAGCGCAAAAAGGTATTAACCTTTTGCTCGGTATTAATCTCAATATAGCGGGTATTGTTACTCAAGCCATAGGCTTCCAGCAGCTGATCGGCTTCGTGTGACTGCACGTTAGACAACATGCTGCCGATGCCTAAAAGCGCTAAGAAAAAAACAATAATTAAGCCTAATTTTTTAAATTTCATGTTCTATCTCAAATATTTGTTCATTAATAAAATCGTAACTACGAAACGACTGGTTAATTAGCCGTAGTTGTGCCGAATGGTGCAATTTCATTGTTTGCCAAAAGGCAGGCGAATTTGTTGCCCCATTTTTTTCGCCAATAAATAGCAGGCGACTCTTAGGATTATACTTTTTCCATGCGGCAACTGCCAATAAATCACTCTCGGTAAAGTTGGGCGCCCATGAGCAAATAATCAAATCAACTTGGGCAAAGCGCTTAATTGCTTGAACTGCATCTAAATCTACGACATTAACTGCCGGTTGACTGCCAGTTGCGGAAGTCTTGGACCATTCTAATGAATCAGTCGCGATTGTCCTGATTTGTCCCGTGTCCAATGCCCTTGACCAGTATGCGTTACCAGCCATGATTTCTAATGCAGTGTTTACATGTAACTGCTCCTTAATTAGCCGCGCCGTTGTTAAATTGGGCAAAGACCAAATGCCATACCTAATTGATAAGTATTGCCGCAAGCTGTTAAGCAGCTGATTTAATACCTTGATATTCGCAGTCTGCCCCTGTCCAACTTGCTCCAAAATTTCTTCTACTTCATCTGGTAACAAGCCTAATCTTGCCGGCGCCGATGTTAAAATTTGTTGTTGATCCAGCTGGTTAATAATTTGGTTAACTTCTGCAACCTGTTTATTTACTGCTTGATGTTTAATTTGACCATTTAATTGGTTAACTTTATCTAAAAAATTTGTCATATTCAATCCCTATACTGATTTTACCATTCAAACGGACAGATTTCAGTTATAATAAAAGATAACAAATAAAGGAGAAGTTTTATGGCAAAAAAAGCAAATAAACAAAATGAAGAAGAAAGTTTAGGAAAATTTATCCTTGACGTTGTAGTGATGATGGTCGTCATCTTAGGTATCTTTTGGCTTGTCTTTACCTACGCTCTTTCAAATGATAGTGTATCAGGACCTTCGATGCAGCCAACTTTTGAAAATAATGACCGCCTAATTTCTGTTCGGCATTTTGAACCTAAGCGTAATGATGTTGTTGTTTTATTGGCACCTAAGGCAGCCAACGATGTTCCTGGTGCACTTTACATCAAGCGGATTATTGGCTTACCTGGCGATAAGTTGGTTTCTAAAAATGACAAAATGTACATTAACGGCAAGTTATTCAAGGAACCATACTTGGATAACAGCTTAAAGCAAGCTGATAATGCGGCTGGGCAAACATACACAACCAACTTCACTTATAAGGTGCCAAAGGGTTACTATTGGGTAATGGGTGATCACCGTGACATCTCCAAAGACTCACATATCTTTGGTCCCGTTAAACGTAATGCCTTAGTTGGCAAAGTTGTCTTACGTTACTGGCCCTTCAACAAAATTCAGGGATTTTAATATTCTTTCTCTTTGAATTTAAGCAATTTTTCGTTAAAATAAAATTGTAAAGGAGAATAATTATGAATCATCAAATAGAAGAGTTATCCGATGCAATTATTGATTATCAAGTAAGACATCACGTCACAGATACTGATTTAGCCTTTGCCAGCCACCTATCAGTTGAAAAAATTCATGCAATGAAAACTGGCGAGGGTGAATTCACTCCTGAAGAAATTAATCAGCTTTATGATTACATGGCAGCTAGCCATTAAAACTAATTAACTTACTTAAAAAGACCTTCAATTATTGAAGGTCTTTTGTTGTTTAGTTGTTTTTTTGCTTATCACTATTAGTTTCTTTGAATAGAAAATCATTTTTTTTAGCAGTTATACTCCAATTTTTGGGGTCACTAACTTTGTCAGTAATTATGCCATCGATCTGATCTAAATTACCTACTGTAAAAGTATTAACTGAATCGATTTTAGTATGATCTGCAACCAAATATACTTTCTTAGCTCTTTGAATAAATACTTGCATTGTTTTTGCTACAATTGGATCTTTATCTGTAATACCACATTTAATATCGATTCCAGTTGGGCTGAGAATCGCGTAATCAGCACTGTATTTTGCATAATCACTTACATTTTCAGCCTCAAAACTTAAATTATCCTTATTTAACTTTCCCCCTTCTGTATAAAAATCTAATGTCGGTTTTGTCAAAGCAAAGTTTAAACATTCAACAGAATTAGTAATACCTGTAAATTTTCTTCCAGTTGCACTTAAAACTTTTAAAACTCGCAAAGAAGTACTTGCTGAATCAAAGAAAAGACTGATATTTCCTTGGTTAGTAATTAACTTTGCTGTACTAGTTGCAATATCATTTTTAATGTTTGCTAACATTGAATTTCTAGCTTTAAATGGTACAGATTTATTAGCTAAAAAAGAATATGCGCCACCATGTACCCTTCCAATTTTACGTTTAGAAGCTAAGTAATCTAAATCCTTGCGAATAGTTTCTTTTGAAACTCCAAGTTCATCTGATAACTGTTTGACTGTCACACTACCAGATAAATTTAAAAGCTCTTCAATTTTTTCTAGTCTTTCAAATTTCAATTGTCTACATCCTCCAAATTAATTTCTAAATTTTATCTACCAATTCTAAAATAGCATATAACAAAATTATATTAACTAACAAACAAATCACTTAACAACAAATAATATAATACACTAAAAAAGGTATTAAGTAATTCAACTTAATACCTTAATAGCTATTATTATTATAATGCTGGATAATTCACTTTACTAACTTAAAAGCGTCTAATCTGTCATGATTTCGCTACACGAACATTTGAATAATCTGAATGCTTTTCAATTGTATCGATAACTTTCTTCTTATTCTTTTTAAAGTAAATGAACTGAACAATATACAAAATGACTACAATTCCAATAATTAATGGGTTTTTAGTCATAAAAGCGATTGTAATTAATCCCAATAGAATATTCGCAGCTACAAAACCAATGACCATCAAACTATTACCGGGAATTTTAACACCGACTTGTTTAGCAATTTTGGTAAACATAGGTGCAAAATAAGAACCGATGTACAGCTGACCTGCAAAAATACAGATATCCATAATTAATGCTTTAAAAATATTTCCATCTGCTAAAGCAATATTGATTTCTGAATCATATGCAAATCCCGTTAAGCACATTACTGGAACAATAATGTTACCTGGTAAAATAAATGCCATAATCAAAGCGAACGGAATCATTAAAATTCCAGTAGTTAACGTTGCACTTTCACCATAGCCTAATGCATCATTAACAGCAACATACCATTCTCGACCACCCTTTTTCATTGATTTTTGGGAAGCAGATGTAATACTTGAAAATGAAGCTGCAAAAATACTACCTATCTTCGGGAAGATTGCCATAACTGCTGAAGTAGTAACTGCAGTAGTCAAAATTTGTCCCCATGATGCAATTGCTGTTAGTGTTGTAAAGTTACCAATAAAACCAAGTAAAAAGCCAACGATAAAACCAATAATCATTGGATCACCCAAAAATCCGAGCTTTTTACGAATGTTTTCAGGATTTAATTGAATCTTATCAGCACCTAATTTTGATAAAACTACATTTAAAATTAAGGCAAATGGTACATTACCAACTTGGTGAGGTGCAGATAAAGTACATTGAGGATATCCATAGTATGTTGACCAGCGATTAGCTATAACTTCAGAATATAGTAAACATACCATGTTACCAAACAACATTAAAAAGCTAGCTAACCACATATTTTTTGTAACAAAGTAAAGTTCAGAACCCCATAAAATTAATGAGTAATTATTCCATAAATCACTTGGCATAAAAACGTTAGTCCACTTAATTGCAAATAAAAACACTTGAAAAATTAGTAAGACTGCAATAAAGACCATTCCGATTTGAGTAGAATAAGCAATTACAGCTGTAGCTTGCCAACCAATATCTAATACTGGTAAGTTTAGGTGTGCCAACTTTACCATTTTGTCAACAACTGGAGAAATAACTGGTGTGAAATAATTAGTAATCATATCAAAGCCAATTAAACCAACAGCTGCAAGAATAGCTGAGTTAATAGCTTTTTTAACATTTATCTTCATGAAGATACAAATTAGGAAAATTACGATTGGCACAAAGATATTTGCTCCAAAGGTATCCATAATTGTTTTTAATGTTTGCATTTATTTGCCTCCTATCCTTTTAAGATAAGTTTTAAATATACATTACTATTCAGTAATGGCTTCTTTGATTTTTTCAAACACATCTTCTTCACCAATACCTGTTAACAATCCAGTTGCATTGATAATCGGAATGTTATATGTTCCAGGGATTGGTGATGTAAAGACGACAAGATCATAATTACCGGATGGGATTCTTTCAGAAGCCTGCTGCGGATTTAACTCTTCGGCTTGAACATTAAAACCCAAAGATTCAATATATTCTTGAGCTTTTTCAGCTACCATTGTTGAACTGACAGTTCCTGAACCACAAACGGCTAATAAATTAATTGTTTTTTTCATTTTTCTTTTCCTTTCCATAAAGATAGTGCATCAAACAAATTTTTCGATTGATATACATCTTTTAAAAAGCTATCGTCTTGGAACATTGCGATTAATTCTCGTAAATTCTGTAATTGTTGTTGGGCTCCCGTAGAGCAAATAAAGAACACTATTTTCACTTCAACTTTAGTATCAGAAGATCCCATTTGTTGAAAAGGAATAGGCTTATTCAAACGAACTACGAGAATGCCATCCTTTTTGACATTTATCGGGTCACAGTGTGGAATAGCAACACCAATAGTTTTTGTTTGTAGTCCTGTAGGAAAACTTTTTTCTCTTTTTTGTAAAGCAGGCAGATACGAGTTATTTATCATTTTTAATTCAGATAATTTTTTAGCTGCTAAATTAAAAAGTTCATCTTTAGTTTGGACAGACACGTTATCTATAATTAATTTTTCACTAAAAATCATATTTTCACCATCTAAAATATTTGAAATAAAAAGAGGGGTATTGACCCCCTCTTTTTTATTTTTTAGGTTGTCCGTATGTCGTAAATTTTTTAGCTACTTCATTCATTTGTTCCTCATTCAATGGTACAGGGGTCCCCACTGCGCTGGCATAAATATACAGTTTACATAAAAATTCAATATTTCTGGCATTACCCATTGCTGATTCAATTGAACCACCAATAGCTAAAAGACCGTGATTGGCAAGCAAAATACCGTGATCTTCTCCCATGGTCTTGTAAGCTTCTACTGCAATATCATGAGAACCATAGATCTTATAATTAGTACACTTTAATGTTTTGCATAAATCAGCTACTACATAATGAATTGGTGGCACATCTTTGTTTAGGCAAGCCATTGCTGTTGCAAAATCAGCATGCGAGTGAATTACAGATTTAATTTCAGGATTATTTTTATAAAAGATTGAGTGCATTTCAAATTCACTTGATGGTTTACGGTCACCTTCAAGAATGTTGCCATCGAGATCCATCACAACAACATCTTCTGGTTTAGTTTCATAATAGTCAATGCCTGACGGACTAATTAGCATCACCTTGGATTCAGGAACAAAGATACTCAAGTTACCACCAGTACCTGTTGTTAAATGCTCATCAACCAATTTTTTACCAAATTCAACAATTTTATTTCTTTCTTCAATATAATCCATAATAATTTTATTCTCCTATTTTTTGACAACTGTGTTATTACCAATTTCTTGCCACTGATAATAACAGCGTAATAATTTTTCGTTTTTATGCGGTTGATATTTGAATCTTAATGGCCTTTGGATATTCTGATTACTCTCTCCCATTGCTTCATTAGCAACATTAAAGCAACCAATAATTGATGGCTCTTGAAAATCTGAATATATCGCTACTGTTCTACCAGTTATATCAGCAACAACTTGGGGAATTATTTGAGAATTCATCCCTCCACCACAGGCAACGATTGTATCCTTCGTATTGGATACTGTTTTACTTAATTGTTTAATTTTTTGTGAAATTGCAAAGCCAATATCTAGTGGTACACTACCAACAATTTCCTTTTTGGTTATTTTCTTAGAAAGTGGTGGTAACATATACCAACCACCATAACCATTAATTCCTGTAGATTTACGAAAACTTTGTGTAGTTAAATTTGCCAGTATTTTTTGTTCACCAGACAGCGAAACCTCTTCTTCTATTTCTTTATAACTGGTTTCAGGTAATAATGCCTGTCTAGCGTATTCATAATTAAGACCTGTGACGCCTGGATTATATTCTAAGACATAATCATCACCGCCAAGATCCAAATCAAGCCAGCAATTAGTATCGCTTGAAGCTTCTTTTGAACGAATACAAACTGGACTAGTTGTTCCGGAAACTAGGCACAAGGTACTAGTATCTTGTGAATCTGTGATTGCTCTCATTGCTAGTTGGGTATCAGCTCCCCCAATTACAAAATCACAGTTACTTTGACGATTAATACCAAAACTCTCTAGCATATCTATATTGGTTACTTTAAATTTAGTACCTGTTTTAACAATAGTAGGTAACCTAATGTTAGTTAGTCCGAATATATCCAATAGGTTTTCATCCCAGTTTTTAGTATGTAAATCGAATAATTGTGTTTCAACAGCTTGTGAATATTCAATTACTAACTTATTACAAAACAGTAACGCAAAAGCTTCACTTAAACTTGTAAATGAACAAACTTTAGCAAATAATTCTGGTCGATCATGCTTTAATCCTACTAATTTCATTGCCAAAAAATCTGCAGATAAGCTTCTTGTAGTAATATTTTGGATTTGGATAAAATTATCAACGTAATCGTTAATAAAACGTTCCCCTCTACTATCAATATTAGGAATGCCAAAAAGTAATTTCTGATTTTCATCAGTTAAAAAGAATGTCTGTCTAGCTCCTGAAACAGTAATTGCTGAGATATGATTATCAAATGAACTTAAAACTTTTTTAGAAGCACTTTGAAGATTCTTCATAAAAGTTGGAATATCAATTAACATTCCACCATTTTTATCAGACTGATATTCATTAGAAATATGCTGCAGGTCATAAACCTTACCTAGATTGTCCATTAAACAAACTCGACTGCTACCTGTTCCAATATCTATGAGCAAGTAAAACTTCTTGTCAGCCATATTAATTGCTTCCTATTACAGTTGGATTCATCAAATTTGCATGCTTATAATCTTTATTTAAGAAGTTCAGAATAGATTGAACAGCAATTTCTGATTGATGAAGTACAACTTCATAAGTAGAGCCACAAATATGTGGTGTACAGATGACATTATCAAGTAGAGCTAATTTCATATCATCTTTTGTTTTTGGTGGTTCAACATCTAACACATCAAGAATTGCGCCACTAATTTTCTTATTAACCAATGCATTATATAAGTCATCGTTATTAACCACTGCTGACCTTGAAGTATTAACAAATAGTCCATTCTTATTCATTAAATCAAAGTATTTAGCATCAATCATTCCTTCAGTTTCTTTAGTTACTGGTAGGTGAACAGATACGATATTAGATTTCTTAAAAATAGTAGCAAGATCTGTCTTTTCTACTGGACCGTCTGTGTGCTCAACATATGGATCATAGAAATACATTTTACAACCAAATGCTTCGAGTAAATGAGCTGCTTTACGTGCAACTGCTCCAAAACCGACAAAGCCAATAGTCTGTGAATATAATTCATGCCCTTTCCAAATATAGTAAGGAGTTGTACCAGGTACCCACTTGCCGTCAAGAATCCATTGTCTTGCAGGAATAATTTGTCTTTGTTGCATGACTAAAGTACCAACTAACATTTCAGCAACAGCTTCAGCGTTTCTTGCTGGAGTGTGGATTAACGGTACATTATGTGCAGTTACTGCTGGAACATCAATATTTTCTGGAGTTGATCGACAATCAACAATTAATTTTAAATTTGTTGCTGCATCTAGAACTTTGTCATTAATTTGGTCTAGCTCTGTAATTAAAACATCTGGATTAACTTCAGCCATTTTTTCGGCCATTTCGTCTGGATAAAAGCGTTTACCATCTTTTGTCCATGGATCGTAAACAACTTCATCAAATTTATCAGCTAATTTAGCACGTAAATCATCAACAATTTCTGCACGAATATAAATTTTCATTTTTTAATAAAACTCCTCTACTTTTCCATCAGTCAAATATTTATTTAAGTTATATGGTGAATAAACACCTTTATCAGTTACAATTCCTCCAATTAATTCCGGTGGTGTTATATCAAATGCGGGATAAATCGCATGGACATTAGGTGCACAAACCCGAGTTCCTTGAAATTCAAGAACTTGATTAGGATCACGAAATTCAATCTTAATTGAATTAGTATCTTTTTTATCTGTATCAGGTATACCAGTGACAAAATATGGCACACCAACACGATTAGCTAAAATAGCAATTTGTTTAGTTCCAATTTTATTAGCAATATGACCGTCCATTGCAATCGTGTCTGCGGCGGAAGTATAAAAGTCAATTCGCTCATGTTCCAGACCAAAATTAATCATGTTATCTGTTAGTACAGTCGTATCAAAACCTGATTCAGCAAAGCAACTAGCAGTTAATCTTGCACCTTGCATAAATGGCCGAGTTTCTGCATCATAAATCTTAAAAACTTTATTAGTTCTTCTTGCAGCACGGATAATTGCACCAATAATTGTTTCTCCGTAGCACTGAGTTAAAATACCTGAATGATCTGGGAATAAGTCAACTAAATAATCGCCAACCTTTTGCATTGTTGAGTAGCGACGATTTAAGGAATCTACAGTATCCTCAATAATTGCATCAATGGGACTGCTACCATCTTGAATGGCTTTCTTTGCAACCTCATAAGCTCTATCAGTTATTTTTTTGTAGCGATTAGCTGTTGTTGGTCTTGCATTTCCAAGTTCTTTGCTTGCTTGAAGCAAAAAGTCAAGTTGCTTATCTTCTGCCATATCTTTACATTGATAAGCTGCTAATGCCATTCCCATGCCAACTGCTGTATACGGTCCTGCACTTTGAGTTACCATATCTTGAATGGCTTTAATGACTTCATGATAATTTTCACAAATCACAAAATGCTTTTTAGTTGGGTAAACTCTTCGATCAAGAATTTTTACGATGCCATCCTCATACCAAGCAACATTTTCATATTTTAAAAGGAATGGCATTCCTTTGTCTTCTCTTTTCAAATTATGCCTCCTCATATGATTGAATCAGAAATTTTTGCAATATCAGAAATCAGTTGATTACCAGCACTATAAAGCTTTCTATTTAAAATTAAGTCTGTACCAATTTTAATTAGAGCCATTGAGACAATATTTCTTTGTTCAACATTAGTAATCGAAGTTATTTCTAAGACTTTTGAATCGCCAACTGTTCTTCTAATAATTTCAGTACCTGCATAACCAAGAGAATCAGCAATAATTGAAGAAATGTAAGAATTTTCAAATTTTCTTTCTTTATATAATGGAAATTCAACTAATTCATCATATTTCAGATAAAGTTTTTTAATTGTTAAATCAAAAACATCTTCAATAGTATTCTCAAGCCAAGTCATGAATTCAGAATTCTTGTTTTCTTTTTTGCTGTATTCAACAACTAATGGGAAAACCAAATTACCAATTACATTCCCAATGTCATAACCAATTGGACCATAAAAGGCGAATTCTGGATCAATAATCTTAATTCCATTTTGATTAATAAAAATAGAACCACTGTGTAAATCACCATGTAATAATGCCTGAGCATTATTCATAAAATTATTTCTAAGCTCTGCTACATTAGCTTTTAACTCATCATTTTCATACAAATTTTGTTTAACAAAATCATCGAGGGCACTATCATAAGTATTACGATTCTTATAATTGTAATATGGTTCTGTTAAAACCAAATCTTCAGTAATATCGCATAAATCGATATTAATAAATTCTTTAACCACATTCTTCTTTTGATGCCGATCGAATATTAAGTCAGTTGTAGGTAAAAGAGCATCTACCATAAATGACGAAATTTGTTCTGCTAATTCTGGAAAAATCTTTTCAGCATGCAATTCTTTACGTAAGTTTTTATAGGCTGAAACGTCTTCCATAATAATTGCCGACATCGTTTCATCATAGTTGTACATTTTAGGAACCATATCATTAGTTAGCTTCCCTTCAATGCTTAAAGTCTTATATTCAAGTACATTTCTATGTCGATCTAGTTCTCTTCCAGAAGTTCTAATTTTATTATCAGCTTGCTTAACTACAACTGATTTTTGAGAATTGGCAACTGAGTAAACATAATTAATATTACCGTCACTAATCTCTTTACTCTTTAAATCTGATACATGAGTTCCATCAAAAATATTTGTCTTATCTTTAACATATTGTTTGACAGTTTCAGTATTTAATAAAAAATGTTTTGAATAATCCATTTTATTTCCTTTGATATTTAATTTGTTGCTTCACTTACTTTGTCTGTTGTTTTGGTTTCAAAATTATCGTAACCGGATTCTGGAGTAACTTTAACTCTAGGAAAATCAAAAATGACAAACAAAATACTGCATATCAGAGTTAGGTAGCAATACCAAACCCAGGGCATAATTGATACTGGGGATACTTTTGCCATTGCTCCCGCAACTAACAATTGACCAGCATATGGAATTAAACCTTGAACGTGGGTTGCATACATTGAAAGCAAAGTAGCAACTCTTGACCTTGCCAGATGGAATTTATGTCCAATTTCTTCAGCTAATGGTGCTACAGTGATAATTGCAATCGTATTATTAGTAGTTGCTACACAAAGTAAAGTTACGAGCATACCAATTGAAAATTCAGCTCCACGCTTGGTCTTAGTTTCTTTACCCAGCTTATCCATTAACCACTGGATTCCGCCAAGATACTTCATAACTTCAACTAGTCCACCAACAAAAATTGCAATAATGGACATATCTTCCATTCCAGCCATTCCACTTTGAACATAAGTCATCGAACCAATTAAGCTAAAGTCACCATGAATAATTCCAATGACTATACCTGATAAAACTCCAATAATCATTACTGGCATAACATTCATTCCGACAAGAGATAGGATAATAACCAGTAAGTAAGGAATAATATCAACTAAGTTATATGAATATGAACCGCTCATAGAGACAGTTTTAATAGGATAAATAGCTAATAAAATAATATTAATTACAAGGGCTGGAAGATAAGTGATGATGTTTAATTTGAACTTTTCACGTTGCATTACGCCTTGAGTTTGTGCGGAAGCAATAGCAGTTGCAGAAATAAATGAGTTATTATCACCAAACATTGCCCCACCAACAACGATACCAGCCATTAATGCTGGATTAACACCGGTCTTAACAGCCACATCAACAGCTACAGGCATTAATGCAGCAACAGTACCCATTGAAGTACCCATAGCAAAACTCAAAATACAGCCAATAACGAATATTCCCGGTAATATCATTTGCGATGGTAATAAACTTAGTCCCAAATTGGTAATTGAAGAAACCGCATGCATTTTAGTAGCAACACCTTGAAAGGCACCAGCTAAAATGAAAATTACCACCATCATGATTAAGGTTGGCTCACCACCACCCTTACAGAATGTCATTACTTTTTGGTCAAAGTTTTGTTTTTCTGTTCCTTTTGGTGGTGTTAGTGCAAAAGAAACCATTGAAGCAATAATCATTCCGACTAGTAATGGCATACTGTCAAACTTTCCAGTTATAAAACCTGTTAATGCATACAAAATCAAAAATACAATTAAGGGCATTAGCCCCATGAAACTACCGCTTTTCGATTGAGATAGTTCTTTTTTTTCGTTCATTACAGACCTCCTTTAGTTAAGATCTTTTGATAAGTTTTTAGTAAGCGCTCACAGTTATAGATTATAATCATAAACAAAATAAATTCAACATAAAACCAAAAAAAGATAACTTTTTATATTTTTATTTTGGTTTTTATTGTTTTTAATTGATTTTTGTGCAATACTGTAAGCGCTGTAAGTTATAAAAGTTTTTAAGGAGGTTTATTTTGCAGAATTTTAATTATTACAACCCAGCTAATATGTATTTTGGTAAGGGTGAAGAAAAAAAGGTTGGTCAATTAACTAATGAATTAACTAAAACCAAAAATGTCTTAGTTCTATTTAGTGGTGATTACTATAATTTCCTTGGTATTTCGGCTGTAATTAAGGAGCAATTTAATAAATTTAAAATCAACTATATTGAAAATGGCGATATTGTTCCTAATCCAGAAGTTTCTTTAGTAAATAAGCTAGCTAATATTGTGCGTGAGAATAAGATCGATTTTATTTTAGCCGTTGGCGGTGGCTCCGTTATTGATACAGCAAAGGCTGTTTCATTTTCAGCACTTTATGATGGTGATGCATGGGACTTTTTCCAAGGTAAAGTAACAGTTGAAAAATCCCTACCAATTGGTGTAATTTCAACTGCTGCATCATCTGGCTCTGAAATGTCAAATGCTACCATTATCGACAATGGTGAGTTTAAGCTTGGAGTAGAAACGAATTTAATTATTCCTAAATTTTCAATTTTGAATCCTGAATACACATTAAAGGTTCCTGCATTCCAAACAGGAGCTGGTATTTCTGATATGATGTCTCATATGCTCGAAAGATATTTTACGACAGTTAAAGATGTTAATTTAACTGATCGCATGCTTGAAGGAGCAATGACCGCTCTAATGGCTACAGCATACAAGTTAACTAAAGATCCAACTAACTATGAATTACGTGCTGAAATTATGTGGACTGCTGTAACGGCCCACAATAACTCCCTTGAATCGGGCCGTGAACCTGATTGGGGTTCTCATCGAATTGAACATGAGCTAAGTGCTGAATATGGTATTACTCATGGCGAAGGAATGGCTATTGTCTTTCCAGCTTGGATGAAGTATGTCAGCAAGGAATTGCCAGATAAATTTGTTCAGCTTGCCAGTCGGATGTTTAATATTGACACTTATGCATTTTCACAAGAAGAAGTAATCGACCTTTTGATTAAACGATTTACTGATTTCTTCACTATGGTTGGTATGCATAAGAGTCTAAAAGAAATTGGTATAAAAGACGATTCTAAGTTTAAAGAAATGGGACTACATGCCACTCATGATGATAAGGTTCCTGTAGGTCACTACAAGAAATTATATTCTGATGACATCGTTAAAATTTTGAACATTGCATTATAATCGTGTTAATAATTTACAAATTATAATGAAAAAAACGTATAATATTATTTTGCTAATCATTTATTTGGTTTTAGTATTTAATATGGTTATTAAGTTTATTCCCAATGTATTGGCAATAATGCTTGCATTAGTAGTACTACTACCGTTAATCATTGCTAAAGTTAAAAAATATAATAAATAGTATCTTTAGATTAATAAGTTAAAGTATCTCCTTCATTTAATAATTCAATCTATCAGGCTATTACAAATTATTTATTGCACACAAAAAAGACCTTCAAATTATTGAAGGTCTTTTGTTGTTTAAATGTTACAAATCAATTGTTGGCTTTTGCTTCGACAAATTTATTAACTAAGTAAAGGTTGATTGCAAACAGTATCACAGCAATTAGAAGTAAAATGCCAACTGAGCTGCTGACGCCCGCTGTATATTGCCCAGCAATAAAATTAAGCGGATAGTGTAATGCCTGTGGTAAGAAATTGAACATCGATAAAATTGGCCGGAAAATGCCAAACAGGAAGAAAAACCAACATAGCATCAATATCACGTTGTTTGACCTACTATTAAAAGCATTGCTAATCAGTTGCCAGCAAAAGCAAACCAAGTTAATTGCCAAAATGACTACAATAACTAGCAATAACACTAAGCTGATTAATTCTACAAGCCTAACAGCAGTCATGCCATTGTAAGTAATAATTTGGCTGTCTTTATATAGTTCTTGTAGAAAGTCACTATGAAAGTTTTTACTCGTGATAAAAGAAATGCCAAAAACAAAACCTAACGCAAGTAATTGTAGAAATGCTAGATAAATTACACTAATAAGCGTGCTTGCAAAATCAATTAAGAAAAAATTGGTATCACTCACGGGAATTAGACGCCAAGTTTGACTAGTACAATTTTGCTGCGTCTTGGACACTGCAACTAGAAAGAAAACTAATTGACATAAAAAACTCAGAGAAATTATGAAAATCCCCCACTGCGGCAAAAAGTCAGTCATTTCCAAACGGTCAAAATAAACGTTCATCGCATTATGATTAAGCCAATTTAAGGCAGCAATAACAAATGCAGCAAGTAATTGAATGCCGATTAATAAGTGTGCTGTCCCTCTTTTTTGCTTAAACATTACGCCAAATAACTTAGTAAAGTTAGTCATTTTTATGCCTTCTTGCTGTTAAACAATTATTTATTTTGTTTTGCTTCAAATGATTTATTAATTAATAACAGATCGATTGCACCAACGAATATGTTAAAAATCACTAAAATGCTAATACTGCTCAATAATTTAAGCTTTGCTGCACCGACATACATTAATTCGAATGGTAATTTAAAAATTGGCAAGAGCGTGTTGGTGGCACTAACCCCGAGCCAGCAAATCAGTAAAATGATAATTACTCTGACAATTGTTAATGTCAGTTTTCCTGAAAGATGTGGTAAAAAGTCAACAATTGTCTGACTGCTGAAATTTAAAAAGCTCACTGTAAAATAGATAGCTAAAACGATGAGAATTAGTACAGCTATAATTTGGAGCCATTTTAACCAGCCAAGTTTAGCCATGTCGCTAAAGAAACTTACAAGCAGTGATCGTTGACCGCTCACTAAGTATTGCAGCAGCACTGGTCCGATTCCGCAAACAAATTCTAGTAAGACCAAGATGGCAAATGCAGCAAGTGAGCTAGCAACATTACTCAAATAAATATTATTCTCAGTTGTTGGAACTAATCGCCAAGTTTGACTACGGTTGATTTTTTCCGTATCAGATACAGTACCAATTAAACTGCCCAAGACAACGATGAATCCAGTCCACATAACGACTCTTGTTAAATTAAATAAAAAGCTATGAAACGTAGTGAAAAAAGGATCACCATGAATTGCAATTGCCCTAAAGGTCATCACACCTGCTAAAATAGCGGCAGCAATTAGTTGGATAACAATAATTTGCAACAACTTTTTGCTTTTACTTCTAAATAATTCTTCAAATAACTGTCCAAAACTCGTCATAGTAGTGCCCCCTACCTCAATTACTTATTCGGTGCCGCTTCAAAAAATTTACTAATTAAAAACATGTTGATTAGAATAAGAGCAATATCTAGCACCAAATAAATCAAAATTGCTTTACCTAAGCCGGTACTTGCACTGCCTAACAAACCCATTGGCGACGTTATAAGTCTGCCAAATATTTTAAACAGTGTCGTTAGCAATCTCATAATTAAAATGATTAATACAACCTGGACTATAAATACCCCGGTCTTACTAGACATCCCCGGCAAATAATCCATAATTGACCGCGTGGCAAAATTTAAAAAGCTAATAATTAGGTAGGTAAATAGACTAAACAAAATGATAAAGCAGATTATTTGTAAGACATTGCCAATTACAATATTAAAGTGCAATCCACTTCCGGCTTTAAATCCGTTGACAAAAGACTTAATTGTATCGTTGAAAACATCTTTAAATAGTAATGATCCGATCCCAACTAGCGCAGCAGTAATTAAAAATTGAGCTACCATCAGATAAATGACTGATACAAACGAGCTCAGAATATTATCCAAATAAAACATCTCGTCATTGACCGGTGCTAGGCGCCAAGTTTGGCTGCGATTGAAGCGCTCATTTTTAACACAAGTAACAATTAGATAAATTGGTAAGGCAACAAAACTAAAGAGACCGAAAAGTATGTAGCTTAATGGCTCGATATCGCGCCAATCTTCACTTGAAAAGTCTTTATTAATAATTAAATTGCCCACTGTAATTAACAAAATTGCCATAGCAGCGACAAATTGAATAATAATTACCGCATTAGCATTCCGTCTCTTTTGCTTAAAAAGTTCTTTAAATAAATGCTTAAAAACTGTCATTTTTTACCTCAAATTACTTATTTTGCTTTGCTTCAAAGAATCTGCTAATCAGGAACATGTTAATGGCTGCCAAAGCCACATCAAGTATCGTAAATAAGCCTACTGCTGGCCAGATAGTTAAATGTTCTACGCCCAGCATGTAGCTTAACGGCGAAGTGATAACTGGTTTAATAAACTGATAAATCTCAGTTAAAAGCCACATAATAGCAATAATTAAAATTAAGCGAATGATTGTCACAACTAGCTTGCTTGAGACTGCTGGCAAGAAGTCAACGATTGCCTGACTGCTAAAGTTTAAAAAGCTGATAACTAAGTAAACTAATAGTCCAAGCAGAATGGTAATTAACGCAATACCAAGTAAATCGGCAATCGTGGCATTACTTTGGTTGCCTTTTCTAATGGCCGCAATCATATCATCCCAGCCGTTTTTAACTCGCTTATTAGCTAAGTAGCTAATACCAAACAAAATTATCGAACTAATTACCTGCAACAAGGCTAAGTAGATGAAGTTAACAAACGAGCTAAGTGTGTTATCTAAATATATGTTGGCATCGCTCAGTGGCGCTAACCGCCATGTTTGACTGTGGTTAATTTGTTCAGTCTGAAAGCTAGTGATAATTAGATAAATTGGCAGATAAATAAAGCCAAATGCGAAAAAGAAAATAAATAAAAACGGTAAAAATAAATCTATTTTGCGCTCATTGCCACTAACTATCATATTTCCTTCAAAATAGGCAAATACAGTAGTAACGAATGCACTTAAAAATTGCAGCAAAATTATGACATGGGCCTTTTTACATTTTTGCTTAAATAATTCAGTAAATAAACGTTCAAAAGCAGCCATTAGTCTTCCTCATCCCCATCATAAAGTCCCTCGTAATATTGCTCAATGGTTTCATGATTGCTGCGAATTTCGTCGGCTGACTTATGAGCATAAATAGTTTGGTCTTTAATGATTACGACTTCATCAAGTAGTGATGCAATTTCGTTAACAAAATGGTCTGAAATAAGAATCGTTGCGTTATCGTTTTTCCAAAGAATAATCGAATTGATAATCTTTTTGCGTGCCATTGCGTCGATACCACCAAATGGTTCATCAAGTAAATACAGATCAGCCTTGCGAGCAAAAGTCAGGGCAATAATCAGCTTTTCACGCATTCCTCGTGATAATTGGCTAAGACGCATTTCAAGGTCTAGTTTCATGAATCTGCGCAATTGCTCAAATTCCGACTTATCGAAATCTTGGTAAACAACTTCGTAAAAGTCCACAACAGCCTTGATTTTAGTAGAATCATTAAAACCGGTTAAGCCATCAGTAAATGATAAATGTGCTTTTTTCTCAGCGTCCTTGTCAAAGCCATCAATCTTGACACTGCCACGGTAATTTTTAGCCATCCCACTAATAATCCGCATTAATGTGGTCTTACCTGCCCCATTTTCTCCAAGAAGTGCAACGATTTTACCCGGTTGTAAATCTAAATTGACATCTTTTAAAATCAGTTTTTGATTTTTCTTGTAGGTTACATCTTTGATTTCAAGTACATTTTCCATTACAAAACTCCTTACTTCAAATAATTCGTTAAAATCGAACTAAGCTGGTCATTTGTGACTCCCAAAGCATTCATGCTCTGCACAAACTTGTCTAACTCACCATTAATCAAATTTTGCTTAGTCTGCGCTAGTAAATCCGTATCTTCTGTGACGAAATTTCCTTCGCCGCGCTTAGTGTATAAAATTCCTTCATCATTCATCTGTTGCAACGCCCGCTGTACCGTATTTACATTAACCGTTAACTGCAGGGCCAATTTACGTACCGACGGGATCTTTTCTCCGGGTTGTAATTTGCCAACGACAATTTCACGATAAAGATATTGTTTGATTTGCAGATAAATAGGAATATTATCCTTAAATTCCAAAAGTTCACCTTCCGTTCTCACTGTACTATTTTCCTAACACACTTATATAGTAACCTATTTAGTGTTTTAAAGCAATCCTTTTTAAGTTAGTTCCAATGTTCCACAAATGCAATTTTTGTCATTGTGCAAATTAAAAAGCTCATTTTAGTTGATATATCAGCTTTAAAATGAGCTTTTTAGAAAATTAAGTTATTTGTGCATAACTTTTTAAAAATAAGCAAAAAGAAATTTTACTTAGAGAGACAAGCATTTGTTGTCCTCAAATATTTTTAATAAAACACTAGATTACTAATGATTTTGTTCCACTACTTATTATTAGTAACGTTCAATTCGGCCATCTTAACCATTACGTCAACGGCTTTGTACATTGACTCTAAAACGGTATATTCATAACGGCCGTGCATGTTTTCCTCACCGGCAAACAGATTAGGGCATGGCAGCCCCATGTAAGTTAATTGGGAACCGTCTGTGCCCCCACGAACTGGGTCTTCATTGATTGTCAAGCCCTCTGCCTTGTATGCATCACGAGCCAAATCAACAATATCCATGTGTTTAGCTAATTCATCAGCCATGTTGTAATATTGATCCCACATCTTAAGCTTAATTCGCTCAGTGCCAAACTCGGCGTTCATCTTGTCAACAATCGACTTAACCAAGTTCTTACGTTGTTCAAGACCATCACGCTCAAAGTCACGGATAATGTAGTCCAAATGTGCATTATCAACGGTACCAGTGAAGTTCATTAAATGATAAAACCCTTGCTTACCATCTGTTTCTTCTGGCACTTCCATTTGCGGTAATTGATTTTGGAAGTTGATTCCAACTTGAACGGCATTAATCATTTGACCCTTGGCAACTGCTGGATGCACGTTAACCCCCTGAATATCAAGACTGAACTGTGCTGCCGAGAAAGTTCCCCAATCTAGTTTACCAGGAGCTTCACCATCAACAGTAAAGGCAAAGTCTGCGCCAAATTCAGCAACATCAAAGTGTTCTGCACCCGTACCAATTTCTTCATCAGGGGTAAAGGCAAGGCGAATTTTACCATGCTTAACTTCAGGATGAGCAAGTAAGTATTCAGCAAACGTTACTAACTCGGATACACCACACTTGTCATCACCACCAAGCAGCGTATCACCAGATGCCGTAATAATCGTTTGCCCCTGATAGTTTTTTAAATGCGGAAAAACTTCGGGGTCTAAATAAAATTCAGAATCACCCAATTGAATTTTGGACTTGCCGTCATAATTTTCATGGATTTGCGGCTTAACATTTTCAGAGTTAAAGTCAGCCGTATCACTATGAGCCAAAAAGCCCATTACTGGTACGTCCTCAGTAATATTGGCTGGAATTTCGGCAATCACACAACCAGACTTTTGGTTATAATGAACGTCACTTAAGCCCAATTCCTTCAGGTCACTCATGATAACTTGCTTTTGAAAGTTTTCCTCTCGCTCTGTCGACGGAAAACGGTCAGAATGCTCGTCAGAACGTGAATTAACTTGGACATATTTTAAAAATCTTGGTAACAAATTTGGATATTCCATTTTTTCTCCTTAAATTAAACTAAATCTTGAAACGGATTGGTTGAAACCTGAGAAACAGCAACTTCTACCTGCCAGCCTAGCTCAGTATTCCACTTTTGCAGTAAGTCAAAGACCCGATACTTAAACAGCTTCTCGGTATAATGCCCGGGATCAACTACCGTTAATCCTGCAGAAATCATATCATGACCGGTATGATAATAAACATCCCCCGTAATAAAAGCGTCCAGTCCTTCGTCAACTGCACGGCGCCAATACTTACCACCATCACCACAAATAAAGCCAACACTGGAAATTGCTTTTTGATTATCGGCAGTGATTAGCCGCGCCATCTTGATACCCATCTTCTGCTTAACGTAGTAAGCAAAATCATAGGCAGTCATTTCTTGTAGCAGTTTACCCTTGCGTCCGATTGCAATGCCGTCATCGTCCAAGCAAAATGGCTCAACGTCAATCAGTCCTAGTTCTTCTGCCTGCCAATCACTTGAACCATTTTGCGCCTTATCGGAATTAGTGTGGATTGAATAGACAGTAATGCCATGCGCAATAATCTGACCATACATCGCATTTTGCGGATCAGCAAAATCTAAATTGCGCGCCGGATGAAACATTAATGGATGGTGACTAATGATCAAATTAGCACCTTGATTAATCGCTTCTTCAACAACCTGTGGCCGCACATCAAGTGTGGTTAGCACTTTGGTAACTGGCTGCTCCAGCGAGCCAATTTGCAGTCCGACAGGGTCACCCTGACTAGCAATTTCTTCGGGAAAATCTTGCCGCAAACGCTTGACTATCTCTTTAACTTTGGTCATCCAATTCCTCCTTAATCATTGTAATTTCATGTTCAATTTGCTCAATATGCTCAGTGTCTTTATTTTTGGCCTTGTTGAGATTAACTAGTAAATTCTGGTGGTATGCTAATTGACCGCGCCACTTTTGGTAGAAGACCGGATTTTTAGCTTTTAAAATTAATGGGCCAAAGAAAATTTCTGCGTCAGTTAACTTCACTGGGGCTGACACATGAACGGCCTTAATTAGCTCATAAGTATGACCAGCTTCTGCAATTAAGTCCTCGGCTTCAATCTGATAACTATGGTCTACCAGCCACTTGCGTACGCCGGGTTCGCCAACGTTGGGTTCAAGCACTAAGGTTGGAAACTGAAAGTCATTTTGCCAGGCCGTATCAAGGATCTCCGTCATTAATTTACCGCCCATTCCAGCAATCACAACCGTATCAATCCGATCTTCATGAGTGATTGTTTCAAGACCGGCACCTAGCCGCACATCAATCTGCTGCTCAAGCCCGGCCTGAGCAATATTCTCTTGGGCATTGGCCAGTGGACCTTGAGCAATATCACTAGCAATTGCAAAGTCGATTTTGCCAGATTGCACGAGTGCGATTGGCAAGTAAGCGTGGTCGGTGCCGATGTCAGCTACCCGCGCTCCCTGATCAATCATTTGTGCTAAAGTATTTAACCGTAAATTCATTTTTGTTCCTCTGCTCTCTAGGTATCACTCAAATTTTAACATAATAAAATTAGTAGTTGCAGTCAGTAAAATAAAAATTACTAGCTGTTTATTATTTTTTCTTTTTGACAAGTGAAAATTCACGGCTTTTTCAAGAAAATGGTTAGTGGTAAGATGATAAAGAAACGAAAAATTAGGAGGATTTATGGATAGAACTGAACGAGTTACGTTAACCAATATGTGCATGATAACTAGCGGTGACCAAATTTTAGTTTTAAATCGCAATGATCCCACTTGGCCCGGATTAACTTTCCCCGGTGGCCACGTTGAAGCACACGAGTCATTCCACGATTCTATTGTTCGCGAGGTTAAAGAGGAAACCAATTTAACAATTAGTCACCCTCGTTTAGCTGGGATTAAACAATTCTACGATGATAACGATCACCGTTACATTGTATTTTTCTATATTGCCAATGAATTTACGGGTAAAGTGAAAGCCTCAAATGAAGGTTCTTTAACTTGGATGAGTAAGGATGAACTAATGAGCCACAAGCTTGCCTATAATTTTGACCGTGATTTGCTCGTTTACTTTAATGAACAGATTTATGAGCATTTGCTTGACGGCAAACGTGACGAATTATTTTAAATAAAAAAAGATGATTGTATCGCAATGGATATAATCATCTTTTTTGGTTATTAATCTAAGAAATCACGTAATTGGTTAGAACGGCTAGGATGACGCAACTTACGTAAAGCCTTCGCCTCAATCTGCCGAATCCGCTCACGCGTTACGCCAAAGACTTTTCCTACTTCTTCAAGTGTCCGTGTCCGTCCGTCATCAAGACCAAACCGCAAACGTAAGACGTTTTCTTCACGATCAGTTAAAGTATCAAGTACTTCTTCCAATTGCTCCTTGAGCATTTCATAAGAAGCATGTTGTTCAGGACTGGTTGCATCCTTATCCTTAATGAAATCACCTAAGTGTGAGTCGTCTTCTTCACCAATTGGTGTTTCAAGCGACACTGGTTCTTGTGCAATCTTTAAAATATCGCGGACTTTGCTTGTTGGCATGTCCATTTCAGCACCAATTTCTTCAGGTACTGGCTCACGACCCAAGTCTTGCAACAATTGCCGCTGAATCCGAATTAGCTTATTGATGGTTTCAACCATATGAACTGGGATTCTGATTGTCCGGGCTTGATCGGCAATCGCACGCGTAATTGCTTGCCGAATCCACCAAGTGGCATAAGTTGAGAACTTAAAACCAAGACTATAGTCAAATTTATCTACAGCCTTCATTAAGCCCATGTTTCCTTCTTGAATGAGGTCAAGGAAGGACATCCCGCGGCCAACGTAGCGTTTAGCAATGGAAACAACTAACCGCAAATTAGCTTCTGCTAATTCTTGCTTAGCTTCTTCATCGCCCTTTTCAATTCTTTTGGCTAAAGAAATTTCTTGGTCAGCGTTCAATAGCGGCACCCGACCAATTTCCTTCAAGTACATCCGAACTGGATCGTTCATGCGAACACTTGAAGGAGCTGACATATCTTTTAATTCAGCTTTTTCAACGTCTTTTTGCTTCTTTAAGGCTAATTTTGATGGTTCGCCTTTTTCGTCAACGATACTGATACCGTTGTCTTCGAATTCTTGCACCAGTTGGTCAACGGCCTTACCCTGCAGCTTATATGGCTCAATTAACTGCTTAGTAAACTCGTCTTCAGTAATTGCCTTGTCTTTTTTAACTTCCTTGACAATTTTCTTAACTACCTTATCTAAAGATAGTTCTTCTGTTTTGCTAGTATTTTTCTTTTCTACCACTAAAAAGCCCCCCTTTGACCCTGAATTCTTTTTAACTGCAAAATTTTCTGAGTGATGGTAATGATTTCAGTCGTATCTGTTTTGCGCTTTGCATCTTGCAACTGATTTTCTAAATCTTTCAGCTGTGCATTGATTTTACGCATCTCGATTGCGGCCATCTGCTCTTCAAGTTCGCGGTCAGAAAAATCCTGGGGCATATCTGTCATTTCAGTACTTACTATTATACCTTGAAGTTCGTCAGGAATAAAATCTAAAAAACTATTTATTTCAGGATTTTCGTGTTCTTCACTAAATTTTAACCATAATTCAGCTAAATCCGCATATTTTTCATCGGGAAATAAAAAATTATTTTCAAGTAAAAAATCACGCGCGTGTTCCGAATGCATAAAAAGATATAACAATCGCGTTTGAACCGGATCGATTTTAGCTGTTTGATTACCCTCAATAATTGGTGTTGAATCGTCTTCTAAAATGGGATCAACTGGGCCGACATTATTTTTATGTCTTTGCGCTGCGTTATTAATTCGCCGTTGCCGAAGCAGATTGACCTTGAGTGAATCCTTAGACACATTTTGAGCCTGAGCAATTCGTTCCAAATAAAGGTCCTGCTCAACGGGATTGGACAGCTCCGCGATTTCTTTAACGGCATCGCTAAGATAAGCGATTTTTTCACGGTCATTAGCTAGATTGTACTTTTGAGCTAATCGCTTTAAGAAAAAGTCGGTTGGCGTTAGCGCACCTTTAATTTCATCACGATACTTTTCCACACCGTATTTTTTAACATATTCGTCGGGGTCCAACTTTTCCGGTAAAACAACAATCCCAATATTAAAGCCGCCAGCCTTATCGAACATCTTAGCTGCTCGTTCTTCAGCGTGAACTCCAGGATCGTCGCCATCATAATTGATAACAATATTTTTTGTGATGCGGCGCAACATGTACACTTGCTGATCGGTCAAGCTTGTTCCCATCGAGGCAATTCCGGACTTAATTCCGGCTTTATATGCCGCAATTACATCCATGTACCCTTCGTACAAGACCAAATGTCCTTCTTCACGAGCTGCCTTTTTAGCTTCCGCAAAGTGAAATAGCAGCTTAGATTTAGTAAAAATCTTCGTTTCGGGACTATTGATATATTTAGCTTCTGTTTTGTCCGTTGACAAGCGTCTGCCAGAAAAACCAATGACATAGTTACTTTCATTACTTAGCGGGAACATTAATCGATCGCGAAAACGATCAAAGAGTTCACCATCTTGTGTTTGAACAAATAACCCGCTAGCAGCTAATTCATCATCTGAATAACCATGTCCGCGCAAATATGTCAACAAGAGATTGTTTTGCTTCGGCGCATAGCCGATTTTGAAGTGAGCAATAATCTCATCATCAAGTTCACGGGATTGAGCATATTCCAATCCGCGTTTACCGGCATTGGTTGAGGTTAATACTCGCTGATAAAAGTCACAGGCATCCTGATGCATTTTAAGCAATGGATTAGTAGTATGACCTTGTGATTGCCCCGTTTCACCAATATCAATGTGAGCAAAATCGGCAACTTTACGAACACTTTCTGGAAAAGTTAAATTATCCTTTTCCATCAAGAATTTAAAAACATTGCCACCTTTGCCGCAGCCAAAGCATTTAAAGAACTGCTTTTCTTCATTAACGGTAAATGACGGCGTTTTTTCTTCATGAAAAGGGCAAAGACCAATGTAGTCTTTGCCTTTCTTTTCAAGTGAGACATACTGGCTGATTACATTGACAATGTTAACATTATTGCGAACTTTAGCAATCGTTTCTTCTGGAATTAAACCAGCCATTCATATCACCCATTCTTGATTAACTTATTTAATAACTAATTTACTCAAATTGCCTAGACGTTCAGCCAAGTCACCAATCGTATTTAATTGTGCTAAGCGGTTGTTCTTAACAGCCTCATCCTTAGCCATAATCATATTAGTGTCAAAGTAGCGGTCAATAACTGGTTGTAATTTAACAAACCCATCATAAAGTTCAGTTAAATCAGTCAATGACTGCAAGTTTTGAACACCAGCATAAAGCTCATTTTCAGTTACATCGCTAAACAGATCTGGATTAATCTGAACCTGACCCTTAAATTTAGCCTTTTTCAGAATGTTATTAATTCGTGTCAAACTTTCAACAACAGGCTTGAACTGCTCATCATCATGGTGTGATTGCAAAACAGTAGCTGCAGTTAAAATTTGAATTGGATCTTGTTGACTAGAAGCAAGAACTGCATCGATAATGTCGTACTTGAACTTATTCTTTTGCAAGTATTGGTTAATCCGATCACGAATGAAGGAAGCAATTTCTTCATCTTGACTCTCTGATTTTGGCATTTTTGCAGCAGTTTTACCATCAAGCAAGCTCACGATTTGTGGCAAAACTTGGTTAAACGGTAATGACCATTTTTGGTTAAGCAAAATGCGGACAATTCCGTAAGCATAACGACGCAAAGCATACGGATCGTTAGATGAAGTTGGAATCATGCCAGCAGCAAAGAAAGTAATGATTGTATCAAGCTTATCAGCTACTGATAATAGTGCACCAACGGTTGTTTGCGGCAATGTACCTTCTGCAGATAATGGCATGTAGTGTTCCTTAATGGCAACAGCAACATCCTCGTTTTCGCCAGCAAGGCGAGCATAGTGCATGCCCATCACACCTTGTAATTCCGCAAACTCACCGACCATTTGCGTAACTAGGTCAAATTTATATAATTCACTAGCCCGATCAAAGTCAGTTACAGTTAGCTTGTCCAAGTCCCATTTTTCTGCTAAAAAGTCACCGATAATCCGAACACGTTCAGTCTTTTCTGCCATTGAACCAATTTTATCGTGGAAGGAAACGTTCTTCAATCTTTGAACAAAATGACTTAGTGGGTACTTACGGTCTTCATCATAGAAGAATTGAGCATCGTCAAGCCGAGCAACCAATACCTTTTCGTTACCAGAAATAACATTGTCAAGATAGTCTTTGTTACCATTACGAACAGCAATAAAGTGATTAATCAAATTGTCTTGTTGGTCGTAAACTTCGAAGTAACGTTGGTTATCTTTCATTGAAGTAATCAGAACTTCTTGTGGCATTTGCAAGTATTTTTCATCAAAAGTACCAGCAAAGACAGTTGGATATTCAACCAAGTTGGTAACTTCTTCAAGCAAGTTCTTATCCAGCTTAATCTTCCAGTTGTTCTTTTCAACCAAAGCATTCATTTGCTGAACGATCATTTCTTTACGTTCGCCAGCATCAACAATTACAAATTGATCTTTCAATGCGTCTTCATAGTCATCCGCATTAGCAAGGACAACAGAATCACCTAAGAAGCGATGCCCTTCAGTTTTACGACCAGCAGTAATATCCAAAATTTTAACTGGAATAACATCGCTGCCAAATAATGAAACTAACCAGTGAATTGGCCGCACGAATTCAAAATCATGCGAATCCCAACGCATTTTAGTTGGGAAGGTCATAGCCTTAATAATGTCGCTCATCCCAAGCAAAATATCGCTGGCTTTTTTACCTTCTTGCTTAACATGAACATAAGCATATTCTGTACCCTTAAGTTCCTCAAAGTAAATATCGTCGGTTGTCATGCCTTGACCGCGAGCAAAGCCTTGTGCTGCCTTGGTCCAATTACCGTCAGCATCCTGAGCAATCTTTTTAGCTGGGCCTTTTTTAATTTCATCAATATCGGCTTGCTTTTCGACTAATTCCTCAACAACAATTGTTAGTCTTCGCGGTGTTGAATAAGTCTTAATATCCTTAAATTTCAAGCCGTTTTCTTTTAAAAACTTGCTAGTTCTGTCAGCTAGTTGCTTCACACTCCGTGAAACCACGTGCGCTGGCATTTCTTCAATTCCAATTTCAAATAAATAATTTTTAGTCATTTTCAAGCCCCGCCTTCTTGTCTTCTGCATTCTTTAATAATGGAAAGCCCCGCTTTTCACGTTCTTGAACGAAGCACACAGCTACTTCATGGGCCAAGTTACGGATTCGTGCCAAATAGCCTGCACGTTCAGTAACTGATACAGCTCCACGTGCATCAAGCAAGTTAAAGGTATGTGAGCACTTCAAAATATAGTCGTAAGCAGGTTGAACCAAGTTTTGACTTAGTAAGCGCTTAGCCGTCTTTTCATAAACATCAAAGAATTTTAACAAATTCTCTTGGTTAGATTCTTCAAAGGCATACTTAGAATTCTCGTATTCTGCTTCTTTAAAGATGTCACGGTAAAGTACACCGTTGCCCCACTCTAAGTCAAAAACAGAATTAACATCTTGAATATAAGAAGCTAGACGTTCAACACCATAAGTGATTTCACTCATGGTTGGCTTAACATCAAGCTCACCGACAGTTTGGAAGTAAGTAAATTGGCTAACTTCCATTCCGTCAAGCCAAACTTCCCAACCAACACCGGCACAACCCATCGACGGATTTTCCCAGTTGTCTTCAACAAACCGAATATCATGTTCTAGCGGATTAATACCTAATACTTGTAAACTATCCAAGTAATATTGTTGGATATTCTCTGGTGCTGGCTTAATTACTGCTTGAAATTGGTGGTGCTGGAACAAACGGTTAGGGTTGTCACCGTAACGGCCATCTGCTGGTCTTCTTGACGGCTCAACGTAACAAGCTGCCCAAGGTTCAGGACCAACTGCCCGTAAAAAGGTATACGGACTCATTGTTCCTGCCCCTTTTTCAACGTCGTATGACGGCATAATCATACAACCTTTGGAAGACCAAAATTCTTCCAATTTAAAAATCATTTCTTGAATTGTTAATTTTTTCTTTGCCATATTAATTCCTCCCTGCATTAGGCCATAAAAAAAGCCTATGCAAAACTTGCATAGGGACGAGATTTGATCGCGGTTCCACCCTAATTCAGAGAATATCTTCTCTGCTCTTAATTGAATTGGCTAGAGGTGCCTGTTTCCCAGATGTCCTTACACCAACGACACTCGCTTAACTGGTACTTTTTCTAAATTCCTCATCATTGCCAAAGCACACTGGTATTTTACCATAATCACGGGTGTAACCAAAGGATTTGGTTAAAATAATTTCAATTCATCTAAGAATTTTTTGGTTTTTAAATTAAGGTCAACTGTCTCTTGGTAGATTCGGTCAATGGCCTTGCGAGTTGCCTTTTTAGTTGCGTCACTAACAGCAATAGATCCTAATCGCTCAATCGGCAATAAACCAATTGTTCTTAAAACGGCTGTTTCTTTGGGCTCCAAATGCATGCGACTTGTTTCCTGATAAAAATGGTCGCTGCAGATAATCCCACCACGTTTAATTGAATAATCAAAAACGCCTTGACTTTTACCGCAAATAGCACAGGTGCGCAATTCAGGGGCAACCCCATAAGCAGCTAACAGCTGCATTTGACAAATTTGGGTAATCATTTCCGGATCAACGCCAGCATTGATTTTTTGTAAAGCAAACTCAGCTAGTGCGTAATACTTGCCTAAAGGTTGATATTCCACAAAAGCATGGTCAACCAAGTCTAAAATAAAAGAAGCATAAGCATTCTTAGTTAAATCGTTGAATAAACCATCAAATTGCTTTACTTCTTTATAAGTACGCAGATTGCTTAGCCCCTGACCACTCGTATAAATAATATACGTTCCGTAAGAAAAATTGAGTAGCGCTGCTCCTAATTTTGACTTAGGCCGTAAAGCTCCACGAGCAATCATTGTAATGATGCCATTTTCTTTGGTAATGATTTTAGCTAATAAATCCGCTTCTTTAAATTTTTGGCGTTTAAAAATAATGCCTTGAACTTCCTTAAGTTCACGTGTCATTTATGAAAGTGCCTTCTTGTCATAGCCAATTTGCTTCAAAAAGCTTGGGTCAGACCGCCAATTACGCTGCACTTTAACCCACAAATGAAGGTTAACCTTTTCACCGAGCAAGTTTTCAATTTGGCGGCGGGAATTAATACCGATCTGCTTGAGCATCTTGCCGCCCTTGCCGATAATAATCCCTTTTTGACCATCTTTTTCAACATAAATCGTTGCTTCGATTTGCAATTTGCCCTTCTCATGTTGGTTCATGCGTTCAACCCAAACGGCAGCAGCATGTGGCACTTCTTCAGCTGTTAACTTCAGAATTTGTTCACGTACTAGTTCGGCAACCATGAAGTATTCAGGCCGATCAGTAATCTGCTCGGGATCATAATAATCTGGACCTTCGGGCAAATATTGGTGCAATGTGGAGATTAAATCTGTGATGCCCACTCCCTGAGTTGCAGAAATTGGTAAAAATTCCTTAAACAAATCAAGCTTACGGTAAGAATCAATAATTGGCAGTAAGTTATTAGGATTAACTTGATCTACCTTATTGATTACCAAAAAGACGGGAACTTTAACCAGCTTTAGCAAGTTAACAATGTATTCGTCGCCTTTGCCCATTTTTTCAGGTTCAACCATAAATAAAACCATGTCTACATCGTTTAAACTAGAAACACTAGCCTTATCCATGTAATCATCAAGTTTTAAATGTGGTTTAAAAATCCCCGGCGTGTCAACAAAGACGACTTGCATATCATCTGTTGTGTAAATACCGGAAATTTTATCACGGGTGGTCTGCGGCTTACTAGAAGTAATTGCCACCTTTTGTCCAACTAAATTATTCATTAAAGTTGATTTACCAACGTTTGGTCGACCAACTAACGCAACAAAACCGGATTTATTTTTCTTATCTTCAGTCATTATTTACCTCTGCCTTCATCTAACTGGTCAGGATACAGCGGCAAGCCATATTCTTCAAGTACTTTACCCTGAATGCCAAACATTTCTTTTGCCTCATCAGGCTCAATATGGTCATAACCGTTAAGATGCAAAAAGCCGTGAACTAGGGTATAACCAAATTCACGGTCCCAGCCTGTTCCGTATTCCTTACTGTGACGCATAATCACACTTGGACACATGAACAAATCACCGATATCCTCTTGAAAATCAGGATCTGCAGTAAATGCTGCAAGGTCAAGACATTCGTCGCCATCTTCAATTGCAAATGAAATGACATCTGTTGGTCGATCTTTTTCACGATACTTCTTGTTAATTGCGTGACTGCGTTCTTCATTAACAAAATTGATACTCATTGCTAAATTATTGTCTTTAGCAATTTCCTTTTTAGCCAGTAACAATAACTTAGCAATCCAATCTTGCCAGTCACGATCGGTATTTTCTAAAAAACCAACCTCGTCGTTATAAGTAATTTCAATAGGCGTCATTAATGTCTTTCGTCCTCTTTCTCATAAGCATTAATAATCTTGGCAACCACCGGATGACGAACAACATCATTAGCAGTGAAGCGAATAAATTTAATTTGGTCAATGCCCTTTAAAATTCGCTGTGCATCAATCAGGCCACTACGCTGCCGACCCGGTAGGTCGACCTGCGTCATATCCCCGTTGACAATCATTTTTGAATTAAAGCCTAACCGCGTTAAAAACATCTTCATCTGTGCATCGGTTGTATTTTGCGCTTCATCCAAAATAACAAAGGCATCATCAAGTGTTCTTCCCCGCATATATGCCAAAGGAGCAACTTCGATTACCCCGCGTTCCATTAACCGGTCAGTTGTGTTAGTTCCCAAGATTGCATAAAGCGAATCATAAATTGGCCGTAAATACGGATCAACTTTTTCCTTTAAATCTCCTGGTAAAAATCCCAAAGATTCACCAGCTTCAACAGCTGGTCTAGTTAGAACGATCCGCGAAACCTCACCCTTTTTAAAGGCTGCAACGGCACAAACGACGGCCAAGAATGTTTTACCGGTACCGGCAGGTCCGATACCAAATACAACATCACTTTTTTTAATGGCTTCAACATAGCGCTTTTGCCCCATATTTTTAACTCTAATCGGTTTACCTTTAGCATCACGAATTAGAATTTCTTTATATAAATCGGCAAAATACTCTGTCGTGCCTTTATCCGCCATTTTCATTGCACTGACAACATCAGTAGCACCAATGTTAACACCGGTGCTCACAACGTTGTCTAAAGCCTTTAAAACTGCGATTACCTTCCGCGTATTTTCAACATCGCCATCAACAACAATTTGGTTTCCGGTATCAGTTACACTTAGATCGTAACCTTCAGCTAATAAGTTAAGATTACCATCATTAATTCCAACTAGTTTTTGGATGTTTTCTGGATTTTTAGGAATAAAATTGGTTTGAGCCAAAAACTTCGCTCCTTTTCTTGCTTAATTTAGATGATTGCGCACTGCACTAGAAGCTGCTTTACCATCAGCTTTGCCCTTAATCTTGGGCATTAAAGCCTTCATTACCTTACCAAAATCGGACTTACCTTTAGCATCAACTTCGGCAATTGTTTTAACGACAATTTGTTCAAGTTCATCCTCTGACAACTGCTTAGGCATGTAGCCTTCCACAATTGCTAATTCCTTTTTGGTCTCATCAGCTAAATCGGTTCTAGCAGCTTTAGTAAATTCTTCAATCGACTCTTCACGCTGCTTCTTTTCACGGTTTAAAACGGTCAGTTCTTCATCGGAACTAAGTTCGTGCCCTGCCTTGATCTTTTCATTCATCAAGGCTGACTTAATCATTCGCACCGTATTCAATCTAACTTTATCACGTGCCTTCATGGCTTCCTTCATGTCAGCCATAATTTGTTCTGATAAACTCAAAAGTTCTCCTTCTTCCTAAATATAGAATCTAACTAAATTATAGCAAATCTAGTCCATGGTAGAAAACAATTAACGAAATTTACCTGTAATGTAAAAAAACGACCTCTATCAACAGATAGAAGTCGCTTCTTTATATATTAATAATGTCTACGTTTCCGTGCTGCTTCAGATTTAAGCTTTCTACGTACACTAGGTTTTTCGTAGAATTCGCGTTTGCGGTATTCTTGCAAGGTACCACTTCTTGAAACGGAACGTTTGAAACGACGAAGAGCATCATCAATAGACTCGTTTTCGTGAACGACTGTCTTGGCCATGTGTGATCCCTCCTTCCATTTCTTGACGTTACCGTCATACATTTATTTAAATTATATCAAACCTCACGCAAGGGTCAATACATACATGCAATATTTTTAAAAAAGTTTTTTTACAGCATTATTTTAACTAAATCTGTTAATGCATTTTTGAAAAATGTATAATTGATTAAAAAGGAGTTAACAATGAGCCAAGAAACTAAAAAAGAAGTCAACATCATTATCATTTCTGATTCTGCTGGTGATACTGCTTTTAACAACGCAATTGCGGCTGCTGCACAATTCCCTGATGCCCAGGTTAATTATCGCCGCTACCCATTTATTACCGATAAGGACAAACTTGATGATGTTTTTGAAGAAATTGAGCAATATTCTAATTTAATTATTATTTACAGTTTGGTTAAAGATGAAATGCAAATTCCGGTAATTAGATTTGTCCGGGAACACAAGGTTCAGAGTGTCGATATTTTATCCCCTGCCATCGAAGCCTTGCAAAAGGTCACAGGCATGCGGCCCCTAGAAAAAATTGGTGCCCAACACAAGATGAACCAGCACTACTTTGACCGAATTTCAGCGATGGAATTTGCCGTAATGTACGATGATGGTAAGGACCCTAAGGGCTTTTTGGAAGCAGACGTAGTTTTATTAGGAGTTTCAAGAACTTCTAAAACACCACTGTCACTCTTTTTAGCTAATAAGAACCTAAAAGTTGCCAACTTGCCGCTAGTGCCCGACACCCATATTCCAAAAGAAATTTATAAAATCAATCCCAAAAAGATTATCGGTCTCACAAATGACTTATCGGTATTAAATGAAATTAGACGCCAAAGAATGATTTCATACGGCCTTAACCCAAATACAACGTATTCTAATACTGATTCAATTAAAGCCGAACTTGATTCCGCAAAGAAGCTTTATGACAAGCTTGGTTGCTTTGTAATCAATGTTGCTCACCGTTCAATTGAAGAAACTGCGGCACTAATTATGAATCATTTAGGAATTGAAGAGCAATAATCAACAATTAATAAGCTTTTTTTAACAATTTATGTTTTAATATAAGAAAAATATTTCGGAGGTAATTAATAATGAGTGATCAACAAAATCCTAATCAAAAAGAAACCGCAATTTTTGCCGGTGGCTGCTTCTGGTGCATGGTTAAGCCATTCGACAGTTTACCGGGTGTTGAGTCGGTTATTTCGGGTTATACTGGCGGACATGTTGCTAACCCAACATATGAGCAGGTTCGTGCCGGCGATACTGGACATACGGAAGCTGTGAGAATAACTTTTGATCCACAAATAATGCCTTATAAAAAGTTGCTCGAATACTACTGGCAAGTAACCGACCCAACTGATGCTTCAGGACAATTTCAAGATCGCGGCGACAATTACCGTCCTGTAATTTTTTATAACTCACCTGAACAAAAAGCAGCTGCAGAACAATCAAAAGAGGAATTGGCAAATAGTGGTAAATTTGACAAACCAATTGTTACTAAAATTGAACCAGCTAGCGATTTTTATGATGCTGAATATTACCACCAAGACTTTTACAAAAAAGATCCACTAAGATATTCTATTGAAGAAGCCGGTGGCCGTGAAAACTTCATTAAGGAACACTGGGGAAAATAATTTTTAATAAACAAAAGATAACAAAATAGTGGTATACTAAATACGTGGACGTTCCTTTTAGTATATACTTATAATAACAATAATTATACTATCATAAATACAGATATGTTTTTTACTTAGTTTAAATCGTCCACATAAGCCATCAGCTAATTGCTGGTGGTTTTTTTAGTCTTTAAAGATTACCTTTTTTAAAATTATTAGGAAGGAAAAAAGGAAAATTAATGATAAAATAGAAAACGAATTGAGTAATGTTTTAGGATACTTGGTACATAAAGATCAAGCACCAAGTCCTAAAACCTTTAATTATAAGGAGTTATTACTAACTATATGGATCAATTGGATAAGTTTAATAGAAGATATAATTTACTTTCCAAAATTTCAGCAGCCTTCTTCTATTCGTTAGCGGTTGCCGTTGCGTTAAATTTCTTTTGGACGCCAGGTCATATGTACTCTTCCGGAGTAACTGGGTTTGCCCAACTGATAAATACGCTGAGCGAGCGCTTTTTACCTTTTACATTGACCACTTCGGTCATGTACTTTGCGCTTAATGTTCCCCTGTTTCTGGTAGGCTGGTTCAAAATTGGTCATAAATTTACCTTTTTTACCATCGTTTCAGTTGTTTTAGGGTCAATCATGATGCACGTAATTAATCCCATCAACATGCACGTTGATCCATTAGTTTGTGCTATCTTTGGTGGCATGGTAAACGGCTTAGGAACAGGTTTTGCACTTAAAAACGGCATTTCAACTGGTGGCCTTGATATCATCGGTATTGTCATTAGAAAGAAAACCGGTGCCAGTTATGGCAAAGTTAACATTATGATTAACCTAGTGATTATCGCTGCTGCGGGATTTGCGTTTGGCTGGAGCCGCGCCCTGTATTCTGCCCTAACCATCTTTATTAATGGTCGGGTGATTGATGCCGTTTATACGCAACACCAAAAGTTGCAGGTGACAATCGTAACGGAACATCCCCAAACAATTATTGATGGCATTCAAGAAAAGATGCACCGGGGAATTACCATCTTTCATGATGTCGAAGGTGCATACAGCCATGATGAAAAAACGGTTTTAATTACGGTAATCGACCGCTACGATATGTATGACATTTTGCAAATTATTAAAAAATGCGATCCCTATGCTTTCATGAGCGTTAGCGAAGTTGAACGCGTTTATGGACGATTTAGGGAACAAGAAATCGTTTAAACTAAAAAGAGTGTTAGAAAAATTCTAACACTCTTTTTTTATTCAAAAATTAAGCAAATAATTTTCGATATTCGCCGTAGCCTGATTGTTCAAGTTTATCATACGGAATAAATTTTAATGCAGACGAATTAATGCAGTATCTTAACCCGCCTTCATCAGCTGGTCCATCAGTAAAGACATGTCCCAAGTGCGAATCTGCATCGGGACTTTTGACTTCTGTTCGCTCCATATTATGCGATTGATCGCGATGATAAGTTAATTTTTTAATTGGCTTAGTAAAACTCGGCCAACCACAACCAGCATCATATTTGTCTTCACTAGAAAATAATGGCTCACCTGAGACAATATCAACATAAATTCCCTTTTGATAAAAATCATCATACTTGCCACTAAAAGGATAGTCAGTCGCCGCGTTCTGCGTTGATGCATACTGATCTTGCGTTAATTCCTTTAAGCGCTCGTTCTTTTTTTCTTGGTCCATAAAATACCACCATCTTTCGTCCTAACTATAACAAAAATTCGCTTACTCGGTCATTTTTAAGGACTAATTAAATTTTTTATTTTATAATTTCACTATTGTCGTATGGTTTATAATTAAAAGGTAAACAATTAACAGAAAGGATTTTTTAATTATGCCTCATCTAGCAAAAAATTTGTCTGGAACAATCAATCATAAAATTGCGCAGTTAGCTGATTCGCAGATAACTACGTTTAATAACGAAACATCTAAAATTCCGGGGATTATTAAGTTAACCATTGGTGAACCTGATGCTAATACCCCAGAACATATTAAACGAGCCGCGATTGTTGATATTGAAAAAGACGATTCTCACTATGCTCCAGAAGCTGGCCAACCACAATTATTAACGGCAATTAGTAATTACTTAAATGAGAGTTTAGGCGTTGACTACGACCCTGCCACCGAAATCTGTGCTACTGTTGGTGCAACTGAAGCATTGAATGTTGCTTGTATGACCTTGCTCAATCCTGGTGATAAAATTTTAGTACCTACTCCAGTTTGGGGCGTTTATTTTGGCATTATTGAAATGGCTGGAGCAATTCCAGTGGAAGTCGATACTTCACAAGACGACTTTCTCCTGACTGCAGCTCATTTAAAGAAGGTACTGGCAAATGAAGGCAAAGGTGCAAAAGCCGTTATTTTAACGGACCCATCCAATCCTACTGGTCGCGTTTATAGTAAGCAAAATTTATTAGAACTAGCACAGGTTATCACCGATAATAACCTCTTTGCCGTCACTGATGAAATCTACTCAGAATTAATTTATGGTGACAAAAAGCACTACTCGCTCACGCAAATCATTCCTGAACGGACACTGCTCTTATCGGGTCTGTCCAAGAGTTTTGCAATGACTGGTTGGCGGATTGGTTATATGGCTGGACCTAAAGAACTCATGAAGTCAGTAATTAAAGTTAACTCATTTTTAATTACTTCGGTAACTGACAACGTCCAAGCTGCCGCAACCGAAGCCTTAGTCCACGGTGCAGCCGACTATCCTGCTGCTCGCGCTACTTACGGAAGTCGATTAAAGATTATCGAAACTGGTTTACGCAAATGTGGCTTTAGCATGGCCACCCCTGAAGGTGCATTTTACATTTTTGCTAAAATTCCAGCCAAGTTCGGGCAAGATGATGTGAAATTTGCGATTGATTTAGCTAATAAAGCCAAGGTTGCACTAATGCCTGGTAGCTACTTTGGCAAAGGTGGCCAAGGCTATGTACGTTTATCTTACGCAGCTTCTGCTGAGGATTTACAAGAATCCGTTCGACGCATTACTAATTATGTCGACAGCAACTTATAGGCGTTAAGCAAAGTAGACGTAATTCGGAGTTTTTTATAGTAAAATTGAATAGATAAATAATTTATCAAATTAGACATTAGTCAAATGAAGGGATTTTATTATGAAAATTACAAGATTAAACGAGCCTCTATATACTAACGGTGAGCCACCTAAGGTTGGTGAAAAGTTACCTGATTTTACTGTAGTTAGAGCCGATGGCAGCAAAGCTACTAAAGCTGACTTGTTGTCCAAGCCAACTTTGATTAGTGTTGTTCCTGACCTTAACACTAGTGTCTGCAGTATCTCAACCAAGCGTTTCAACAATGAAGTTGACAAATATTCTGACATTAACTTTTACACGATTTCTACTAATACCCTTGCTGACCAAAAGAATTGGTGTGCTGCTGAAGGCGTTAAAAACATGGAAATTTTATCTGATGAAAGTCATAACTTCGGTGAAGCAATGGGTCTTTACCTTGAAAGTGGCGTAGATTCAAGAAGTGTTTGGATTATTTCAGCTGATGGTGAAGTTTTATACCAAGAATTAGTTTACGAAATGACCAATGAACCAAACTACGATGCTGCTTTAACATTTTTAAACAACTTAAAATAATTAGGCATCAATCTAAAAACGATAACCATTGCTGGTTATCGTTTTTTTAATACACTGCCTTAGTTAATACTGGCCATGACGAGAAGGTTTGGTCAGCTGAATCAAATTTCTGACTGTTCTGCAAAAACTCTTTGGCCTTTAAAACTAGCGGTGATGAGTTTTCCAAATTAAGTTGTTCTAAAGAAACAGCAACTGCTCCAAGAGAATCTTGGCCAACAAATTGTTTAACTGTATCTTGCAGTTGTCCCTGCCACTGCTTAACTTGATAAAAAACACAAAGATGTTGATTAAAATGCCATTCTTGATAGTCCCAAGGATAGCGAAAAGAAGTAATTCCTAATTGAACTGCTTCAAGTGTAGTTAACCCTGTTTCTTCCTGGATTTCGCGCACGATTGCAGTTTCGAGTTTTTCGCCATCCTCAAGGCTGCCTCCGGGCAAATCATAGCGATTGGTGTATGGACCTCCATGTTTTTTGATTACAATTAATTTTTCTTGCTGATATATAATGCCATATACACCAAATGCCCGATGATATTTAGCTTCCATTTTTGTGCCTCCTTTATTTTGAAAAAAAGCGATGTGAATTTAACCAATCACACCGCTTTTTTTCATTTTTTATTCTTCATCCCAAGTTGCGTTTTGGTCCGCATCTTTTTGTGCTTCTTCTTCTAACCGAGCTTCTGTTTGCGCAACGCTTTCTTGATATTGTGCTTCAACTTCAATACCCAAGTCAGTTAATTGCTGCTCAGCAACGGGTGCTGGAGCATGCATCATTGGTTCTGATGCACTAGCATTCTTTGGAAATGCTAGAACATCACGAATATTGTCTTTCTCTGCTAGCATCATTGCAAAGCGATCAAGACCAATAGCCAAACCAGCATGTGGTGGGAAGCCCATGTCAAGCGCATCAAGCAAGTAACCAAATTGTTCATATGCTCGCTTCTTAGTAAAGCCAAGAGCCTTAAACATTTTTTCTTGAATTGAGCGCTTGTGAATTCTGATTGAACCACCGCCAAGTTCATCCCCGTTCATTACAATGTCGTAACTGCGAGCATGTGCTTTATGTGGGTCAGTATCAAGTAACTTAATGCCCTCATCATCAGGCATTGTGAATGGGTGGTGCGCAGCAATCCAACGGCCAAAGCCTTCATCATATTCAAACAATGGCCAGTCAACAACCCATACAAAGTCAAAGACATGCTTAGGAATAATTCCTGTTTCTTTGGCAAATTCACGCCGTAAATGATCTAAAGAATCACAACAAACTTTCCACTTATCAGCAATAAAGACAAGTAATTCGCCGCCTTCAAGGTTAAATTCCTTGATTAAAGCTGCTTGGTTGTCATCCGTTAAGAAACGACTAACAGGTCCTGAAAATTCGCCATTTTCGAATTTAACCCAAGCCAAGCCTTTAGCATGATAACGTTTAATGTAATCTTGCTTTTTCTCAATTTGCTTACGTGAATATGCTTCGGCACCATTCTTAACGGCAATTCCCTTAACGAAGCCACCATCTTGGATTGCACTAGAAAAGACCTTAAAGTCACTATCTGCAAAAATATCGTTCAAATTATGAATCAACATGCCAAAACGAGTATCAGGCTTGTCTGTACCATAGTTGTTCATTGAGTCGGTCCAAGAAATTCTCGCAATCGGCGTCTTTAATTCAACACCCATAACATCTTTCATGATTTTCTTGAGTAAACCTTCGGTGTAATCTTGGACTTGTTGCTCATCAGTGAAAGACGTTTCCATATCAATCTGAGTAAATTCAGGTTGACGGTCGCCGCGCAAGTCTTCATCACGGAAACATCTTGCCAATTGGTAGTACTTGTCAAAGCCCGCACCCATTAATAATTGCTTAAACAATTGCGGTGATTGTGGTAAAGCGTAAAAGCTGCCTGGATAAATTCTAGATGGTACAAGATAATCACGAGCACCTTCTGGTGAAGACTTTCCTAAAATTGGCGTTTCAATATCAATAAAACCGTTCTCATCAAAGTATTCATGGGTTGCACGTAAAATCTTTGACCGTAAAATAATTGCTTGTTGCAAACTTGGACGACGTAAATCAAGATAACGATATTTTAATCGAGTCTGTTCACCAACTTCAATGTCATTTTTAATTTCAAATGGCGGTGTTTGGGACTTATTTAAAACTTTAATTTCAGAAGCTTCAATTTCAACTTCTCCAGTTTTCATTTCTGGATTTACACTTGAACGCTTAACTACTTGTCCCTTAACCTGAACAACATATTCACTACCAAGTGATTCGGCAGTTGCCATTAATTCTTCACCGGAATCATGGTTAACAACAACTTGTACCAGGCCTTCGCGGTCACGTAAATCAATAAACAATAAATTTCCTAAATTGCGGACACGTTGCACCCAACCATACAAATTAACTTCTTGGTCAAGATATGCAGTAGTAATATTGCCGCAGTAGTCTGTTCTTTTTTCCATTTGTTCCATAATTAATCCTTTAATTGTTCCATAACTGTCTTCATGTCATCAACATCTTCAAGCTGCAAATCGATTGTCTTACCATCAGATAGTCGTTTGATATTTAGTGTGCCATTAGCCAATTCCTTTGCACCAAGAGTAATAACGAACTTGGCGTGAACGCGGTCGGCCTTCTTAAATTGCGCCTTTAATTTCTTTTGGTCAACATCGTATTGAGCTCTAAAGCCTTGCTTACGCAATGAACGGGCAATTTCAACGGCTTTAATTCCAGTTCCTTCACCAATATTGGTAATGAAAAAGTCAATTCCTTGATCGGCAAACAGAGCTGGATTTTGCTTTTGCAAGACCAGCATCATCCGTTCTTCACCAATCCCAAAACCAACAGCTGGTGTTTCTGGACCATCAAACTCTTGTACCAAGTGATCGTAACGACCACCACCCAAGATAGTAGTAGCTGATTCCCATAAGCTCTTATCTTCAACCATAAATTCAAAAATAATTCCGGTGTAATAATCAAGCCCGCGAACTAAATCATTATCAATCACATACTTAATATTAAGTTGATCAAGAATACTGGTAATTTCATCAAAGTTGGCTTTAGAATCTGCATCTAAATAATCAATAATTTTTGGTGCATCTGGTAAAAATTGCTTGTCTTGTTCATCTTTAGAATCCAAAATTCGCAGCGGATTCTTCTCTAAACGTCGCTTAGAATCATCAGACAATTGGTCTTTTAGTGGCGTAAAATAGTTCACCAACGCATCATGGTAGTCTTGACGCACTTGGGCGTTGCCTAACGTATTAATGTGCAACTCATAATTTTGAACGCCAAGTTTAGCCAGTAAATCATGAGCTAAAACAATTGTTTCAACATCTGCTAGTGGATTGCTGGAGCCGAAACTCTCAACCCCAATTTGATGGAATTCACGTTGCCGGCCAGCTTGCGGGCGTTCATAACGGAAGGTTGATTCAATGTAATAAACATTAAACGGCTTGACTACTTCTGGAGCGTACATTTTGTCTTCAACATAAGCACGGACGACACCAGCAGTCCCTTCGGGCCGCAAAGCAATGTGCCGGCCACCCTTATCGTTAAAGTCGTACATTTCCTTTTCAACAACATCAGAAGTCTCACCACTTGAACGTGAAAAGACTTCATAGTTTTCAAAACTCGGTGTTCTAATTTCTCGGTAATTGGCTTGTTTAAAGAAGTCACGGACAGTTTGTTCGACTTTTTCCCATGAACCAGATTGTTCAGGTAAAATATCGACTGTTCCTTTTGGTTTTTGAACTCTCATTTAATCATCCTTTTAAATATAAAAAAGCGTCCTTGAAAAAATCAAGGGCGCTAAATTTCGCACGGTACCACCTTTTGTTTGCTACGAATAACGCTCGCGACGCGCACATTATCTGCTAAAGGGGTCACAGTTAGCTTTCTATCCGCCTTTTGCACCAGTCAAGCGGTCTCTTTAATAGAAATTGCTATCTTCAATCTTTGTCATTGATAATTCTTGTTTTAGCTTATAGTTTTAAGGGCAAAAAGTCAACCTAGAATGCAAATTTCTGCCGTTTTTTATAAATCTAGCACGATTGTGAACGGGCCATCGTTTTCAAGTGTAACTTTCATATCTGCACCAAATTCACCAGTCTCAACATGCAAACCTGCATTAACCAATTCTTGATTGAAGCCTTCCCATAATTGCTTTGATTTCGGCGGTCTCATTGCCTCGATAAAACTTGGGCGATTTCCTTTCTTAGTATCAGCTAGCAGTGTAAATTGGCTAACACTTAAAATTTCACCGCCAACATCCCTAATTGCCAAATTAGTCTTGCCGTTTTCATCTTCAAAGATTCGCATTTTAGCTACCTTAGCCGCTGCTTTTTGAACCGTTGCTAAGTCATCGCCCTCTTTGATACCGACTAGCAACAGTAAACCGCGCTTAATTTGACCAACAGTCTGACCTTCAATCTTTACTTGGGCATGATTAACCCGTTGAATTACTACTCGCACTTAATTATCCGCCCTTCGTGTTTCATAAATGTCTGGTACATCACGCAATCTGCTTAATATTTCATCAAGTTGAGCTGCGTTTTTAACTGCTACGGTAGCATAAATATGAGCAATATTATCTTCGTTTACCTTACCTGATAAGTTGCTAATATTAGTCGTAACAGTATTTAATTTTGTAATCACATCACTTAGAAGTCGTTCACGATTATAACCAAAGGCCTCAATATTGGCATTAAAGGCTTGTTTAGCACTATCTTCAACGTTTTCCCATTGAACTTCAATCAGGCGGCCTTGACTTGCTGCGTCGTTAGTAATATTCCGACAATCTGCACGGTGAATAGTTACCCCGCGACCTTTGGTGACATAGCCAACTATTTTATCGCCAGGAACAGGATTACAGCACTTGGCTAAATGGAGCATTAAATCACTAATGCCTTGGATCATTACGCCGTTCTTGTGTTTAATTGTCATCGGCGAATTAGCAGATTTATTAGCCTGCGGTGATGAAGCGGCTTTTTGACCAGAATTTAGAATCTCTTCTTCAAGCTCTTTTTGGCGGCGCTGTTCTTCTTGTCGTCTTAAGTCCAACGTAAGTCTATTGACAACACTGATTGCAGACAGATCACCAAAGCCAATTGAAGCAAACATTTCATCAGCAGTATGGTAATTAAACTGGTCTAGAACCTTCTCCAGATGGTCTTTGTCCATAAATTCTTTAGGAGACAGATCTTGGTCACGCAACTTGTCAGCAACCATTTGCTCGCCCTGTTCGATGCTATTTTCGCGGTCTAAATTACGGAAATAGCGGCGAATTTTGTTTCGTGCTCGCGAGGTCTTAACAATATCCATCCAGTCACGCGACGGTGTCGCATTTGACTGGGTCATGATGTCAATCACATCACCATTTTTTAATTTATAATCAAGTGGCACTAATTTGCCGTTAACCTTGGCACCAACAGCATGACTGCCAACTTGCGTATGGATTTGATAAGCAAAATCAAGTGTCACTGCACCTTTAGGTAATTCATAAACTTCGCCTTTGGGCGTGAAAACATAAACGCGATCAGAAAAGATTTCACTTTTGACACTCTTCATAAATTCGCCAGCATCTTGAGTTTCATCTTTTAACTCTAAAATTTCACGAACCATGTCCAGCTTCTCGTTCGAACTGGTTTGTTCAACACCGGCAAAATTACCACGCTTGTATGCCCAGTGAGCAGCGACCCCGTATTCAGCAACCTCGTGCATTTGTTTAGTTCTAATCTGAATTTCTAAGGGCCGGCCGCCAGGACCAATAATTGTGGTATGAAGTGATTGATAGCCATTAACCTTAGGCACCGCAATATAGTCCTTAAAGCGGCCTGGCATTGGCTTCCACTTGGTATGAACTGCACCTAAGACGGCATAACAATCTTTGACAGTGTTAACAATCACCCGAACCGCAGATAAATCGTAGATCTCATCAAAGTCCTTATGCTTATTAACCATCTTTTTATAAATGGAATAAATATGCTTGGGACGACCATAAATTTCATATTTAATGCCTAAACTATCAAGACTAGTTTCCAGCGTGCTAATTGCATCCTGAATGTACTTTTCACGTTGGCTGCGCTTTAGACTCATCATATTTACAATTTGATAATAAGCCTTGGGATTCAGGTAATGGAAACTCATGTCCTCTAGTTCCCACTTAATCGTCCCAATACCCAAGCGATCAGCAAGTGGAGCATAAATATCCATTGTTTCTGAAGAAATCCGGCGCTGCTTATCTGGCCGTAAATGCTGCAAGGTATGCATATTGTGCAACCGATCAGCCAATTTAACCATAATAACGCGAATATCCTTGGCCATTGCAATTAACATCTTGCGGTGATTTTCGGCTAAAAATTCTTGGTGCGATTTATATTCGTACTTATTAAGCTTCGTTACCCCATCAACGATAAAGGCAACATCTTTGCCAAACTTTTCCTTAATATCATCGTTAGTAACTGGCGTATCCTCAACCGTATCATGCAAAAAACCGGCAGCAATCGTATCAGGATCAAGTCCCAGATTTGCCAAGGTGCCTGCTACTTGAGTCGGATGTACAATGTAGGGCTGCCCTGAAGCCCGCTTTTGATCTTTATGAGCTTCATTAGCAAATTCATAAGCTTCTTCAACAAAGGCAATTTGCTTGTCATTCATGTACTTCTTACAGGCAGCTATTACCTGATCATGCGTCATTTCAATGTATTTCGACATTTAAATCGCCCTTTCTAGTTATAAATATGTCTATCCATTAATCCAAAAATTTCAAAAATAAGATAAATAAGGCCGAACAATAAATTATATTTAGCAAATCTAATCAGCATTGCTAAACAAAAGATAATTGGTAACACAAGCAGCCAATATTCTGGCAACTTAAGGCTAATTAATAGGCGGCCAACGTGGTAACTGATAATATTGTTAACAATGATGAATAGTAAGCCAACACGGAAAATAATTGGTATCCGCAGCAAACTAAAGACAAATGGTAGCAGCGCGACTAATAAGCTCCACCAAATGATTGGCATTGCCTGAAATTGATTTAATTTACGAATTAGCGGGATTGCCATGACTTTTTGCTTAAATTGTTTGAGTTTAATAATCAATCTGTTCTTCCTTACCTAACTTTACATTATAGTCTTTTTTACTTTTCTTTGCGTTCAATTATTAGCCCGACCCAACGATCTTGAGACATCGTCAAGGTAATCCTAAAGCCATGCTGGTCAAGAGCAGCCTTGATTTTATCTAATTGCAAGTAATCAATACCTGAGAAAATAATCTGGCCGCCTTCATTTAAATGTTCGTCCATTTGCGGAATCAAATCTAGCAGGATTTCAGCTAAAATGTTAGCTACAATTATATCAAATTTGCCAGAAACACCTTGTAATAAACTGGCTTTTTCTACCTTAATATTGGTTAAATTATTTAGGCTAATATTTTCACCAGCTGCCGTGACTGCTTCATCAGAAATGTCAGTAGCCTCAACACTTTTAGCACCAAGAAGTGCAGCAGCAATTGCTAAAATACCAGAGCCAGTCCCAACGTCGATTACACTTTTAGGCGTTGTCATTGTCCGTTCCAAACCCATCATTGCTAGTTGTGTTGTCTTATGGTTACCAGTACCAAAGGCCAAACCTGGGTCCAGCTTAATCAATTGTTGATCCTTAAAGGCAGGTTGATAGTCTTCCCACTCTGGCACAATAGCTAAATGGCGAGAAAAATCAATTACATGGTAAAATTTTTGCCAAGCAGTGTTCCAATCTTGATCCTGAATGTAAGATGTCGTAATTTTGTCTGAACCGATCGCCAAGCCATAGCCCTTCAATTCAGCAAGTTTATCATGATATTTTTGGACCAGCTCGTTAGCATCGGCTTCTTCATCAAAATATGCGAAAAATTGCATGTCTTCGGGCAAGTCTTTAATTTCATCTAAATTAACAATCGTCGAGTCGTGCTCCCAACCGGCATGCTCAAAATCTGTCCGCTTTCTAGTCTCAGTTCCTAAAGCATGCAAGACATCTTGGCTGTAGACACTAAGTGCGTCTTCTACTTCATGGCTAGTTTCAATTTTAATAATTAATAATTTCATTTTAACTTAAAACTCCCTTTTTATTTTTATCCAGGCAATGCTATCATAAAAAAGGTGATAAATATGGCAAAGAAAAAAAATAAACTTGAAAAAACATTAGTTGAAAAAATTTTAGATCGGAATAAAATTCCGTATGAACAAACACAATTTACAACCCATGAGGATTCTGGTGGTGTTGCCCAAATGGATACTTCTATTTTAAACGAGAAAGAACATTTGGTCTACAAAACCTTGGTTTGCACAGGTAATAAAACAGGACCGCTTGTTGGTGTTATCCCTGTTACCGAGCATTTAAGCATGAAAAAGCTAGCTAAAAACTCTGGTAATAAAAAGTGCGAAATGCTACCCCTCAAAGACTTAGAAAAGACCACGGGTTATGTTCATGGTGCAAATACGCCGATTGGTATCTATTTTAAGCATCATTTTCCAATTTTTCTAGATAGTGGCATGAAAAATGAAGCAAAAATTGGCGTTTCCAGTGGTAAAATTGGCCGCAGCGTTTTCTTAAGTCCTGATGACCTTCAAAAAGTTACTGAAGGAAAGTTCTGTGATTTACTCGAGTAGTTTCATCTAGCAAAAATAAGTAAAATATTTTCTATATACAGGGTAAAACAATCAAGCAAAATTCTTCATTTGTAATATAATATAGATTAATACAAATATATAAGGAATAGGAAAATGACATTATTAACAGATGAACAGCTTGCAAATATCGCACACGATTATTTTTTAAGCAAATTAAATATCGCTGACATTTCCAAAAAATACGGCCTTTCGCGTTACTTGATTACCAAGGCGTTAGAGGAAGCCGAAGAAAAAGGAATTGTAAAAATTAGTATCTATCAAAGTCCAAAGCGGGCCGAAAAATTAGAGCGTAAGTTTCAACAAATCTTTCATTTAAAAGAAGTATACATTTTAGAAGATTTGGAAACGAAAAACCAAGATAACGAAATGATCGTTAATTACGCTGCTAAGCAAATTCAAAATTATACTAAGTCAGCTCACGTAGTTGGCTTAACTTGGGGAACGTTAATTCGAGATATTATTAATAATTTCCCTGAAACTGAACGTGAAAACCTAACTTTTGTTCAGCTTGTCGGCCAAGCTGTTAATGCAAGTAAAAGAAAAAACCAGCTGGTACAGCAGGCAGCTGATAAATTTGGCGCTAATTGTTTAACATTTCCAGCTCCACTGTACACCATCAATCCGGGCTTTGTTCAAGACATTATGCAAGAGCCATTTTTTGAATACATTAAAACTTTTTATCCTAGAATCGACTTGGTTTTTGCAAGTATTGGGACCGCTCAATCCTTAGAATCTGGACAATTCTTCATGGATTATTATGCAGATAAATTATTTAGAAATATCGATCGCAGTCGCGTTGCTGGCATGATTTTTGGTCGACCGTATGATATTAACGGCAACTTCTTCCAGCCAATTGAAACTCATATTTGTGGAATTAGTTTTGATGAAATTATGCGGATTCCCAAGCGGTTTGTCATTGTTAAAAATCGCTTCAAGGAAGATGCTCTCTTAGGTGCATTACGAAGCGGCATTGTTACCCACTTAATCACTACCAGCGGTATTGCTGAACGAGTACTGCGCAAAAATATTGAATTTAGCTAAATTCTTCATTATAGATATTACTAATATAATTTTGTAATTCTGCCACATTATGACGCCGTGATCGCGCACATTCTTTAGCTGGTCGATTACATAAAAAGCAACGACGAACAGGCAAACCCAGCTTCGACCGTGATAAAGCTGCATCTTGATCTTTAACCAAGACATCAGCATCAAAAAGACGCCCTAACCTATTTCCGTCTTCAAATGCAATTGCGACCTGTTTTACATCTTTGGCATTAGCATCTAATAAATAAAAATTTTCACAGCCACTAGGATTATCCCAGCTCGCTGCCAAGTCATAATTAAAACCTTGAGCTTTCAAATTTTTTTCTAAATTTGTGCAGCCCGTTGTAAAAAGCTGCTTTAAGTAATGGTTATTTTTGATTGGTCCTGGAATATTTAATTTTATATCTAGCAATGTGCTCTTGGGGTTCTGATTAAACAGCTGCGCTTGCAATACCACACGTTGATCTTTAGCGGCTAACACATCTGGGATACTTTGCGGTGTTCCCGTTAAAAAAATTGATTGATTCATGATAAACTTCCTTTTTATTAATTATTATAACTAAAAAAGCGTGGAAACGAGCTCTAACTTGTTTCCACGCTTTTAATTTATAATTTTTTAGTCTTTAACTTGCTTGATAGTATCAATAATTGAACCATCACGGTATTCAACTAAAGCAACAGTCCGATCAGTGTATTCAAGCGGCTTTGGTACACCAACTTGTCCTTCAGCCATCTTTTGCAAATCTTTAATGTCAAGAATTTGCAAACCTGGAACTTTGCTAAATGCAGCAACTAAATCTTGCCGTTTAGGATTAATGGCAATCCCGCGTTCCGTTACCAAAACATCAATGGAGTCTCCTGGTGTAACTACTGTTTCAACAGAAGGAACTACCGTTGCATTCCGACCACGAACGAGTGGCGCAGTAATAATTGTCATTTTGGCATTGGCTGCATCTTGGTGACCACCAATCGCACCACGAATGACACCGTCTGAACCAGTCATTACGTTAACGTTGAAGTCAGTATCAATTTGCAATGCTGACAAAATAGCAACGTCCAAATTGTTAACAACTGCACCCTTGTTATGAGGATCCGCATACCATGAAGCGTCAATTTCTTGTTGGTCTTTGTTTTGGGCCATTGAAGCTGCGGCACCCTTATCAAAGTCCTGTACGTCCATGATTTTCTTAACTAAGCCTTCTGCAAGTAAGTCAGTTGTTGGCTTAGTAATACCACCTAATGCAAATGAGGCTGTAATACCATCATCAAGCATTGATTGGCGTAAATAACGTGTTACGGCTAGAGCAGCACCACCAGAACCGGTTTGGAATGAAAAGCCTTGCTTATAATATGGTGAATTAACAATTACTTGGTTAACCATTTGCGCAATCTTTAATTCTTTTGGATCTTTAGTAAAACGAGTTGCTCCTGAACCAATTTTATCTGGATCACCAATCTTGTCGACTTTGACAATATAATCAACTTGATCTTGCTTAATTGAAGCTGGAGTATTTGGATAATCGACAATATTATCGGTTAGTAAAACCACTTTATCAGCGTATTGCGCATCAATTAAAGCATAGCCGAGTGAACCAAAGACAGCATCACCATCTTGACCATTTGCATTACCAGCTGGATCTGAAACTGGTACACCGAGAAAGGCAATGTCAATTTTAATATCGCCCTCTTCAATTGCTCGTGCACGATTACCATGTGAACGGAAAATAACTGGATTCTTTAAACCACCATGAGAAATAAAGTCGCCTAGTGAACCACGCATTCCTGAAGAAACAATGTTGGTAATAACACCCTTTTTAATAGCCTCAATCACCTTATCGTTCATTACGCCGGTAAGTGAAGATGGTGCCAGAGTTAAATCCTTATAACCCATGTTAATGATTTTATCCATTACTTTATTGAAGGCAAAATCACCATTTCTAAAGTGGTGGTGGAAAGAAATCGTCATCCCATCTTTAAGATTATTCTTAATTACATCGTCAAGTGAATCGACAACCTTGTCTTCACCAGCAGTAACTCGCACTTTAGGCGCAACTCTTTGAACTTCCGGATTACCAATAGTAGCTGATGTAAATGGCTTTAAATTCATTTCTGACATTAAATTGTCTGGTAATTCGCGATTAACTTTATTCTCCAATGTAATTACCCTCCTCATCAATTAAGTTAGAAGCCTTGGCAGTTTCAATAACACGGTTTGCCTTAGCAACAACTGGCTTATCAACCATCTTGCCGTTCATTGAAATAACACCTGAGCCCTTAGCTTTAGCTTCTCTAATTGCATTTTGAACGTTTTTAGCGTTTTCAATTTCTTCTTTAGTTGGGTTGAAGACATCATTAACCATTGGAATTTGCCGCGGGTTAACTAATGACTTACCATCATAACCAAGCTCATAAATGTATCTAGTTTCGCGATAAAAGCCTTCAGTATCCTTCATATTTGAAAAGACAGTATCAAAAGCATAAACGTCAGCTGCTCTAGCAGATTGAAGAACCATATTCCGAGCGAATTCCAATTCACGACCATCTGGATAACGATGAGTATGCATATCAGCAGTGTAATCTTCGCCAGATACAGCAAGACCCATCATTAAAGGTGTTGCTGTAGCAATAGTTGGTGTATTCAAAACACCTTTAGCACTTTCAATCGCTGCCATGACACCAATTGAACCTTTTTCAACGCCATATTCTTCTTCTGCTTTTTCCATGTCTTTAACTAATTTTTGGATCATTTCAGCAGATTCAGTCTTTGGCAAACGAATAACGTCAACACCGGCTTTAACCATCGCTTTAACATCTTCGTCATAAAATGGCGTATCTTGACCATTAATCCGAACGACAATTTCAGCACCACCAAAATCAACGTGCTTAATTGCGTTATAAACAAGCATTCTGGCTGCATCCTTTTCAGTTAAGGAAACGGCATCTTCTAGGTCAAGCATAATTGAGTCTGCACCATAAATACCAGCATCTTTAACCATTGCTGGATTATTGCCGGGCACAAACATCATCGTCCGGCGCAAACGATTCTTTACGTAAGTCATTTATTGCAATACCTCCAATTCTGGTTTATCAGTAGTTTCAGTAGCTCTTTGTGCTGCAGCTAAAGTACGTGCAGCAATGACACAATCAAGTGCACCTTTATCAGTAGCTTTGACCTTCGCATTGCTAATACCAAACTTTTCCAAAGTATCAGTAATCACCTTTTTAATTTGATCGCCATATGCTTTGATTACTTCTGAATCCAAATCAATTTGAATCCCATCATTACCTTTAGAAATCATAATTTGAATATCTGAGGATTCTAAAGTTCCTGCGACACCAATTGTTTTAATTTCCATTAATATTCATTCCTTTCTGAATTCTAGTCTGCAAAACTTTTTGATTACTTTTAATGAAGTCCATTGTTGTATTCGGAACGAGCAACTTAATTGCTGCTAAGTCACCTATTTTAATTAATTGCCTTACTCGAGTTGCAGTGATTACTTGATCATTATTGCTAAATCTTGGCACAATCTTGACTTCAATCTGGGGGCTGAGTTCATTAATTAAACTCTTATTGTAGAAATTAGTTGTATGTGAGAAAGGTTCCGTCCCCAAATATCGCCGATTGATTGCCAACTTAGGTGCAATAATGTTTTTAAAAACACGTGCATCAATTGTAGTTTGCGTCTTAATTAAATCATCCGGACTTTTTAAGAAATATGCCGGAAAGGTAGCTTGCGAAACTAAGTAGTCGCTACCACTAACAACATGGACATTTTTTAAATCAGCAGTTCCACTCTTTACTAGCTGCATCCGCTCTTCAGTTTTAAATAAGGAAGCATCTGTTGCCACAACAAAAATATAAACTAAATCATTTTCTTGACTAGCTAACTGAGCAAGCCTTTGATGACCCAAAGTAAAAGGATTAGCATTCATTACAATTGCCGCTACCTTCTTAGCTTTTTGGCCTTCTACTTGCGGAATTGTAGCCAAGTAGTCATTTACATCTGGCGTACCACTTTCCAAAAAAGCTGCTACATCAGTATGAGCCAATTCTGTAAAGCCAAGATGTTGAAAACTAGTTGAGTATTGCGTTTTAGTAAATACAAAATTATGAAAAATCTTTCGGTTAAATTGATATTGTTGTAAAGCCGTCACCATTTGATTAAAACGGCTGCCAGGAGTTGCACCCTGATTACAAACAGCAATATATTTTAAAACATTGCCGGCCACACTCCCCGTTCCTACTAATTCGCCTTCATCATTAATGATACCTAAAGTATGATCAATGACGTTAACTTCGCGAGAACTAAAATCGTGTAAGCCCAATTTAATTAAGAATTTTTCCCATTTAGTCCGAACTGTTTGATCGTTTAAATAAAGATCTACGATTTGGTCCATTGGGTCACATCCTTTAAGAAATTAATAATTGCTTGATACATTGCAAGTGGCTGTTCCGCTTGAACTAGATGTCCACAATTTTTGATAATCTGAACCTGAATTTTAGAATTAAGGTTTTGCATTTGAAATGCAAAATGATAATCAAAAAATGGTGAATTTTCTCCTGCTAAAACAAGCATTGGAATCGTCATGTCCATTAAAACATCGTGCCAATCCTGTTCAGCATGATCAATTAAGCAGAGATAATTATCTTCGGCGCGATAAGGATATTCCTTAGCTTCCTTCTTAGCTTTTGCAAACATTTGATCATCAATATGAGCATAGAATGCATTGCCAAAGTCGATTTTTAAATATTGAGGATAATTATCCCAAGTTAATTCCTTGAAGCCATATTGCCAAGTTTGATCATGAATCATCTTTGGTGGTTGATCCAAATCAACTATTGCCCGTAACCGAGAAGCACCATATAAAGAAAGATAAGACCATAATGTAGCTGCTCCCATTGAATTACCAATAGCAACCACATCATGTAAATCAAGCTTTTGAAATAGTTCAGCTAAATCTTTAGCATGGCGACTAATTCTTTGTCCCTTATACGTTCTTTGTGACAGACCCTGATTGCGTGGATCGAAGATAATGAAACGAAAGTCATTTTTAAATAATTTCATGACCTCAAGCCACATCTGACTTGACCCACCAATACCTGGGATTGCCACAATCACAGGTTTAGCTTCATTTGTATCGTAATAATGCAAACGGATACCATCATTAGTGGTAAAATCCATTGTTATTACTCCTTACCACATACCGATGATTTTCATCCATAATGTACCGATAATACCAAAAATCAATAAATAAATGATTCCTAATAGGAAGTTCATCTTCCACCATTCACCTTGTTTAACATAACCCGTCGTAGCTAAAATTGAAGCAGGTCCGTTAGCATAGTGAGTTGTTGAAGCATTAATTGCACCAGTAAATGCCAGTAGCATAGCAGCTAATTTAAGTGGTGCACCAGTAGCAACCGCAACAGATAAGAATGGTAAGTACAGTGCTGTCATATGAGCAGTACCGCTGGCAAAGAAGTAGTGGGTATAGAACATTAAAATGACTAAAACGATTAAAACTACTTGCCAACTAACACCGTGCAGACTTAATTGAATCGTCTTTGAGAACCAATCAATAAAGCCAAAGGAAATTAATTTACCAGCCATAAAGACTAAGATTGATAACCAAATCAGAATATTCCAAGCACCAGTTTGTTTTAAAGCATCATTCATTGTTAAAACGCCAGTTAACAGAAGTAAGCCAACTGCTAAGAAAGCAACAAAAGTAGAATCCAATTGTGGAATCTTAATAATTCCAGATAAAACCCAAAGAATAATTGCAATTAGGAAGACACCAGCCATGATCTTTTCAGGTGTTGTCACTGGTCCCATTTCAGTTAAACGGTCGTCAGCCCATTTTTTAGCATTAGGGGTTTCCTTGATTTCTGGTGGGAAAATTTTGTAAATAACAATTGGAATGATAATTGTTGCAACAATTACTGGTACTAATGCGGCAATAAACCAGCTGATCCAGCTCATGTTATAGCCTTTTTCAGCAGCCATTTGGGAAGCAACTAGGTTTGGCGCAGCACCGGTGATAAACAATGCTGTTGAAATGGTGTTAGCATGAAAGGCCATAAAGTCTAAATAAGCACCAATTTTCTTTCGTGATGGATCATTTGGCTTTGAACCATAACTTTCTGAAATTGACTTGGTAACAGGCCATACAACCCCACCAGTCCGGGCACTGTTAGAAGGAATCAAAGCTCCTAAGATTAGTTCCAAACCTGTAATCGCATAACCGATACCAATTGACTTTTTACCAAAGCGCCTGATCATCCAGTAGGCAATTCGATTACCTAAACCGGTTTTACTAATTCCATAAGCCATAATGAAGGCCATCGCAATTAGCCATGCAGCTGAATTACTAAAAGCACTCAAGATACCCTTATTGACAACGCCAGTTTTTGGATCTGGAATATCTTTAATCGGTGCAAGACCAACCAAAACAGTTACAATTAAACCAATTAATGTTGTCCCACCAATTGGCAATGGCTTTGTGATACAACCAACAATTGTAGCAACAAAGACAGCAAACATTTCCCAGGCTTGCGGTGTCAAGCCTGCTGGTCGCCAAGGTGTTGCACACCACAGGACGATTCCGATTACCAAAGGCCAAATAAACCCTTTATAATTCACTTTTTCTAAAGTTTTCATGATTATCCTTCTTTATCATTTAAAGGCGATATGTATCGTCAATAATCTTGTAACCTTTGTTAGCAAGCTCTACATCAACCCAGTCTAAATTGCCAGTACCATCATGATAACTTGCAGCTTTAGCATCGTCTTTTTTATGAAAAGCCTGAACCTTTGGCAATAATTCTGCAGCGTCTTCGCGACCTACTCTAACAACCCCATCGGCATCACCTAAAATGATGTCACCTGGATAAACACTGGTATTACCACATGAAATTGGAACGTTAATTTCACCAGGACCTTCCTTATAAGGACCGTTAGGTGTTGTGCTAACCGCATAAATTGGCAAATCCCAATCTCTTAGTGTGTCGATGTCGCGCATTGGACCATCAACAACCACTCCAGCAACATGTCTTTGGTCTCGCAACCATGTCATCATCACTTCACCAATGACAGCTCGTGTGTTGTCACCTTCGTTGTCAATAACAACAACATCACCAGGGTGACAATATTTTAATGCGGCAAAGATTGTCAAGTTGTCTCCCGGCCGATTATGAACAGTAAAAGCTGGACCACACATTTCCTTTTTAGGCTTAGACATCAGTCTAATCCGAGGTGACATTGCACCCGTTCTGTTCATGCAGTCAGCCACGTTAGATGAAGGTAGTTCTGTGTAAGCCTTAATTACTGCTGCATCTGGCAATTCTCTTTTTAAAAAAATCCGTTTGCCATCTTCCATTAAAAACGCCTCTTTTTTAATCTAAATTGACACCTGCAAGGACTTCTTGCATCTTATCAGCTGAATTAAGCATCTTGGCTTGTTCTTCTTCTGATAATTTTGTTTCGATGACTTGACTGATTCCAGTACCATCAACAACAGTTGGAGTTCCTAAATACAAGTCATGCTTGATGCCATATTCACCATTGATTGGTGCAGATAATGGTAAAACGATGGCGTGATTATCTAAAATTGCTCCTACAATTTGGGATAGCATTACTGCGATACCATAGAAAGTTGCACCCTTGTTTTCAATAATCTTGCCACCCTTTTGGCGAATATCACTTTCAACAGATGCTAAAGTTTCATCATTGATTTCATCAAAGTCACGCAATGCTTTTCCAGCAACTAAGGATTCATCAAAGTTTTCAAATGAAGTGTCACCATGTTCACCCAAAACCATTGAGTTAACACTTGCAACTGGTACATTTAACTTTTTAGCTAATTCAACTTGTAAACGAGCTGAATCAAGTGAAGTTCCTGTTCCAATAACTTTATTCTTAGGAAAACCAGATAATTTTTGCGTTAAAGTAGTCAAAATATCAACTGGATTTGCGGAAACAACGAAAACTCCATTAAAACCGGAATCAACAACTGGTTGAACAATACTCTTTAAAATATTGACGTTTTTGTTAACCAAATCTAATCTAGTTTCACCAGGCTTACGAGGAACACCGGCGGTAATTACCACGACATCAGCGTCTTTTGCATCTGCATATTCGCCTGGGTGAATGTTGCATTCACCAGCAAAAGGAGTAATGTCTTCAAGATCCATTGAGTCACCGATTGGGCGTTTTTTCACAACATCAGCAATAATTAATTCATTAACTTTTGTATGTTGCAGTAAATCATTAGCAAAGGTTGAACCAACAGCGCCATCACCAACAAGTAGTACTTTTCTATTCATAGTCGAGTTTCCTTTCAAATATTTAAAAATATTGTACTTTATTACACAAATTATTATAAATCTGATTAGTTTGTTTTTCAATATTTAAAATAAATAATTTTATTTTTAAATTTTTAAACAAGAAATCATTGACTTAATACACTTACTTCAATTAATTTCAATCAAAAAAGAAACTATCCCACTTGAGATAGTTTCTTTGTGATTTTTTTCTTTAAAGTTATTAGTTATTTGCTTGAATGAATTCTGTCATTTGAATGGCAGCTTGACGGCCAAAAATAACAGTTTCGGCAATTGAATTACCACCAATCCGGTTATTTCCGTGTAATCCGCCTGATACTTCACCAGCAGCGTACAAACCTTTAATAATGTTACCGTTTGTATCTAAAACTTCAGTTTTTGGTGTAATATGGATTCCACCCATTGTGTAATGAATTGCAGGATGAATGTGAATTGCATAATAAGGGCCATGAGCAATTGAACGATCCATTCCAGTTTTACGATCAAAATCAGAATCATTTTTGGCAGCAACAGCATCATTCCAATTTGCAACAGTTGTTGCCAAATTATCGGCATCAACGCCAATTTCTTGAGCTAAATCAGCAAGTGTTGCACCATGCTTAACTAAGCCAACATGATCATAAAACTCAACTGCAGTAAAGTTATCGCGAATACCTTGGTCAAATACCAGATAAGCGCCATCTTCATGCAAATTAGTAATTGCATCGGAAACAATTTTTCTTGTATTTAGTTCATTGACAAACCGTTTTCCAGCATTATTAACTAAAATCGCACCTTCACCACGAAGTCCTTCACCAATCAAATAAACATGATCAGTATCAGTTTGAGCAGTTGGGTGAACTTGAATAAAGTCCATTTGCTCTAATTGAGCGTCAACTGCACTAGCTAGTTTCAGACCATCACCGGTAGCACCTGGTTGGTTAGTTGTCTTATATTCAGCAAGATCTGGACGATACTTCTTAATCATTTCTTTAGAAGCACCAAATCCACCTGAAGCAAGCATTACTGCTTTAGCATTAACTGTTTTAACGCCTGCATCAGTTTCTACTTCAATTCCAGTAACTTGCTGTGCACCATTTTCAATTAACTTGATTACTTTAGAATTATTAAAAATCGGAATATTGTCTTCCTGGATTTTCTTTAAAGAACCGGTAACAAGGTAACCACCAACTGGAGCCATTGATGCTGGACGGTGAGCACGCTTTTTGCTCATTCCCCCAGTAATCGTCAAGTTAGTCAATTCAATACCATGCTCCATTAACCAGCTAATTGCAATTGCTGAATGGTCAACAAAGTAACGTAATAAGTCGCGATCATTCATTAAACCGCCACCCTTTAAGGTTTCCTTGTAAAAGTCTTCCTTATCGTCAATAATGCCGTCATTTAATTGCACCAAACTCTCAGAAGCATTCATCCCTGATGATGCTCTGTTAGTGTTGCCACCTAAATCACTATTTTTTTCAAAAATTGCAACATTTAATCCTAATTCATGTGCTTGAATTGCAGCAGTTAAGCCAGCACCACCAGCACCAACGATTACTGCATCATAGTCACTTTTAATTTCAGAACTTTGACTTGGGGTAAAAATAAATTTAGCCATATTTCTCCTCTATAATTTATTCTTCGGGTTTTGTCCGGTCGATATTGGTCATTTCCATGTAATCCATCCACTCATCATATTGAGCTTCAGTCACTTCGCCACTCTTTAAGGCTGCTTCTTTCAAAGTAGTACCTTCTTTATCAGCAGCTTGTGCAATCTTAGCAGCAGCATGATAGCCAATGTGTGGTGACAATGCTGTTACAGTCATCAATGAATTTTCCAATAATTCGTCCATTCTTGCAGAATTGACAGTCAGACCAGCAACCATTTTATCAGCAAAGCCAGTAATTGTACCAGTTAAAATATCACAAGAATCTAAAAATGCGGCAATCATCACTGTCTTAAAGACGTTCATTTCAAAGTTACCTTGTGAAGCAGCAAAGGTAATAGTTGTATCGTTACCGAAAACTTTAGCGGCAGCCATTGTGACAGCTTCAGCTTGTGTTGGGTTAACTTTACCCGGCATAATTGATGAGCCAGGTTCATTGGCAGGAATGTTTAATTCATGGTATCCAGCACGAGGACCTGAAGCCAAGAAACGAATGTCTTGAGCAATCTTGAACATATCAGCAGCTAGAGTCTTTAAAGCACCATGAACCACATCAAGACCAGAGTGGTGAGCTAATCCCCAGAACTTATTAGTTTTAACTTCAAAAGTATGACCGTAATCTTCTGATAATTTACCAGCAATCTTTTCAGTCATTCCTGGTGCAGCATTCAAACCAGTACCAACAGCGGTACCACCAATTGCTAATTCGTACAAAGTTGGCTTTAATTCTTTAATGTAAGCTAAATCATGCTTCAATGCTGAAATATAGCCGGATAATTCTTGACCAAAGGTAACAGGAGTTGCGTCTTGCAAGTGAGTCCGACCAACCTTAACTGTCTTCCAATATTTGTCTTGCTTAATCTTCAATTCATCAATTAAGTGTTGAATTGCTGGTTCTAACTTATCCAAAGCTTCAACAGCCACAATATTCATTGCAGTTGGGTAAGTATCGTTAGATGATTGTCCACGATTGACATCATCATTTGGCAAAATATCCAAACCTGGATGCAGTTTGTTAGCTAAATTAGCAACAACTTCATTAACGTTCATATTACTTTGCGTACCTGAACCGGTTTGCAAAACATGAAGCGGAAAATCTTTTTGCAAATCAACATCATCAAGCTTTAAAAGCTCATTGATTGCATCTTCGATTGCTGCACCCTTTTCTTCAGGCTCATCTCCGACTTCAACATTTGATTGAGCAGCTGCCTTCTTCAAATGTAAAAATGCGCGAACAATTGCCAATGGCATTAATTCACCACTTGGGAAATTATTGCGGCTACGTTCTGTTTGTGGGCCCCACAATGCATCCTTAGGAATTTTTACTGGACCGATCGTATCGCTTTCTACACGGTATTCTTCTTTGCTCATAATAAGTCTCCTTTTGGGACTGAATCCCTAATATTCTTAAAATTATACTTTAGTTTTTTAAATTCCACACTAATAATACATTTTTTGACTAAATTTTTCAATAATTTAAAAATAAAAGGTGATTTTTTAATTATTTAAACAAAGCTATTTAGAAGCGACTTTTTTAATTCATTAATACGATTTTACTGCCATGAAGTTGAGTTACTCCTAGTTTACCCGCGATGACTTCACAATTGGCCGCAGTAATTCCGCCACCGGCCAAAATTTCAATTTTGTCTTTTGCCCATGACACAATTTCTTGTAAGTGTGGTACAGCTTCCATAATTGGCTGTATTAAATCACCGCCGTGAGTTAGGATTCGTTTAACGCCATGCATAGCTAGCCAATTCAAGCTTTCCTGTTGGCGTTCTTGCGGAATTTCATCAAATGCCATGTGCATTACAACAGTCATGTCAGCAGCTTGAGCAGCAACAATTAATTTTTGCATTTGTGCTTTATCCAAATCATGTGCAGCAGTCAAACAGCCAAAAGTAACTGCATCAACATTTAATGAAGCGCAAATTTTCAAATCATTCAGCATAATCTCAAATTCTTCATTATTATAGATAAAATTACCGCCACGTGGTCTAATCATAACGACTAGCGGCACATTATGTTGGTGAGCATAATTAACAGATTGCTCAATTACACCATATGATGGCGTCGTCCCACCAACAGCTAAATTGTTGTTTAATTCGATTCTGTTAGCTCCTGCCGCAATTTCTCTTGGTATATCGGTAAAATTTTCAACACAAACTTCTTTAAGCATCTTAAACTCCATCTATTTTTATTATTAATAACTATTACAAATTTAATATACAACAAAACCACGCAAAAATTAACGTGGCTTGTCATTTTATAAAATTATCAGCTATATCTTGAGCATTTCAGCATTAATCGCAACAATTACCGTTGATAACGACATCAAGATTGCACCCACTGCTGGATCCAACATAATCCCAAACGGTGCCAAAATACCTGCTGCAAGTGGTAATGCAACAATATTATAGCCTGTACCCCACCATAAATTTTGAACAGTTTTTCGGTGTGTGTTTTGAGCTAATTCTAAAAAATCAACGATATCTGACAGACGACTATTAACCAAAACTACATCTGCAGAGTCAACTGCCACATCAGTCCCAGCACCGATTGCTACACCAATATCTGCGCGGGCTAAACTGGGGGCATCGTTAATTCCATCACCCACCATCATTACCTTGCTACCATTTTTCTGCAGATTATCGACGATTTTTTCTTTATCCGCCGGCATCAATTCCGCATAGACCTCGGTAATACCTAGCTGACGAGCTATCCCCTGTGCCGCGGACTGATTATCGCCGGTCAACATCACTGGGGTAATTTGATGCAGCTTAATTTTACTAATCAATGAAGCTGCATCGGGTTTAAGTTGATCGCCAACCGCTACGTAACCCAACACATTTTGTCCCTGCACCAAATAACTAACTGTATAATCTGCAGTTGCAATTTGGTGGAAGTCAGGGACTTGTTCGCGAACGGCCTTCTCATTAATTAGAAAATATTTTTGACCAGAAATTGTCGCTGTAACTCCTTTTCCCGGCAGATTTTTACTATCAGAAATTGGTGCCAAATTTATTTTGTGAGCGCGGGCAAATTGCAAAATACTCTGTGCAATTGGATGAGTCGAATCTTGTTCAAGTGAAGCAATCAACGTCAATACTTGTTCTTGCGTCATTTGTTCATTTAAGCTAGCATATTTGCGCACTTGAAACTTGCCTTCGGTTAAGGTGCCAGTTTTATCGAGTAACAAATAGTTAATTTTGAGGCTCAAGTCAATCACATTACGGTTTCTAATTAGTAACCCATGTTTGGCACCAATCGCCATACTCTTAGCACTAACTAGCGGAATCGCCAATCCTAAAGCATGGGGACAAGCAATTATCAACACCGTCACTAGTCGCTCAAGTCCGGCCGCAATCCCCTGATTAGCAGTCCAAATAATTAAAGCGATTATCCCAATAATTATTGCCGCATAAAATAGCCAGCCTGAGACTTTAGCGGCAAGAGTTTGCAAATTTGATTTATCCATTTGCGCGGATTGAACTAGCTGATTAACATTAGCCAAAAAGCCATTATTGGCAGAGTTTGTTACCTTAATGGTTAACTTTCCAGAACCATTGCTGGCACCGCCAATTACTTGGTCTCCTTTTTGGCGCGTGACCAATCGTGCTTCGCCAGTAACAAGTGATTCATTCACCTCACTTTTTCCAGAAATAACAGTACCATCAAGCGGAATACTTTCACCAGCTTTGACAATAACTACAGCGTCTTTCTTTACTTGTGCAAGTGGAACGTCGATTATTTGATTATCCTTTTGAACGTGAACTTGATCAGGCAATAACTCAGCTAAATCATTAACTGAACTTCCAGCTCGCATAATTGAATTCATTTCAATCCAGTGCCCTAACAACATAATTAAAATTAAAGTTGCTAGTTCCCAGAAGAAGTCCATCACATGACCAGAATTTGGGTAAAAATTGTTTTGAATAAACGCATATAAACTGTAAATGTAAGCAGTAGTAATCCCCAGCGAAATTAACGTCATCATTTCTGGCTTTTTATCTTTTAACTCATAAAAGGCGCCACTGAGAAATGGTTTGCCGCCATAGATAAATAAGGCGGTTGCAAATATCATAACTAACCAGTCAGAGCCTGGAAAAGAAAACTGAAAGAAAAGATGAACTCCCATTGCTGGACTTAAAAATAAAATTGGTAATGCCAAAATCAGCGACACCCAGAATTTTTGCTTTAAATTACCCATGTGCATCATTTGCCCGCCATGCATCATCATGTCATTACCGTGCATCGACATTTTATCCATGTGCGTCATTGGCTGGTGCTGATGCATCTGCATTTCAGGTTTACCCGTCATTTTCATTTTTGCCACAATAAATCAATCCTATCTTCATACAACTAGCTCTATCTGTTCTGCACCCTTAATCTACTGTGGCAAATGATGGTTGTCAAAAATTCGGTACTAAAAAGCTAGGACTAAAATCCTAGCTTTTGACGATTTATTTAGCTAATTTTGTTTGACGATAAAAATGAAATGCCAGACCGATGATTAACCCAATTATTGCTGGAATAATCCAATCCATGCCAATTGCGGCAAATGGCAAAAGCCGTAATTGTAATGCCCGAACTTGCAAAGCCCAGTGAGTTTGACTGATAACTGGTGGAAATGAAGCAATCATATCAAAAATTGCAGGAATAATTGTTAATACAACTACCCAGAAATAAACTACTGGGTCGTGATCAAACAAGCTAGCCGTAATTGACAAGATAATTAAAACCATTGCAATTGGATAAATAAACATTAGCATTGGCGTTGACCAAGAAATAATTGTATCCAACCCACAATTAGCGGTCAGAAATGACGCAAAAGTCATAATTCCTAACCAAGCATGATAACTAACTTTACTAAAACTGCGATGAAAATCTTGTGCAAATGCAGCAATTAAGCCTACTGCAGTCGTTAGACAAGTTAAGGTAACTAGGGTCGCCAACAAAGCATGACCGATATTACCTAAATAATAGGTAACAATTTGATTGAAAACAGTCCCGCCATCTGGTGAAATGTGGTAATGATTGAGCGTTGTTGCCCCAAGCCAGATCAAGCCAATATAGATAATACCAATGGCGCTAGTCGCTAAAACCCCTGCACGAGCCGTAACCTTCGCATTGCTTTTGGCACTTGTCTTACCTAGTTGTCGAACAGCAGAAACAATTGTATATCCAAAAGCTAATCCGGCTAAAGCATCCATTGTGTTGTAACCTTCCAAGAAGCCGTTAAAAAATGGTGCACTTTGATAAGCTGCGGTTACCTGTTGCTCTTTGGCTGCACCCATTGGTGAAGAAAAGGCCATTAGGAAAATGGCAAAAAGCAATAATAGGAAAATTGGATTTAAAATTCGACCAATACTATCTAAAATCGTTGATTGCTCGTAAGAAATAATAAATGCCAAAATAAAGAAAATTGCTGAAAAAATTAGCAAACCAGGTTTAGCTAATTTTTGCGGTAAAACTGGCTGTAAACCAACCGAAAAGGAAATACTCGCCGTTCTCGGAGTAGCAAATAGTGGCCCTAAAGTTAAGTGAATTAAGACCATAAAGACCAAAGCAAATTTAGGTCCTAATGGCCGACCAATATCAAAAACTCCCTTGGCGTGACTGGCACTAATTGCCAAAACTGCCAGAAGTGGTAACAGAACTGCAGTGATCAAAAAGCCAATCGTGGCAATTCCCCAATTTGCGCCAGACATTTGACCTAAATGTATGGGAAAGATTAAGTTTCCTGCCCCAAAAAATAGCCCAAATAATAATGAAGCAACAACCAAATATTGTTTCCACGTTAATGGTTTAGTATTTACGTCTCTTTCGATTTCTTCCATTTAATTAACCTCCAGTTTTTATTCAATGCAATAATAGATTCATCATTGCTAGCACACGTATTCATTTTTCAAGATTGTCACTTCCTAAAAAGCGAAATTTAGCAGGTAACTAAAAAAGCACCCTTGATTTTCAAAAATCAAGGGTGCTTTGGCACGGTACCACCTATCTTACTAATAAATTGACAACAATATCAGTTATTAGTCACTTCACGTACAGCAGTTGCGATACGCTAACACGTTAATGGGTGTCACCAATACTAGCTACTTCTACTTCACTAGATAGCTCAAAGTTACTTTCCAATTGCTGTCGTGGTTCATTTTCACCATCTGAACTCTCTTTTGCACTACTTGCAACTGTACTCTTCTTTTCTTCGCTTGTTTAAATATTAATAATATTTTAATCATTAAGCCATTTTTTGTCAACAAGAAAAATGAAAAAATTTGCTGAAACTATGATTCTGTCTGCGCAACTTTTACTTTGACAAAACTACAAGCAAGACCAATTACTAAACCAACAAGAGCGGGAATTAACCAATCCATCCCAATTGCCGCAAACGGTAAATATTTAAGCTGCATAGCATGTAAAGCCAGCGCTAATGGACTTTGACTAACTACTGGCGGAAAAGCAGCAACCATGTCTAAAAATGCTGGGATTAATGTAAACAACACAACCCAGAAGTAAACAACAGGATCATGGTGAAATAGTGAGGATGAGATTGACAGTAAGATGAGCACCATGGCAAACGGATACAGAAACATGAGCATCGGTGTTGACCAAGAAATAATTGTATCTAGGCCAAAGTTAGCCGTTAAAAATGAAGCTAGCGTCATCAAAAATAGCCAAGCATGGTAACTTACTTTAGAAAAACTACGATGAAAATCTTGAGCAAATGCTGCGATTAAACCAACAGCAGTTGTCAAACAGGTCACTGTGATGAGAGTTGCCAGTAAAGCATGACCAAAGCCGCCGAGGTAATAAGTAACAATTTGGTTAAAGGCCACACCACCATCTGGTGATAATTTAAAATGATTCAAAGTTGTGGCACCAAGCCAAATTAACGCAACATAGATTAAACCAATAGCACTTGTTGCTAGAACACCAGCCTTAGCCGTTACTTTAGCATTGCTCTTGGCAGTGGTCTTACCCATTTGCCGAACGGCAGTTACGACCGTTACCCCAAAAGCCAATCCAGCCAAGGCATCCATTGTATTATAACCTTGCAAAAAGCCGTTAAAAAATGGTGCTTGCTGGTAAGCAACCGTTACTTTTTGGGCATTAGCGCGACCCATCGGTGAGAAAAAGCCTAACAAAAAGATAACGAATAGCAGTAACAAAAACAGTGGATTTAATATTTTGCCGATACTAGTTAAAATATTGGATTCCTTGTATGCGACTAAAAAGGCACAGATGAAAAACAGTGCGGAAAAGACAAACAATCCAGGTTGTGCCCACGACTTAGGCAGAATTGGCAGAACGCCAACCGTAAATGAAATACTGGCAGTACGTGGTGTCCCAAAGAGCGGACCGATTGTTAGGTGAATTAACACCATAAAAATCAACGCAAAAGCTGAACCTAGTGGCAAACCAATATCATAAACGCCTTTGGCATGTGTGACACTAATTGCCAAAACCGATAGTAATGGCAGTAAGACTGCAGTTACCAAAAAGCCAAGGGTAGCTTGACCCCAATTAGCTCCTGCCATTTGGCCTAAGTGAATTGGAAAAATTAAATTCCCAGCGCCAAAAAATAAGCCAAATAGCAATGACGCTACAACTAAATACTGTTTCCACGTTAATGGTTTTTGATTAACATCTTGTTCTAATTCCTTCATACTTAACCTCCATTTGGATAAAATTGTTCAATTCTTGTTTGGATGCTAATTTTAACTTTCATCAGTCCATCACCTGCCTATTTTGCAATAAAAAAAGCACCCTTGAAATTTCTTCAAGGGTGCTTGCTCGGCACGGTACCACCTATTTTACTGTTTAATTTATGCGCGTACCTAAATCAAACAGTCACTTCACGTACGGCCAAAAACAGCGATACGCTAACACGATAATGGGTGTCACCAATCCTAGTTACTCGGTTCACTAGATAGCTCCAAGGGATTTTCTGTTTGCATTTGTGATTCCATTTCAGTAACCGGAACTCTCTGTGCATTTCCTGCAAACTTACTTTTCTTTTCATTGCTTTTCAAATATTAAGGATATTTTAATTATTAACTCATTATTTGTCAAGCAAAATCACGTAAAAAAATACAACAGCATAATAAAATGCTGCTGTATTAGTTATTTATCGGGCTTTTTACCACATACCGATTACTTTAGTCCAAAGCAATCCGCCGCCAAGCCAGATAATGTTCAGAACCACGCCGATAATTGCGCTTAATTTCCACCAATCTTTATTGGAAACATAACCGGTTGATGAAAGTAAAGCTGCAGGACCAGCAGAATAAGTTGAAGTTGATAGATATAATGAGCCATCAAGAGCAAGCATTAAAGCTGCCATCAATGGTGGGACACCGGCACCAATTGCAACTGATAAAAATCCGGCGTACAAAGCTGAAATTTGAGTTGAAATACTTGGGAATAAGTAGTGTAAATAGAAGTAAACTAGGTAAAGAATTACCAAAACCCAAATCCAGTTCATTCCGTGTAATGCATTACCCAAAGTCTTTGAGAACCATGGGAAGAATCCTAAGGTCATTAATTTTTGGGACATTAACATGATAATTGACAACCAAGTTAAAATATTCCAAGCAAAACTTTGACCAAGCAAGTCTTTGACATTAATTACGCCAGTAATTAATAGTAGAGCTACGGCAATAAAACTAACTTCGGTTGCATCAATACCAAATTTTGAACCAACAAGCCATAAAACAACGGCTAAGATGAAGACAACGGCCATAATCTTTTCGGCAACAGTTGTTTTACCTAATTCCTTCAGTTTGTTATCAGCCCATGCGTGAGCATTTGGAGTTTCCTTAATCTCAGGTGGATAAATCTTGTATAAAATAAGCGGTATAACAATTAAAGAAATAATTCCGGGTACGATTGCAGCAACAAACCATTGCATCCATGAGATTGAGATATTCTGTGTTTTAGCAATTCCCAATGCTACCATGTTACCAGCAAGACCAGTAAGGAACATAGTTGAGGTAACGATGTTCACTTCGTATTCATTAAAGACTAAGAATGAACCCATCTTTCTTTGGGTACCCTTCTTAGGGTCCGATCCCATTTCTTTGGACAAGTTATCAATAATTGGGTACATAATACCGTTAACACGAGCATTATTACTTGGAATCCCAATTGCTAAAACAGTTTCAACCATTGATAATGCGTATGCTAAACCTAAAGTTCTCTTACCAAATGTTTTAACAAAAAAGTAAGCTATTCTTTTGCCAAGGCCTGACTTAATAAAGCCAGCAGCCATGAACATACACATTGCAACCATCCAAGCAGTTGAATTACCAAATCCAGCTGTGACTTCATCCATTTTAAAGATACCAGTCAAGGTCGCAATCACGATGGCAATAATCGTAGTTGCCATCATTGGTAGAGGTTTAGTAACACAGGCAATAATTGTCGCAATAAAAATTGCAAACAGATGCCATGCAGGAATACTGATTGCAGCAGGCTTTAATGGCGTTACTAGCCATAAGATGATGCCAACTGCTACTGGCAGCAGCCACTTTTTCCATTCAAATTTATCTAACATTATTTTTCTCCTTTATTTTCGGCTTTACCGATTGCTTGGTTAACAGCTTCTACTAAGGCTTTAGTGGTAGTTGTTGCGCCTGAAATTGCGTCAACATTTGTCGAGTTTTGGTCAACTATTTGTTGAGGCAATTGCTTAATTGCAACTGCACCAATGCCTTCAGTTTCATGGTTTTCAAGTACTTCAACATTACTAATAGTTTGATCCTGATAAGTTACTCGAACCAAGACCTTACCACCAATTCCAGCTTCAGAAGACCCTAAATATTGGTTAGCCTTAAGTTCAATCTTACTTTCACTTTCGCTATCAACTAAGTCGTTAATTCGCGGTACTTGGTTGGTAAGCTCAATTTCTGCAGCATCTGACAGTTGTGCTACATTTTCACCGGCAATTTTGCCAAAAATCAAACACTCTGCTAAATTGCCGCCACCTTGATAACGATTAGCACAGATGCCGCCCAATTCTCCAGCACTGTATAAGCGTTTAATCGGCTGATCAGAATTATCGAGAACTCGGGCTTGTTCATCATGTTGTGGGCCACCTTGAGTATTCAAAACAGCTGGAGCAAGCTTAATAGCATCTACCGCATCGTTTAAGTTAAAGCTACTCATCGTTTCTGGTGCGCGACCAAATTCTAAGTCACGGCCACTATCTGCAAATCGATTGAACTGGGTAATTGTAGTAGTCAAAGTATTCGCAGATAACTTCATTTGGTCTGCTAAATTCGCTACAGAATCTGCCTTAATTAATTTGTCAAAGAAATTCTGATATTTTAAATTACCAGCTTTTTGTTCTTGAACAAATTTTTGATATTGTTGTTCATCAAAGACAAGCCAGGCATGATCATAAGCGTGTGGCAACAAGTAATCACCATGTTGGAAAATATGTCCGTGGCGGAATTTTGCATCCTCACGCATAAACCGGCTGCCGTCATCAGCTACGGCAATGATTGAACCTGACTTCACATTCTGCCAGCCGCTGATTTGACGACCGCGTTGACCAGCTTCTTCTGCGATCACGTAGCTAGGAACTATGCCAAGGGATTCATAATTACTCATGTGCCACATCTTGGCGCCAACTTCGCCAGCCATCTTGATACCGTCGCCTTTGTTATACAAGGTACCTAATGGGGTTAAGTGCGTAATATGCAAATAATCCTGTTGCATTTTATCGTTATTTTCAAAGCCACCGGTTGCAAGCACTACACCCTTTTTGGCATGAATGCAATACTGCTTTTCTTGCCGCTTAATTACCACACCAGTGATTTCATCAGTTACTGGGTCTTGTAATAATCTTGTTGCTCTTGAATTTAGCCAAATATCGATTTGGTCTTTTCGCTGTAATGTTTCCTGGCGAATAACCTTCCACAGACCCGCATCAAAATCACGATTATGAACTAAGGCAAAGTCAAACGTTGCCGCGCCTTGATATTCTGGATATTCACATAACTGCTTCTTATTAGCTAAATGATCACCTGGCTGAAAATCCTTTGACCAAATAAACGGGTTTAGACCAAAATACTTTTTAAAATATTCTGGCATTTCTACAAAGCCATCAAGGTAGACATCCATTGTCTTTTCGTCAACGGCAAAAGGTGCAGCTAATTCATGATAATAATCAGAAATTTGCTGACGATCATGAGCCATTGCCACGTGCTGAGCAGAATAACGCGTGTTACCACCCTCATGACCATATGGGGCAGCTTCAACTAGTAAAACCTGGGCACCATTATCAGCTGCAAATCTGGCTGCAGTAGCACCAGCACCACCAAAACCTAAAACGATGACATCATAATCGCCATTCCATTTAGTATTTTTAGTTACTTTCACGATTAAGACTCTTTTCTACTTCTTAATATTTTGCAATGCTTGCTTGACTGCATCCTTAAACGCTGCACTAGTTACACTGGCACCACTAAAGGCATCAACATCGGCTGTTTGCTTAGCTAACATTTCCTTTGTTAAAGCTGGAATAGCGCGACCACCAAGTGATGGTGTTTCTTTTTGCTGCAAAGTTTCAATATCAGTAATCTTGTCATCGCTAGCAGTTACCCGAACGATAATTGGAACATCATTAATCCCATTTTCACTGATGCCAATACCTTGATTAGGACCGGCTTCATAATCACTTGTTGAAATGTGGGCATCAGATTGTAATTCTGGTGCCTTACTTGCATGACTAATAACTTCAAAGTCAATAATCTTCCGCTTTGGCCATGCAGCATTTTCTCCCGCAATTTTTCCTGAAATTAATAAATCAGCAATACTGTTAGCACCGACATACTTAGTAGCAAAAATGTCACCTAATTCTCCAGCTTCATAAAGGTGAGGAATTACGTTGTTTGCCATATCAAGCACTTCACAGTTTTCATTACGGCGGCCACCACCGTGAGTATGCAAGATATTATGGCGAATTGGAATTGCATAGTATGGACCTTCACCAAACGCACGCATTGTTTCAATCTTCCGGTCTAAAACCATGTCACGTTCCATTTTGTCAGTGAAGAAATTAAAATCAGTAACTGCTTGTTCTAATTTAGGAGCTTTAATCTTTTCAGCTAATTCTGCAATTGAATCTGCCTTGATGGCATAAGAGATTAATTCCTTAATTTGATCAGCTTTAGCAGAATCATCTTCAGCAAGTTGCTCATATTGTTTTTGATCCATTACAATATGCGGATGATTTTGGTTAGGCAGCATAATCCAATTACCGTGGTTGTACTTATAACCGTGGCGATCTTCTTCGTCCTCACGATAATAACGTGTACCGTCATCCCCAGCAACAAAAATACTACCGTTAAATAGGCTCTTCCAGTTAATCATGTAAGCAAACTTTTCTCTTGGTTGACCTTCATTTAATGAAAAACCGTGTGAATCATAATTGGACATGTGCCATAAACGTGCACCAGCCTCAACAGCAAGATCAATTCCCTTACCTTGGTTGTATAATGTCCCAATTGGTGCTAATGATCCTTGACCTAAAAAGTTTTGTACCATGTCTTGATTGTTTTCAAAACCACCACATGAGAGAACAACACCATTTTTAGCAGCTACATAACGAACTTGACCTTGGTGCTTAATTTGAACACCCAAAATTGTTTTGGTTTCTGGGTCTTGAATTAAGTGTTGCGCTGGACTTGAGAACCAGACGTCAATCTTATCTAATCTTTCGTAAACTTTTTTACGTAGTAATTTCCAGAAGCCACCATTATACATCCCCTGTGTCATACTTTGCGAACGCATTGTTGACGCATGACGATATTCAGGATATTCACCCTCAGGTCTTCTACCTGTGTATTGAGCTTCTATTCCGAAATATTTCTTTGAGTATTCCTTCATCTGCAAAACATTGTTGACAAAGGTATCTAAGTCCTTAGGGTCATATTTAAAAGGATAATAAGTTTGCTTGTAATATTCACGTAGGTCTTCAAAGTTATCGCTCCACGCAAAAGCACCACCAGCATAACGAGTATTACCGCCCTCTTGTCCTTCAGGAGCAGCATCTATTAATAATACTTTGGCATTGTTGTCAGCCGCAAATCTAGCTGCACCTGCACCTGCACCACCAAAACCGACTACAATTACATCATAGACGGCATCCCATTTAAGAGTTGAATTGTAAAGCAAAATAGTTACCTGCACTTTCATAAATCTATTAACAGAAATAAATATATCGTTTTCATAAACATAAATCTACTTTATTTTTAATCGAAATTGCTCAGCAAAGTTTCTTTTAAAGCCTGATTTACCAACTGTTTGTTGCAATTATTCAGGTGATTTAATATAATATAAAAAGATTCACTTATAAATAACATTTATTATTTTTTGTAAAAAAGGATTATCTCAAAATGAATGAAAAAGATTTGATTTATTTTTGTAAATTAGTCGAAAGTGGTAATTACACTACTACCGCGGCTTACTTTGGCGTTACTCAGCCAACGATTTCGATGGCCATCAAAAGGTTGGCCAAAAAATTTGAAGATCCATTGATTGTTCAGAAAAATCGTAAAAGTAAGTTAATACTGACCAATGCCGGTGAATTACTTTATCAAAAGGCTAAAATCCTCATCCAAGATATTGCAAGTATTAATTACGATGTTAAACATGCCAGTGACAAAAAAATCCGGCTTGCCTTTTCTGGTGAAGCCGGAAGTTCTTATATTCCCGATATTATTCAAAAGTTTTTCCAAGTTGGCCTGACCCACCTGCTTGACACTCATATTGAACGATCAGCTGATGCCTTTTCTGATCTCACTAATGGTAAGGTTGATGTCGCAATTTACTCCTGGATGGTTAAAATTAACGACCCAGATTACTTTATCCATAACTTACAAAAGACAGAATTAGTAATCATTACTGGACTTGCTGATCCGTGGAAAGATGTCCATGAAGTCAGCGCGGCCCAATTACGAAACAGACGCTTTATTGCTCGTGAGCGTGGTTTCTTAACTAGAGAATGTCTTGAGCAGGAAGCAAAATTAGGCGACTTTACCCCCGACATTGTTTATACAGCGACTACAATGAAGTTAATGATTGACCTTGTAAAGCGCAACGTCGGCATTGCCCTAGCAATGGAAAGCAGTCTGAAAGATGTCACGGGAGTTCATATTGTCCGCTTGAATTCCGGCCAAAAATTATGGGCATATATGCAGATTGCCATGCGTAAGAGCTTTGTACCAAATAAATACCAGCGTGAAGGTATTGAAATTTTACGTCATTTCAAACCATAAAAAATAAGCTATTCGAATTTGAATAGCTTATTTTTTATTTTATTTTATCTTATCTAAGACCAATGAATAATAAAGCAGCTAAAATTCCGCCAACGAATGGCCCAACAATTGGAACCCAGCTGTATGCCCAATCAGAATTACCTTTATTTGCAATTGGTAATACTTGGTGAGCAAGCCGAGGACCAAAGTCACGAGCTGGATTAAGGGCGATTCCAGTAGGACCACCGAGTGAAAATGCAATAGCCGTGATCAAGCTACCTGCAAGAATCGGATTTAATGCGCCATCAACGCCACTCTTGCTGAATGCGAGCAATCCGTATACCAAAACGAATGTTGCTAACATTTCTGCAAAGAAGTTCCAGAAGTAATTTCTAATGGCAGGTGACGTAGCAAAACTTGTCAAAATTACTTCTTGATCATTCGTTTCTTTCCAATGAGGATAAAACATTAACCACACTAAAATGGCGCCAACAAAAGCTCCTGCAACCTCAGCAATAATGTATGGCAAAACATAAGACCAAGAGAAACTACCTGAAACTGCCATTGCTACAGCAACTGCTGGATTAAAGTAACCAGGTGTTAACCATTTGACAAAGTATACGGAAAAGGTAATTGCCATACCCCAGCCAAACGCGATACCAACCCAATTAGCTCCACTAGCTTTAGACTTTTTTAGGCCCATATCTGCACAGACACCATCGCCTAATAAAATCATCATTGCCGTTCCGACAAATTCACCAACTAATTGCATACCCAAACTATCATGTAACATTTTTAACTCCCAATCTTTCTAAATTAGTAATTGAATTATTAACTTCATATTTATAAATATTGAACATTATGGAAGCGCTTGATTAAAATATATAATATTTTTTCACAAATGTAAATAGAAATTTAACAAATATTTTTTAGTGCATAATTGTTGTTAAGACAGTAAATTTGTGATATGTGATTTATACTTTGTGAAATACTTTGTGAAAATTATTTTATAGGATTCAAGCAATAAAATACACATATCCCATTAGCCCTTATGGCGATACAATAATAGCTATACTAACTTTATCCGGTACTTATTAGCTCAATTCATAAGTAAAATTTTATTTCAAAAAGTATAATTTTTAGCTACTATGTGATTTTTTGCTTTAACTAAAAATTCCTCCAATAAGCAGATATTGGGGGGATTTTTAATTTATTTTTCTTTTAAAATTTTTGAATTTTATTAAGCGGCCAGTAGCGCAATACCACTTTTCCAATTATTTTTTGTCTTTTTACTGGACCAAACAAGCGTGAATCTTTTGAAATGTCGCGGTGATCACCCATTACCCAATAATAACCTTTGGGAACTTGATACGTAAAATTACTTGTGTACGTTTGCCCTACTGCATTGTCGGCTTTTTTATAGTTATTTTCGAGATATGGCTCCGGCAATAGCTTGCCATTAACATACATTTTGTCATTTTTAGAAACGATTTTATCGCCAGGTAAGCCAATTACCCGCTTAACATAAACTGAACCAGGAACGTCTTGTGCGGCTTTAGGTGCGTATAACACAACAACGTCATTTCGTTTCAATGAAGTATGGCGCCAAGCAATCAAACGTTCATTATTTTCAAAGTTCGGTTGCATTGAAGCTCCATCAACGCGATCATTTGAAATCACAAAAGTAAGTAATAAGTAAAATATTCCTAGAATGACTGCCATCATGACAATCACTTCGCGAAAAAAACTGCCCCAGCCTTCGTTATTCTTTTCTTTTTCCATTGGATTTCCTCCTTATATTCACGCTTAATATTATATACCTGAATAAATTAGAAATAAAAAAGCCTTTAAACAAACTTAACTTGTCTAAAGGCTTTCCAAATAGTACTTATACTTATTTATTTAATTACTAAAAATAATAATGCTGCTAAAACTCCACCGACAAATGGAGCAACAACAGGAACCCAGGCATATGCCCAGTCAGACTTACCCTTATTAGCAATTGGGAACAATTGGTGAACCAATCTTGGTCCCAAATCGCGAGCTGGGTTAAGAGCAGCACCAGTTGAACCACCCAATGACAGACCAATGGCACCTAATAATAAGCCGGCAACTAGTGGATTTAGTCCTGGGGCAAATTGACTCTTACTGAAGGCCAATAAGCCAAAGACAAGCATAAACGTCCCAATCATTTCGGCAAAGAAATTCCAGAGATATTTTCTAATTGCTGGCTCAGTGGCAAAAGTACCTAAGATAACATCTTGGTCCTCAGTTGCAGCAAAGTGCGGGTAGTATGTCAACCATACGAGAATACCACCAACAAAACCGCCGGCAACTTGAGCAACAAAGTATGGTAAGACAGAACTCCAAGGTAAATTCCCTGCAAGTGCCATTCCCAAAGTAACAGCTGGGTTCAAATGACCCGGGCTAAGCCAACTTACGCAGTAAATCCCAAAGGCTAAAGCAAAACCCCAGCCAAGTGTAACTGCAAGCCAACCAGCACCATTACCCTTTGATTTCTTCAAATTAGCGACAGCACAGATGCCATCACCAAACAAAACAAGGATAGCTGTTCCTAAAAACTCTCCAAGCATCTGCATTGCTAAACTATCATGCATTCTTTTTTCTCCCTCACTTAAAGTTTCAAAGTATTAATTTTGACTTAATCAATGATAACTTAACTTGTGAAGATGAAAAACATTTTTGCTTGAAAGACATCAATTAGAAATTAATTTTTTAGTCCTTAATAACCAATTCTTTGAGTTGGTCTTCAACTTCCGTGCGGCCAACGCCTGCTTGAATGAGTGAAGCTGCTGTATAAGCACCTTCAATAAAGGCAGTATCATACAAATGAACGGTTTTATCTGCCATTTCAATGGCCATTTCCAAATTCATTTTGGCACTGCCGAGGTCATAAAAAGCCATGATTTCGTCAGCTTGATTATCAGCAAAAGCCTGCATAATCTTATCCATGCTGGTACCAATATTGCCATCATTCGTGCCGCCAGCAGTAGTAATCGAAACATCAGCTGCTACTTGGTCTAATAACTTTTTTAAGCCACTTGCAATTTCCGGAACATGAGAAACTAAGGTGATTCCTAAACTCATAATAATCCCTTCGTTTCTAACATTGCTTCAAATAGGTAGCCACTTGATTGTGAACCAGGGTCAACATGTCCTCGTGACCGCTCACCTAAATACGAAGCGCGGCCCCTCTTAGCAACCATTTCCTTAGTAGCTTCGACTGCAGATGCAATTTTTTCCGTGGTCAGATTGCCAGCCTTGACGTCAGGAATTAATGCAGTCCAAACATCAACCATTGTTTTGTCGCCTGGTTTGGCACCACCACGCTTTTCGATTCCAATTAAGGCCGCATCTAGCAGTTCGCCCAAATCAGTCGTTGAACTGCTCTTTTTAGCCATTTCCAAAAAGGCAGTCCCATAAAGAGGCCCGGAAGCTCCACCAACAGTTGAAATCAAGGTCATTGCAATTGTTTTAAAAGCTGCAGTTACACTAGCTGGCTTCTCAGCGAGTTTTTGGCTGACTGCCGCCATACCACGATTCATGTTAAAACCATGATCGCCATCGCCGATTGGGGTATCTAGGTCACTCAAAAATTGCTGATTAGCGGCAATTTTAGCCGTAAAATTATTCATCCACTCTGTTAAAGTATCGACAGTTAATGTCATTATTATGTCCCTTCTATTACCAAGCAATTGTTTCAACTGGCGTCTTTAAGGCCTCAAGCCACTTGTCATCCTTTAATTCGAACATGGTCAGTGACAATCCTGCCATATCAAGTGACGTCATGTAATTGCCGATCTTCATAAATGACGGCTTAATCTTAAATTGCTCAAGTTTATTTAGTAAATCATTACTAAAAATATACTGTTCCATTATCGGGGTTGCACCCATCCCATTGACAAGTACAGCATATTTTTTACTGCCATCAAGGTGCATTTCACTATCCAGCTTACTGACTAACTCTTCTACTAAGTCCTTGGCAGGTTTGATCTTTTCTCGACGATAACCTGGCTCCGAGTGAATACCTACACCAAACTCAATTTCATCTTCTTGAAGAACAAAGCCGGGCTTGCCAGTTTCTGGATTTGTCGCTGCAGACAAGGCAACAGCAATGGTTTTAATATTCGGCAAAACCTTCTCAGCCAATTCTGCAATCTCATCAAGGCTAGCACCATTTTGAGCAGCTGTTCCCAGAATTTTATGCATAAATATCGTCCCAGCTACGCCGCGGCGTCCTTGGGTAAAAGTACTGTTTTCAACGGCAATATCATCATCAATCACGATTGACTTAACTTTAATGTCGTCCATTTCAGCTAAATCCTTTGCCATATCAAAGTTCATGACGTCGCCAGAATAATTTTTAATTATTAAAAAGACTCCCTGACCTTGATCAACAGCCTTGATAGCAGCATAAATTTGATCTGGTGTTGGTGAGGTAAAGACCTCGCCGCAAACAGCAGCACTCAGCATCCCTTTACCCACAAAGCCGGCATGGGTCGGCTCATGACCAGAGCCACCACCAGTAACAAGACCAACTTTACCCTTCATTGATTCCTTATCGGCGCGCATAACTGCTTCAGCATCAGGAACTTTTTCAATAAATTGTGGATACGACCGAACCATCCCAGATACCATTTCTGACACAACATTAGCAGGATCATTAATAATTTTTTTCATTTTAAATCCTCTTTCAATTATAAAACTTAAACTTTATTACAATTCGATTATATCAGTTAGCGCTTTCATTGGCTAATATATTATTATCAAAAAAAGCGAAGATTACTCTTCGCTTTCAATTCTATTTTCTAATTACGCGATATCGGTTGGTTCGGTCTTCACTTGGCGTTTCTGCAGCGTGACCAACTGCGACAATTACAGCTGTCGAAAATTCTGATGTGATACCTAATTCTGCCTGTAAATCTGGAGCAGTATTTAAAGTACTTGCTGCCATCATTAAGTAAACAGAACCTAAATCAAGATTTGCAGCTTCCACCATGATATTTTCAGCGGCAACTGAAGCATCACGCTCGCCAAAATGGCTATCCTTTTTGACATTAATGACAAACAAAAGTGGCGCACCATAGCAGGCATTGTCAGTTAACTGTTCAATTTTGGCTAACAGCTGCTCGTCTTCTACCACTGTTACTTGCATAACATCTGTTTCGTGCATTCCACATGGTGCTGCTTGAAAAGCCTGCAGTAATTGCTCAATTTCGTCTTGGCTAACTTTTTCATCTGTATATTTACGAATTGCGACACGTTTTAAAATTGGATCTGACATTTTTAAACTTCTTTCCCAATTACTGATTTACAATTTTCCAACTCTTATGATTTAAATCTGACCATTTAACATAGCCTGTTTCACTAACACCTACATACTTAGTACCATTAATTTTCTTAGTTTTAATGACAGGAACACGGGTACCCTTTTTGTAGTAACTGTTAGTCCTTTTACCCTTACTGTTATAAATAAACGCACTACGCTTAGCTTTATAACTAGCTACTTTAAAACTTTTAACATTATTAGCATTAATATATTGATTTTTCTTATTGTTAATTTGTAATAATGATTTTCCTTTAACGGTTACCATTCCAGTAATTGTTACAATTGTATTTTTCTTTAGCGCACGCTTCTTAACGCGCTTACCAGATTTATTATAAACATAAGAATTACGTTTCAACTTAACATTTTTACCAAGATACGAAACAGCAATAGCACTATTACCATTACTTGTTCCATTATTAGGCTTATCTGCTGCCGGCTTGTCGCTAGTTGCAGGTTGATTAGCATCAGTTGTCCCTGTTGTTGCAGCTGGCTGCTGATTTGAATTATCTGTAGCAGTAGTTGCAGGCTGGGTAGCTGCTTGGTCGGTAGTTGCTGCTCCTACTTGAGTAATGTTAAAACCGAGCGACAAGGAGGCTGCACATACTAGACCTAACAATAATTTCTTCTTCATATTTCCACCTCATGATGTATTATTTTTTCTTACAGTTTATTTTACTACATTAAGATTGCAATTGCCCCCAATTACAAGAAATGTAATGATTTGTAATTTATCTTCAAGCACTAAATGATAATGTTTAGATTTGAAACTAAATAACTTATAATAAATACTATGTAAATTGTTGTTTTTAGAAAGGGACATATGAAAAATACAAGTGATCAGCCAATTGAAATTCTAGTTACTATCGATCAAAACTACATTAAGCCACTTGAGGTGATGATGTACTCGCTCAAACTTAATAATTTAGGGCAAAAGATACGAATTTGGATAATTTATGACAATATTAGTGATCCTGCACTAGCTTCTTTAAAAGACTTTGGCAAAAAAATTGGCTTTGAAATTGAGGCTTTAGCAATGAATGCCGATTTTACTTTTCCAGAATCATTACTCAGCTTGCATGATTACCCACAAGAAATGTATTTTCGCCTTTTATCTGGTAAAATCTTGCCTTCCAGCCTGCACAGAATTATTTACCTTGATCCCGATATTTTGGTCATTAATTCGATTAAACCGTTATGGCATTTGGATTTAAAGGGTAAAATGTTTGCTGCAGCTGCTCATGAGGGACTTACGGACATCATGAGTTCAATTAACAACATTCGCTTGGGCACAACGACTGAGTATTTTAATTCCGGTATTATGCTAATGGATCTGGACCAAATGCGGCAAAAGGTCAAACTTGATGATCTGACTACTGCAATCAATCAGCACCACGATACCTTGATTTTGCCTGATCAGGACATTTTGAATTACTTATACGGTGAAGATATCCTTAAAATTCCTGAAACAAAGTGGAATTATGATTCCCGCGCCTATCCGGTATATTTAACTAGAAGTACTGGCGATTTTAACCTCGAATGGGTCATGCAGAATACCGCCATTCTCCACTTCTGTGGCAAACCTAAGCCATGGCAAAAGGAAAACCATTCACGCTTTAAGGCACTTTACCTAAATTACCAGCAAATGACCAACAAATTAACAAAAGTCAAAAAATAATTTGCACAATCGCAATTTTTCTATTGAAGGTCGGCTTAACTGTGCTAAAATAATTAAAGTTGCTGAATATCAAGCGACACAACGCATTACGTGAATAGCATGACGATTGTCTGCAATCAATTGTGTTGACCGTTTTATAATTTTTATAGAAAAGAGAAGATACATTATGGCTTCAATTAACAAATCTGAACTTACTAAAGAAGTTGCAGCAAAGACTGGCCTTAAGCAAAAGGAAGCTGAAGGAGTTATTGACGCTTTCATCGACTCAATCAAGGATAACTTGACTAAGGGCGAAAAGGTACAAATCATCGGCTTCGGTTCATTTGAAGTTCGTCAACGTGCAGAAAGAAAAGGTAGAAACCCACAAACTGGTAAAGCCTTAACTATTCCTGCTACTCAAGTACCTGCTTTCAAGCCTGGTAAGGCATTGAAGGATGCAGTTAAATAATTAACTTAAAATATAAAAGACCAGCAAGCAATCTGCTTGCTGGTCTTTTTTTAACGGCTTTGGTGATTTAGCTTTTTAGCAAAGAAGTCACCGACAATTTGAACAATAAAAATCAAAATAATTACGAGCACTGTTGCCACTAAGGTCACATCATTATTAAACCGGTTATAGCCATAAGAAATGGCCGTGTTTCCTAGTCCACCTGCACCGATGGCACCTGCCATAGCGGTTAAGCCAATCAGACTAATAATTGTAACGGTCGACACCCGAACTAATTCGGAGCGTGCTTCATTTAGATAAATACTAAAAATTATGTCCCAAATAGTTGCGCCCAAGCTCTGTGCTGCTTCAATTTTGCCTTGTGCCACACTCTCTAGTGCAACTTGCACTTGCCGAGCATAGAATGGAAAAACACCTAAAGTCAATGGGACTAAGGCAGCTTTCATCCCAATTTGTGTTCCCACAATCTTTTGCGTAACTGGTGCGATAAAAGCCAGCAAAATGATAAATGGGATTGCCCGGAAAATTGAAACTACTTTATCGCAAATATTAAACCAGAATTTGTTTGGGCGAATGCCATCATCTTTGGTTAAAACAAGAACTACACCAAAAATAATTCCTAATATGCCGCCAAAGATAGCTGACCAGAAGGTCATAAAGAGAGTTTGAACAATACTGGTACCCCAGCCTGCGTCCCCACTCCAACCGAGTTGAACAACATTTGGAAATACACTACTAAACCAACTACTCATACAAATTCCCCTTTTCATCAAATCTGGTTAACGATACCTGCTGTTCTTTTAAGAAGGCAACTGTTTCCTGCTGTTTTTCACTATCGCCTTTGACTAATACTAGCAAGGTACCAATCGGCTCGTCATCAAGCAATTCCACATTGCCGTAAAGCATACTGACTTCAACCCCAATTTCACGATAAAGGTCGATGACAATTGACTTAGTTACATTAGCTACACTATAAACTAGTTGATAAATTGCTTCATCATCATTTAAATTATCTAGATGTAACATCTCCAAGGTATTGATAACTTCAAGTGACCCACCAACAAAGCTCTTAGTCAAGGCCATCTGCGGATGCAAAACGACATCACGCAGCTTACCCTTTTCAACGATTTTGCCTTGTTCCATGACTGCTACTTTGTCACAAATCTTCTTAACAGCATCCATTTCGTGCGTAATTAAAACAATCGTTAAGTTCAGCTCTTTTTTGAGCTTTTTCAATAAAGCTAAAATTTGTTGTGTGTTTTGCGGGTCCAAGGCACTAGTTGCCTCGTCTGAAATCAAAATGTCTGGTTCATTGGCAAGTGCCCGCGCAATGGCAACACGTTGCTGCTGCCCACCAGATAATTGTACCGGATAAAAATTTGCCTTGTCCTTTAAGTCAACCAAATCAAGTAAGTGTAATGACTTTTCTTCTATTTCCTTATCCTTCAACCCAGAATGCTTCAGTGCAAACGATACATTTTCAAGGACAGTCACTTCATTTAACAGGTTGAAGCTCTGGAAAATCATGCCGATTTTTCTACGTGCCAATTGCAACTGCTTGTTGGCAATAATTTGCTTGCCATCCTTAACAAAGTCTGTACCGTTAACTTGAATGTCACCTGCAGTCGGCTTTTGCAAAAGATTAATTGTTCTAACCAAGGTAGACTTACCAGCGCCAGAGAAACCAACGACGCCGTAAATATCGCCTTTTTCAACGTTTAAATTGACATCCTGCACTGCATGAACAATTTTTCCTTTCTTATCTGGGAAATCTACATTAACGTGCTTTAATTCGATAATACTCATGAACAATCATCCTTTACTAAAACTTGATATCCCAAGCTGGTATTGTAGTTTTCTTAAAATACTTCTTAATTAACTTTTTGGTTTCAGCCGTTTGGTAGGCCTTAACAACTGCTTGATAATCCTGATTATCCTTTTCGTCTTTGCGGGCACAAATGATATTGACCCATTGCAGCGAGTCTTTGTTAAGAGGTTCAACGAAGATTGTTTGCTTTTCGCCAAGTCCTGCAGGTGCCGCAAAAGTATTATTGACCACTGCCGCGTCAACGCTATTAACTACACGACCACACTGGTCAGCGCTAACTTCCTTGATTTTAAAATTATGGGGATTTTTAACAATATCTGCAACGGTTAATAACGATTTGTGAGGACGTAATTTAATCAAGCCCGCATTTTTAAGGACAATTAATGAACGTGATTCGTTAGTGGCATCGTTAGGTACGGCAATTGTTGCACCATCTGGCAGTTGACTAAGCTTGTGATACTTCTTGGAATAAAGTCTAATTGGTGAAATTTGTGTCCGCGCAATTGCAACGATATTACCATGATTAGCCTTGTTCCAATCTTTTAAGAAAGCATAGTGTTGAAAGGCATCCAGATCAATATCACCATTTTTTAATGCTTTATTTGGCTGGTTAAAATCAGTAAAGTTCTTTATCTTAATTGAAACGCCATACTTCTTTTTAGCTAAAGTGGCTGCATGTCCCCAAATATCCTGGTCGGCTTTGGTCATACTTACCACTCCGACTGTTACAACATGATTTTGCGTCTTAGGCTTATTCAAACCAGGGCCAAGGCCGAACCAAGCGGCAACAACTACAACGACGGCGATAATTATCCAAATAATGATATTTCTTCGTTTTTTGTTACTCATGATAATTTTTCCTTTCTATTTTAAGGTAATGTCCCAAGCAGCAACCTCCATGTCGCCGTAATACTTCTTATATAATTTCTTAGTTTCTTCTGTTTGGTAAGACTTCACAACGGCTTGATAATCCTTATTCTTGGTCTGGCCTTTCTTAGCACAGATAATATCAATCCATTGTTGCGAATCCTTGTTAACTGGCTCAACAAAGATTGTCTGCTTCTTACCTAAACCAGCAGGGCCAGAAAAGTCATTATTTACAACCGCAGCATCAACTGAGTTGATTACCCGACCACATTGTTCAGCACTGATTTCTTTAACCTTTAAATTGCGTGGGTTTTTAACAATATCAGAAACTGTAACAAGGCTTTTACCCTTGCGTAAACCGATTAGGCCAGCATTTTTTAAAACAAATAGTGCTCGCGACTCATTAGTTGGGTCGTTTGGTACCGCAATTGTTGCACCGTTAGGTAATTGTGTTAACTTGTGATACTTCTTCGAATACAATCTAATTGGTGCGATATAGGTCTTGCCGATTGGAACTACACCGCCATGATTGGCCTTGTTCCAACTTGCCAAGAAAGAATAATGTTGAAAGGCATTCAGATCAATGTCACCATTCTTTAAGGCTTTATTTGGTTGATTGTAATCAGTAAAGTTTTTAATCTGCACCGTTACACCATATTTCTTCTTGGCCGTCTGTTTAACATGCTGCCAGATAGCCTGCTCGGCCTTACTTTCACCAACTACACCAACAGTTACAGTGTGCGGGTTTGAGTTATGATGCAAGCCTGAGCCAAATCCAAACCAAGCAGCAATGATTACAATAACAACAACCAGTATACCAACAATTAAATTGCGACGTTTTTTATTACTCAACGACCTTTACCTCCAAAATTGCAATAAAAAAAGCATCCGTCCCAATCAAGGACGAATGCTCGTGTTACCACCTTTAAATTGTTTATTACTCACGTAATAAACCTCACTAGCTATCAAACAATAGCTTGCAAAGATAACGGATGCAACTCCGCCATTAGCTAAATATCACTAACAGTCATCATTTCAAGCCCATGTTCGCTATTACTTAACTGCTGATTCTCACCACACTGCCAACTCTCTTTATTGCTAAGAAAAATAGTTACTCTGCTTTTCAAGATGTATTAATTATTTAATTGTTTATTAATTTAACATTCGAATTACTCTCTGTCAACCCCAGAATAAAATTTATTTATTGCGAGCGTTTTTGAAAGCTTTAATTTGAACCATATGGTAACGACCAACGCTATAAGTTACAATTGCCATGCCAATGACTTGCCACCAAAAATTATGGTTGGCTGTTTCGGCTTGAATTAGGCTGCTAATTAAAACAATGACACTGATTAAGAAAACCACGCCAGACCAGATAACTTGCTTCATTTTTGGACTTCCTTTCGCATATAAGTTAAAAAAGTATACGGATATTTATCCTGCTCATTAGGGATATGCTTTACTTTTTTAATCAAATTAAATTGTTGATAATCAAGAGCTGTAATCACCGTATCGCCAGCAAAAGTGGCATCAATTACGGTCCTTTCTAGAACATCAACACGCTCTTTTAATGCGGTAAAAACAGAATTACCGCCAATTACGCTGATTTTCTCTTGCTCATGGGCAGTAACCCAATCATTTAATGCAGTCAATGAGTTTACTGTGACAACTTGCTTATTTCCTGCATATTTGGCAATTAGTTGCTCGTCTTTAGTTAAAACAACGTGCAGTCTTTGCGGTAATAGTCGCGGCAAACTCGCAAAAGTTTTTCGCCCCATAATTATCGGATGGCCGATTGTTATTTCCTTAAAGTGTTTCACATCCCCCGGCAATTGCCACGGTAAATGTCCATTTAGACCAATTTGACCTTTTTGATCTTCTGCCCATACAAAAGTAATCATCTATTCACCTCTACCTTATTATACGGTTTATTTAACTTTAATTGTTCTTTAAGGTCTTAGCTTGACCAATTTTATTGCTATTTGTAGTCTGATAAGTCTAACTTTTCAGTTTAAATTAGCGCTTAGAAATTAATTCAGGAATTATAATGGCCAATATGCTATAGTTAATACGATAAATTTAATTGAGGAGTATCAGTAATGACTAAAAAAGATGATAAAAAGACGGCTGAAAATTTTAACAAAATGAAGGTTGCTGAAGCAAACCTTGTCCGCAATTTGCAAGCAGTTGTTAAAGATCCTACTAAAGAAGCAGAATTAAGCGACGACATTTTTGCTAATCATAAGGCATGGCTACAAATAATTATGCCTAATTATTCCCCTGAAATCCACTTAGCACTAGTCGATGATTATGAAAGAGAAGCTCGCTACAAGTCATATTATGATGACAAGGCTGGTAAAGGTGCAACCGCAATTTTAGTCAAAGTTGTCAAAGAACATTTAGCAAAATAAAAGGTGAAATTCTTCAGTTAATGAAGAATCTCACCTTTTTTGGTTGGCTGGCATAGCAACATTGAAAATTGAGCAAATTAAAATGCACGATACCAGAAAATACTAGAATCGTGCATTAATAATATGAATTTAAAAATATCTAACTTTTATGTCACTTTTCAAACTTCTAATAGACATTTTTATATTTTATTTAAACACGTAAAATTATTTCTTATAAACAATTTTACCGTCAGAAATCGTTAAATCAACTTTAGCATAGCGAATATCCATTGGATCAATCTTAAATAAATTACGGTCAAGAACAATAACATCAGCTAGTTTCCCTGCATCAAGGGTCCCCAAATCATCTTCAAAAGATTCAGCATAAGCTGACCACTTGGTATGTGCTCTCAAAGCTTCGGCTAAAGTAACAGCATGTTCATGGAAATAGCCTCCATCTGGCTTACCTTCATTAGGTTCACAACGTGTAACCGCTGCGTAAATTGTCCACATAGGATTGACTGAATAAACTGCAGGAAAATCAGAACCAAAGCCCAAATGATTGCCTGCATCTAAAATTTCACGATATGGCCAAGTATGAGACAACCGTTCTTCTCCAATACATGGCAGGTATCCTCCACTCATAAAGTCACCGGTACAATGTTGCGGTTGAACACAGCACATAACGTTTAACTTCTTTAAACGATCAATGTCATCTTGACGAATCATGTCAATGTGTTCAATTGAATTATGCAATTTCAATTTACCAAATCTATTTTGAGCATATTGATATGCATCAAGAGCCATTGTACTTGCTTGGTCACCAATTGCATGAATCTTAACTGGTAAGCCTGCCTCTTGCGCTTCTAAAACATATTTATTCAGCTCATCCTGCGTTAAAGAAGCATCTCCTTTAACATCAGGATCATTATCATATGGTTTACTCAACAATGCAGTATGAGCTTCAACCACACCATCAAGAACTTGCTTTAAACCAGCAACTCTATGTTTATCAGTATGATATTTTTTCTTTAATTCCAAAGCTCCTTTAACGTCTGTTAATGACGGAAATGAACTTATTCTGGTAGTTAACTCGCCACTTTGTTCTAATTCGTCAAAGATTTCAGGAATATTATCATTAGTTAATCCTGACGGATAGACATCTGCCACAGAAGTCATTCCTAATTCACGAAAATGCTTTAAACATTTCAACAATGATTGTTTTAATGTTGGAACATTTAAAACCTCGTCCATCATTGCCTTGGTTGCAGGTGGCTCATATAAAATTCCATTCAACTCACCATCATCATCGTGACCGTAAATTCCACCTTGAGGATTTGGTGTATCTTTAGTAATCCCAATTTTGTCGAGAGCAACTTGATTGCACCAGACAGAGTGTAAATCAAATGAGTTTAGACATATTGGACGGTCTAAGTTTAAAGCATCCAATGATTTCTTTGAAGGTGTATGCGGATTATCCCAAACTTCTGAATACCAACCAGTACCATAAATCCATGGATTATCAGGATGTGAAGCCGCAAAGTCCTTAACCATCTGTACACATTCTTCTTCACTCTTACAATCCATCATTTGTATACAAAAATCCGGATCATTCTGAACAGAGCCTAAAGAAATATGCATGTGCGAATCATTAAATCCAGGCATTATTAAATGATCTCCACAATTAATGACTGTTGTATTTTCATCAACGTAACCAGTCATTCTTTCAAGTGGAACAATCTTTAAAATCCGATTACCCTTAATTAATACACAGCCAGATTTAGGTTCATCATCATTGCCAGTAAAAATAGCTGTTCCCTTTAAAATATAGTCTGCTTTTTGTTGTGTCATAATCAAGTCTCCTTAGATCATTTTTTAGCTTTACTACCTAATTCAGGTAAAACCAAAATACAAATAACTGATAAACCAAAAATTAAGGATTCAATACCTAAGTTCTTAGCATAATCATTGCCAGCAACCATTGATACTAAAATTGGAATAATGTATGAAATCAGCATTGAAACTGTACCAACAATACCACCGGCACTACCAGCATATTTTTCTCCAATTTCAGGAAACTGAATTGGCATTGCTTGAACAATAGGTCCACTGATAGCTGTGAAAAAGCCATTAATAACTAACATTGCCCATAGGAAAAAGCCTGCAGGAGTATACCAAGTAAAGTACATAACAACTGCACCAATTAATGTAGTAACCGTCAAAAATAATTTATAACGACCAATTTTGTTGCACATTGCTGGCCCAATCAATGAACCAAAGAAACTACCAACTGTAACAATTGCTGACATTACGCCAGCTGTAGAATTACTAATATGTTGTCCTAAATTTAAAGCTTGAGGTAAAAAGCCAGCATAAGCTGTCGTAGATGCAATACCTAAACCTGCACAAATTGAAACAATCCAAGTATTTTTACTTTTAATTGCAACTTTTAAATATTTCATCGTTGGCTCTGCAGGCGGTAAAGATTCTCCTTTTGGAGTATCTCTAACAAAAACAATCCAACAAATTGATAAAACAAGCAAAGAAACTGATGAAAACATGTAAGCAGAATTAACCGTTTTGAACCACGAGCCAGTAATTTGTGAAAGTGTAATTCCTAAACATGATGCAGCATAAAACACACCCATAGCCGAATCAGTATCTTGTTTAAACCAAGTACCTAAAACCTTTATTAAATTAGCATTTAATAAAGCGATAAATATCCCGCTCAATAAAAGCATAATCATCATCATTGCAAAATTTTGAGCAATAAACCGTCCAAATGCACCGATTACAGATAGAATACATCCTACTGTAATAACTTTTTTTGAGCCAAATTTATCGCCAAGTGATCCTGCAGGAATACTTAAAATAACCGCTACAAGCATTGGTGCCATTAACAAACTAGAAAATTGTGCAGTTGAAATGTGTAATTGCGGCATAATTTCAGTAGCTAAAGCTGAAACTTGAAACTGAATATAATTTGCAATTAAGCACAATAAACTAACAATAGTTAAAATTACCCAGCGATAACTTGGTAACTTTTGTTTTTCCATTCTCTTTCTCCTTCTTACTTACTTAAATTGTAAAATTTTTTACATAATTAAATTAGTAAAACTAAGAGCCAGATACAATCAACTTTGGTTGTAAATTTAAAGTTTTATCTAATCTAAACTTTAGTATGAGATAATAAAAATGCCTTTAAATCAAGGATTATCTTAATCTAAAGACATTTTTATTATTTTTCTTCTTTGTATTCCATAAACACATGCATTAACTGACTACGTCGGTCAACTTCTAATTTTTTGAAAATACTATAAATATGCGATTTAACAGTACCAACAGAAATAAATAATTCATCTGCAATTTCTTGATTTTTCTTACCTTTTAAAACTAAACGTAAGATTTCTGATTCCCTTTTAGTCATTTTATAATATTCGCAAAATCCTACGACTTGACTATCTTCACTAGCGACTTCTTTTTCGTGTATCATTGCCTGATACTGATTCATTTTATGTTGTAGCAGTATTTCAAGCTGATTTTTATTAGCAATATCTTCTTCTTGTCTAGCAAACCAAATAATTAAAAGAGAAAGAATTACAGAAAAAAGATCCTCACTTAATCCTATTACCTTCATATAACTAAGTAATCTCTGCACTGCTATCGAACTTAAATGATACAAAGCAAAGTAAACAATACCTTCAATACACGATAAAGCCATAAATAAGGCTGTAATAAATACTACTTTATTGTAAAGAAAATCATTTTTTGTTTGTTTTTGTCTTTTACGAGCATAAAAATAATAAAAAATACATAATACAAAAATGCCAGCATCTTGTATACTTCTCTGCCAAACCACTGTTTGATTATCATTATAAAAATAAATTACGTGAATAATATCCAAAATTACTACAGAAATGATAGGTAAATAAAAAATTGGTTTAGTTTTTTGCGAGAGCATTTTAGCTACCAATTTAACATACAAATCTCCAGCAATTAAAAAGAATAAAACTCGTGCAAGGTAATAAGCCCGATCAAAAATATTTAGCCCACTGTTAGTTGCTTTAAGTAAATCAAATGAGAACGCAAAAGTACTATCAATTATTAGAATGACAAATAATAATTCTACATAATAAAAAAGATTATTATTTGTTATTTTATAAGCATAGCTTGCAACATTTATCACCCATAAATATAGAATAATAAAGGCAATGTTATAAATATAAATAAAAATTTCTTGCAAATTAATTTCTCCCATTCTATGCAGTATTATTTTGCAAAAATCAATAGATGTTATCTTGAGTCTACCATAAATAATTTTATTACTTCTGTTATTTTAAAATTTCTCACAATATTTATGATAGCGCTTTTCCAAGCAAAAGTATACTCGCTCTGTTTTGTTTAAAATGAATCGTATAAAAAATGTCCATTAGAATTTTTTCTAGTGGACATTTTTCAGTATTTTGAAATACTAATTTTTGGTTAAGCAAAATTATAAACTTGCTTAACTGGGTATCTAACTGATTTTACCTCGTCTACATAGTCTTTTGGCTTTTTACCAACTGCAATAGCCATTACTGGAACAAAACGCTTAGGGTCTAAATCAAACATTTCTGCAGCTTTCTTAGGATCATAGCCGCCGATTGGGTTAGTCTCATAACCGTGACTACGAGCTACAAGCATAAATTGCATAGCAGCTAGAGAACTATCAACAGCAGAATCCATTACCAATGTATCGTAATCTGCGTTCTCATATAAAGGTAAGAATGTGTTAAACACTTCATCAAGTTTAGCCTTGTCAATTTGCCCATTATGATATGCTTCGGTCCATAAATCACGATAGGACTTAAATGCCTCTGTATCGCCAAACAATAGTACCATTGCTGAACATGTTTCAACTTGTGGCATATTAAATTTCATAAAGTATTTCTTTAACTTTTCTTTGCCTTCTGGAGTATCAACGATTACAAAGTGCCATGCTTGCAAATTACATGCTGATGGTGCTTTCGTTGTTTGTTCAATCATTTCTTCAAATTCTTCATGCGAAATTTTAACTTCTGGGTCAAAAATTCTTTGAGATTGTCTGTTGAAGGCAACGTCTTTAAAATTGTTATTTACAATGTTTTCTTTAGTCATAATTAGTCTTCCTTTTCTACATCATGTGTTTCTTTTAAAAATGGCATTAGAGCTTGTAAATCAGGTCCTTTACCGCTTGGAATATTTTCGGCACGAGCTACAATAGCAGCATTCATCCCTGGGTGAGTCAAAATATAGAATTTATCCTCTTCCAAGGCCCTAAAGATAATTTTTGGTACATTATCAATTGGCATTCCAGTTGTAATATCCTTTTTAGCCTGTGCTTGTGCATCTTTAAATGTCTTGCTTGAATAGTAGGGATCACTTTCATCAGTATACTTAGCAGGACGATGATTTTCTGTGTGGTATAAATCAGTTTGAACGAATGCTGGACAAAAGACGTGCATCCCAACATTGGCCTTTTCTACTTGTAAGTCATATTCAACAGCCTCAGTCATACCAACAACGGCAAACTTAGTAGCGTAATATGCTGGCATTAAAGGACTCGTAGTTAAGCCGGCCATTGAAGCAACATTGATGATATCGCAGTGTCCTTCTTGTTTGCGCATAATTGGAATCACACGTTTTAGTGACCAAACCTGACTCATTAAATCAGCATGTAAAATCCATTCCCAGTCCCGTGTAGGTAACTCCCAAATTGGCCCAGGAATTGCAATACCAGCTGAATTAATCAACAAATTAATTTCACCGTATTCGGCCATAGTTTGTTTAACCATATTATCAACGGCTGACTCTTCCGTAACATCAGTTGGGATACTTATTGCATCTATACCCTTACTTTTAACGTCTTGCAAAGTTTTTGCTAAAGCAGGTTCGTCAATATCTGCAATTGCTAACTGCATACCTCGGTCCGCAGCTTCTAAAGCTAGTGAACGACCAAAGCCATGTGCTGCTCCTGTAATTAATGCAACTTTATCTTTAAATTCTTTCATAACAGCCTCTTAATTAATATCAAACTTTATTCGTCGACTTTATGAGTCTTCGTTAAAAACGGAGCAAGAAACTTCAGATCTGGTCCCTTTCCTTCTGGGATTCGTTTTGCTCTACCGACAATTAAGTCATTAACTCCAGGATGAGTTAAAATATAGAATTTGCCATCTTCAATGGCCTTGAAAATAATTTCAGGAACTTTATCAATAGACATTCCAGTTGTAATATCAACTTTAGTTTGAGCTAATCCATCTTTGAAAGATTTGCTTGAATAATATGGATCCGACATGTCAGCATATTTATTCGGACGATGATTTTCAGAGTGATAGAGATCCGTTTGAACAAATGCAGGGCAAAATACATGCATACTGATATTGGATTTTTCTACTTGCAAGTCATATTCAACGGCTTCTGTCATACCAACAACGGCAAACTTAGTAGCATAGTATGGGGCGCTTGTTGGGCTAGTTATTAACCCAGCTATTGAAGCAACATTAACAATATCGCAGTGTCCTTCTTGTTTGCGCATAATTGGAATCACACGTTTTAGTGACCAAACTTGACTCATTAAATCAGCATGTAAAATCCATTCCCAGTCTTGCGTTGGAACATTCCAAACAGTTCCGGCTACAGCAATACCAGCTGAATTTATCAATAAATTAATTGCACCATATTTGGCCATAGCTTGCTTAACCATATTGTCAACAGCCGCTTCATCAGTCACATCAGTTGGGATACTGATTACTTCAACACCCTTATCTTTAACATCTTGTAAGGTTTTAGACAAAGCAGTTTCATCAATATCCGCAATTGCTAACTTCATTCCACGGTTTGCAGCTTCTAAAGCTAGTGAACGACCAAAGCCATGTGCTGCTCCTGTAATTAATGCAACTTTATCTTTAAATTCTTTCATAACAAGCCTCTTTTCAAAATTGCTCAATAAGTAACAAAGTTTTTTACACTTCAAATATTAAACGCTTTCAAAAAGAAATAAAATATACACTTAATTAAATTCATAAGACATCTTATAAAACTTAATTAATGTAAGACTGTATCGTTTCTAAACATATCTTGATTTTTAGCTGTACTATGAAGACAATCGATGATTATGTCTTGCTGTGTCCGGCATAGCTGTTCTCTAATTTCTTCAGGTGTCTCTTTTTGACCGTATGCGATCCAATCCAAAACGATTGCAGAAAATGCCCCAGTAAAAAATTTAGCAATCAGCAATCTATCTTGCTGGCATATTTTTAGTTTGTCTCGGGAGATTATGTCATCAATATAGCCTAGTAAAATTTTTACTTGTGGATTTCTAAAAATTTGATTGAACTGGTACATATCAAGGTTGTTGTAAAAGGCTTTTGCCAAGGCTTGATTTTCATAAAAGTAGTTAAGAACTTTCAAAATATCTGTATCCCAGTGGTCATACCCTTTAGTTTCATTAAGCAAATTAATAACTTCTTTTTGAACTGTCCACTTTATTAAGTCAGATATATCCTTAAAATGATAATAAAAAGTTGGCCTAGTTCTATTTGTTGCTTTCAGTAAGCTTGTAACAGTGATCTTATTTAGTGGATGATGCTTTAATTCTACTTTTAAAGCACTTGAAAATTCTTTTTTAGTTTTTAGGGAAAGTTCTGAATTCTTCAAGATAAGTACTCCTTAAATATTATCCATACGACTTATTACTTACCTATATATTATAAAATGTAAAGCAAAAATAGATCACCAAAAATTTTGTTTAAAAATTAACAAGGTGCTCGACTTTTTGGTTGCATGACTAGAAAAAAGAATAGCAACGACTTGCTGTTCCTACTAAAATTATTTTTAATTCATAAAATAGTAGTTCAACAAAAAAGCAGTAGTTCTTTATTCTTGCGAATACTGAATTGCTGCTTAATTTATATTTTTATGACTATTAAAAGTCTCTATTTGAATTAAAGAGTTTCAATATACTTTTGAGCATTCATTGCTGCATAACGACCTGAGTTAACATTATGCGCACAAGCAGAACCACCTAAAGTAATTGTATAAACATTACGGTATTGCATCGTACTGTCTACTCCTGCAACATAAAGACCTGGAATTTTATCGAAATTATCACGAATAACTTCAAACTTACGGTTTGAGCCAACACCACCAACACCAATAAGATTGGACGGATCCAACCGAGCAATATAGAATGGCCCTTCATCTAATGCCACTAACATTTCTTTTTCTTTGTTAAATTCTTCATCTTTGCCATTAGCACAGTAAGAATTATACTTTTTAATTGTTTCAGTGAAGTCAGCAACCGGTAAGCCAACAGCTTTGGCCAAATCTTCAATCTTGTCTGCCTTGAATAAAGAGTTACCATCGTTTGTTTTAACAGCTTCGGCTAAAACTTCATCGGCGCCATCTATCCCTTTAGTTATCATGTCGTAAATCTTTTGACTAAATACTTCATAAGTAACTTTAGTAGACTTGATTGCCATTCTTTGATAAAGCAAATTATATTTCTTAACATTTTCATTTACCAAGCGGGCACCGTCCTGGTTAACAAATACAACTGGTCCACCTGATGGTAGTGACATGAAACCATTAATTGGGTCAATGTACAAATGAACGCCTTCATGTGGTAGAGCTTGAATATAATTCATCATAAATTCTGCTGATTCCATAAGCATATCTTTAGCACCTAACGACATTGCCATCATGTAGCCATCACCGGTATTACTTGGCATTGAACAATAATGCAGGTTTTCTGTCTGCCAACCTTGTTTTCTAATTAATTCTGGATTATGACCAACACCACCGGTAGCTAGTAACGTGGCTTTAGCGTTAAGCTGTGTTACCTTACCGTTGGCATTACGAATATATGCTCCAGTTACTTTGTCGCCATCATACATAATTCCAATAGCACTAGAATTCAAAACAAAATCAATACCCAATTCATCTGCACGTTTCTTCATATAAGGAACATAGCCTTCTGAGGCAAAACCGCCCTTAAACCAATGAAATGTTGGAAAAGCACAGGTACCGTGGTAATCATCAACATTAGTCAGTTGAACCCCCTGCTTTAATAGCCAACTAATATTTTCGGCAGAATTATTAACTAAATCGACCCAGAAAGAACCGTCTGTACGATATTGAGCAAGCTCCTGTTCACGGGAAATGATCTCCTCTTTTTCTGCATGAATACCTGCCTTTTTTTGCATATCAGTATTAATGCCAAAGATACCTTCAACACCGCCACCATTACCAGCTACAAAACTATTTTTTTCAATTACAGTAGTTTTCATTCCTAGTTCACCGGCTTGTACAGCAGCTGCTAAACCTGAAATACCGGCTCCTAAAATCAAGAAATCAGTTTCTTTTACCTGATCGATCTTATCTGGTTTACTGCACCAATTTTGATATTCTGATTTTTGTTCTAGTGCTGAATTACTTTCAACAACTTCTTTTGAATTATTTGTTGCACCATATTCAAATTCTTTAGGATCACCACCCGCTTGCTTAATAACATTAGCGACTGCGTCTATCAACCCTTTACTTGAATAGGAAGCTCCAGTTAAAGTATCAACGGCCAAAGACTGGTCTGAAATTATCTTCTGTGGAATTTGAGAAAATACCGCATCTTCAAGACTATTAGGAACTATTTCCTTATTTGTCGTTATCTTTTTAATTTGATTATCGGCAATTTCAACTTCTATATCAGTTGAGTTATTTTCATAACCAGCTGCAGTAATTTTATATATTCCTGACTTCAGTTTTTCCATTATGAATTTCTCCTTTTTTCTTTTTAAATTCATGTTAAAAATATCACTTAAATTAAAGACAGTGAAATGAAATAGTATTATTATTAATAAAAGAGTTTTATTAATAATGGAGAAAAGCCCATGAATACTGAATATTTAAGATTATTTCTTAATCTTGCCGAGACGTTGAATTTTTCACAAACAGCCAAAAATGTTAATTTAACACAACCTGCAGTAACCCATGCAATCAATAAATTAGAACAAGATTTAGGCTTCAAATTATTTAACCGCAATAAAAGAACCGTAGAACTAACCGAGGGAGGAAAAATTTTACACGAAAATGTTCAATCAATTCTTGTTAAATTAGATACAACTATCCAAAGCGCACGTGCTGCAGAAGAAAAAGAGTTTTCTTCTCTTGCTATCGGCTATACTAGCACATATTACGAAATCCAAAAGTTTCCTGAATTAATTAAACAATTTAACAAGTTGCATCCCGCTTCTCGTCTATACCTAGAAAATTTTGACCACAATGTTTTAAAGCAGCATTTATTAAGCCAACAATGCGATGTGATTTTTTCCATGCAAGATATTATTAATTCACAGAACATTAAATTTATCCCGTTAATCAAGGGACAGTTTGCATGTATTGTGCCTAATGCAAATCATCTTGCTAACCACAAATCATTGAAAATTACCGATTTAAAGAATGAAACTATGATTTTCTTTAATGCTAATATTTGTCCTCCACGACAATTCAAACTTCAACGGTTAATTAAAGAAGTATGTCCTAACGCAAATTATTTATATTCTGATTCAGTATTACTCTCTCATACCTTTGTAAAGGGTAATCTTGGTATCGCCATGATGGTAGACTTAGCTAGTGTTAAAGATTCTCCTGATTTTAAAGTAATTCCCTTGGAGTATCCTGATGAGTTTCCTTATGTTTATGGACTCTCTTTTCTAAAAAATACTATTAATCCAACTATTAAAGATTTTGTACCTTGTGTGACGAAGTATTTTATCTAGCGCTTATTCACAACCAATTATCAAATTTTCTGTAATTACAAGAATGCATTATTGCCATATTTTTTACCAAAACAAAAGAACATTGCTACTTAGCAATGTTCTCTTTTTATCTATTACATTTTTGAATGCCCTGTACACTCTAGTAAAGAACTATTCTCCTTTAAACGTGCCTGCCTCAACTTGTTTAATAAAGTCAGCAACGTGCTTGTAATAGACATCAGGATTATCTACCATCTGGTGATGGCCTGCATCTGGTGTTGTTACTAAACGAGAATTTGGAATTTCTTTCTGCATAATTTTTGCAGTTTCCAGTGGCATTGTATCTTCTTCGCCAAAAGTCAGCAAAGTTGGCATTGTAATTTGTTTCAGATATTTTCTAAAGTGCCAATCCTTTAATTTACCAGTGACTACGAACTCATTATCACCTTGAAAAGTATGATAGACAGGTAAGCCACCAATTCGTTTAATGTGATACAACTTGCATGGCTGACGCCGATCTAGGAAGTTAATATTCAAGATTTGGATGTCTTCGCGATAGCGTGGATTGGCAAAGTCATGGTTGTCTTCACACTCACGCATAAAATCAATTTCTGTTTGCGGTAAAATTTCTTGTCTGCGCCGATTAATTGAGTCGATGTAATCATCAATTTCATCAACCATTGAAGAAATAATCGTACCTTTAAGGTGAGAACCATATTTTACAGAGTATTCTTGTGCAAGAAGTCCACCCCAACTTTGACCAATCAGATAAAAATTGTCTAATCCCAATTTATCTCGAACTTCGTCAACTTCATCAAGAAAGTATTCATAAGTTAGATACTTTTCAGCAATTTTAGGGTCGGAGTAGTCGGGTTGGTCAGAGTATAGTGAGCCTAATTGGTCATACATCGTTACTTGAACATGTAAACCTTGCTTGGCTAATTGATCAGCCGCATCTTCCCAATATTCATGATTACCACCAGGGCCTCCATGTAATGCAAGCAAGTGAATATCACCCTCACCTTGCGTACTCGTCCATAAATGGTAACCATTATCTAATGTAATAATTTTTGATCCAGTTTTCATATTTTCTCCTCGTATATTTAATAATTACTTGACATATCCTACTTTGTACCATAATGGCTGGTAGTTATTTGTGTGTGATGGCTTCAATGAGTAACCCGTCAACTTATCATTAACCGCAGTAATTTGGTAAGAATTATCAATTGGAATGACATAAGCTTCATCATTCATGTATTCTTGCCATTCATGGAACTTTTGTACCCGATATTTGTGGTTAAACGCCTTTGAAGAATTGATTTCTGACATCAATTTATTATTTTTGGCAGTCACAAATCTAGACATGTTAAATGGCGCAGTCTCACTATAATAAGTTTGCGGTGACGGTTCTGATGGCATAGACCAACCACCAATAAACATATCAATTCCCGGATCATCGTGTTGAAGCTTATCATAAAACGAGTTGTGCTCAATTAAACGTCCTGATGCTAGTTGGACATTTAGACCAATTTTATGCCATTGTTGAATGTAATTTTGAATAATAGGTTCTTGGGTTGAGTCACCACTCATGGCCGCAATATTAATAGTCAATGGTTGACCATTAGGTTGTCTGCGCCACTTGCCCTTCTTTTTATATCCAGCTTTATCTAAAATGCTATTAGCTTTTTTCAAATTATAAGAATAGCCCTTAGCATTTTTATCAAAGTAATCACCGAATTGCGACGGAATTAGGGTTGGAACTCTAAAAGTTAAGCCATAAGTATAACGTTTATCAACCGCGTCAACATTCATTGCATAACCAATAGCTTGGCGCAATGCCTTGTTATTCATCTTTGCTTTAGGATTTTCAACGTTTTTACTTGCCTTATTGTCCCATTTCCCCACTCTAAAGGCTAAGTAATGGTAGCTCAAAGGTATTTGGGCAATGAAATTGACTTTTTTAGTATCTTTAACTTGGTTCCACTGGGTGTTAATGACCTTCATTACGTCAAATTTATGACTTTTAATTGCTTGTGAAGCGGAATTAGGTGAAACCACAGAAATGACAATTTTATCCAGCTTTGGCGTGCCACGCCAGTAGTACTTATTAGGAGTCCAAGTAACGGATTGACCGCGGACGATTTTATCAATTTTGAAAGCACCAAAAAACAGTGGATCTTTTCTAATTTTATCGGAAGATTTTAATTTAGAGAAAGGTATATCCTTTAAATAGTGATACGGTTCAGCCACATCCCATAAATAGCGATTTCCGGTGTTAAACATGCTAGGATTGAGTTCCTTGAAGTGCATAATAACAGTTCTACCATTATCACCATCAGGCATTTCAATTCCTGAAATAGTCTTAGCTTCGCCATCATGATAGGCTTTAAGTCCATTAAGAATTTCAAATTGACTACTGTATCTTGGACAATTGGTATCCTTATTGGCTAAAATTTCATAAGCATATTCATAGTCCTTAGCGACAACTTGCTTGCCGTCAGACCATTTAACGCCCTTTTTAATCGTTATAGTAGCTGTTTTCTTTTTTACATCTAATTTAAGAGTAGCTGGTCCCTTGTCAGTAACTTTGTAATGGTCGTCGCTATCAAATAGTGTTTCAAGACCTGGAGCTGCAACTTGGGAGTCAATGTCAGCAGAAGATAATTCTTGTGAAAATATTCCAGCAAAAGGTGTATCTGTTTCAAGACCAATCTTTACTGTACCGCCCTGCTTGCTAGCTTTTTGTGGGGTTGACATTGGGAACTTGGATGCTGTTTTGGTTTCATCATTGCCAGCATTGTTCTTGCCACAACCAGCTAGGACAAGACCAGAAAGGCTTATAATTCCGATAGATTTAAATAAATTTTGTTTGCTCATCATGATATATCACTCGTTTCTACATTCAATTTTCATATTTAAACAATATATCATAAATATTTCATAAAAACACTATCTTTATGAAATAAATGTTTAACTTTACAGCTAGTTAGGGTAAAATACTAGCTATTGTTAATACTAAATATAGCTTTAAGCTTCATGATATTTGAGAGACAGAGGATTAATTATGGATAATGAAAAAATTAATAATTTTGCTGAAAAAGTAATTAAAGAATTTCACTTACCAAGCTTAGGTGTGGGCATTTATCAACATGGTGAAGACTTTAGTCATGTATACGGCAACGCAAAAGAAGATAGCTTGTACCCACTAGCATCAATTTCAAAAACATTTTTAGCAACAGCAATTTGTCAGCTTGCAGATGCAGGTAAGATAAATTTGGACGAGCCTTTAAAAAAGTCTTGGCCAGATTTTAAAATGGTTGATAAATATGTTGAAGAACATCTGACCTGGCGAGATGCATTAAGTCATCAAAGTGGCTTGCCAGCACATGATTTAATGCGTTTTACCAACATGAACAAGCACGACCTATCCTTAAGAGAAAAAGCAGAACATGTTGGTTATTTACAGCCTACGCATGAATTGAGACAAAAAATGCAATATAGCAATTTGATTTATGCAGTAACAACCTATGTAATGGAACAAGTTATTGGTGAAGATTATGGTACGTATGAACGTGAGCATTTGCTTAAGCCACTTGAAATGAACGATACTTACATTAATCATCATGAAGCACCATTTGCTAAAATTACTAAACCATATATCAGAGATAATGATGTGACAAAAGAAGTACCATTTATTGCACCAGGCAAGGTTGGCGGTGCTAGCAGCATGATTGCGACTATTTCTAACCTACTTACTTGGGCAAAATTTCAATTGCAAACGCAAAAAACAACTAAAAATGAAGTCACAGCCCAGCGTTATTTACCACAATCAATTATGTTGCCCAACCGTGCTTATGGTGGTGCCAACTTCGCTGCCTATGGCTTGGGAATGATGATGGAAGATTATCGTGGCCACAAGTATTTTTATCATAGTGGTTCATACATTGGCTATTGTTCATTCTTGGGCTTTGTACCAGACCTTGATTTAGCTTTTGTATTTACAACCAATATGGATTCTACAGATGCGATTTTTGCTTTAGCATACCAAACAATTGACGCTGCATTAGGCATTAACACAGTTGATTGGACAACTAAAGTATCCGAAACAATGACAGCTAAGATTGCAGGTAAAGAAAAGAAACTTAGCGATTTAAAAGGGACGACATGGGATCATGTTAAAGCTGACACTGCTCAATTAGGTGATTACCAAAATCCTGGATATGGATTAGTTACTTTGAGCGCTGACGATGATAATTTAATGGTTACTTTAGGAAAATGGCGTTATCCAGTGATGATCAATAATCAAGGTAATATGTTTATTGAAGAGCGATTATACGAGCATGAACTTTTGCCAATCACATTAGGCGACAATGCTCTGACAATATTAACCGAACCAGCATTAAAACAGCCAACAGAGTTTGAAAAGGTATAGAATTTTTTTAAGCTTTAACTTAGCCCTAACTTCCCTTTTTTTCGAAGTTAGGGCTTTTTTATGATTGATTTTCAATCATATCGCCAATAATTAAAGAAAAAAATACACGACTCCGACAAAAATCGAAATCGTGTATTAATAGCAGTATAAATTAGTGGAACCAGTGAGTATTTTTATCAGTAAACGCAAGTAAGTCGTTACTCATGTATAAAATATAAGTAATAAACAAAGTTAAATTAGCATCCCCTTGGAAAGCCGTTACGCCCCACAGAATGATCGACATAATTCCTTGAATTGTCCAAAAATAATATTGTTCGCGAAAACGCAAAGTACATAATAATGAACCAGTTATCCCAATTGAACCCGCAAAGGCGTCAATCCATGGTCGAGGACTAATAAAAATCTTGGTATCCATAAAATAAAGAGCCCCAGTAACAACAGCAAAGAAAATTAAAGTGAGCAGCCATTTAGATGCATTCAACCCGTGAATATGCTTTTCTGCGTCTTTTGCCCAAGCTGGCAGTAACAAAACCGGCAAATCTAACAGAAAGATATATGATGCTTGCAAGACAACATCGGCATAATTACGAGCATTAATTGCTACCACAATATAAATTAGCGCCGATAACAGCCCCAAAATACCGTTTAATGGCTTAGCGTTTGTAATTGCCAGCGTGCAAGTAAAGCCCATAATTGCCGCAATCATTGTTACCAGCGAAATGGTATTTATTGGCGAACTAATAGTAGTGCCAATAATAACTCCAATTCCCAGCATCAATAACATATAAGTTTTAAAACTCCAACCGCGCATTTGCTCAACATACCACTTAGGTCTGAAGACATCAGTATTTGGCTGTATTTTCATTATTCCCTCTCCTTACAGATACAATATTTAGTATTTTTAAACATGTTACCTATCATATCATGTGTTTTTACTAAAATACAATTTTTTAAATGGTGGCAATCCAGTCAGCACGTGAACTTGAGCGATTTGATGAAAAGAAATATTATGACTCTGGTAAAATTAGGATAAAGATTTTCAAAAAATATAATTAAGAACGAAAAATTTCTAAATTTAATTTGGAAAAAAAGTGGCAATAGGGTATAATATGCTTTGTTGTGGAGAGTTGGCAGAGTGGTAATGCACCGGACTCGAAATCCGGCGAACCAAGTTTTTCCTTGGCGCGCAGGTTCAAATCCTGTACTCTCCTTAAATATAGGTAAATAAATACTGATATAAAGGTATTATTTAATAGCAATGGACTAACTAGTAACTAGTTAGTCCATTTTTGTTTGATCCAGACTTACCTAGGTTTGCTTAATCAAATAATGATGCATAGCTTGAAAGAAAATCTTAAAAGGATAATAATTATAAATAAAAAGGAAGTGCTTTAATTATGTGTATATTTAATTTTAAAAATTCACAAGATAAAAAAACAAATAACAGTGCTCTAATTAAAAAAATAGATGAAAACACGACAGCAATTAATGAACTTAATGATCAGTTAACAGATTTAAATAATAAAAATAACACTTTAATTGAAAAAATAAATAAAAACACGACAATAATTAATGAACTTAATAATCAGTTAAAGATTTTAAATTGTAAAGATACTGCAAAAAACGAGATACAGAGACTAACAAGATGGGAAGATCAAATACAGCCCATATCTTACATCTTTGGGATTATATCGTTTATTATTGCAAACTATGCTATTAAATTACTATCCGGACACGATTTAATTGCAATTTTAGCAATTTTATTTGCATTAGATGGAGTTGCAGCTGGGACAACACTACTTATTGTAAATGTTAAAAATCTTTGGTCTAATAAAGGCAATATTCGCGATATACTATATAATGACACGTCAAATGTTATCAGAGCTGCAGCTTGGCTTTTTGTACCTATTATTTTATTTTTACTGACTCCCATGCTATATTATAAAGTAATACCTTTTATATATAATGTAGTACCTTTTTTGATCAAATATAAATTTGATACTAATAGCCAATTATCTTCTTTTATCTTTATAATAATATATTCAATAGAATGGAGCTGTGTGGTTGCATCATTCGCATATCCTATTACTGAATTATTTTATTTAATGTTATATCGAGGATATAACAAAATGCTTGCAATATTGCTAGGCATATTATTAACAACTTTTTTATCTTCTTCAATTATGTGGATGGTAACAAGTAGTAAACTAGCAATAGTGATTGAAGTAACTTCTGCTTCTCTGTTATTTATATATACAATTTATATACAGCATAAAGAAAAAAGTTTATTGAAACTGAATAGCACTAAAAATGTTGTTAAATAAAGAAGACCGTTCATAGAGCATTTAAGCTCTATAAACAGTCTTTCTTTGTATCAATATGTCTACAACAAACATTTTTTCTACCTGGTCAGCACAATATTCGCTCCGCTAAAACCTTTCTTCAGGTCTTTTTGGAACTTAGCTTTAGATACGCCAATCTTTGGTAAATAGTGCCACGGATCAACGTGATCAGTGTTAAACAAGCCATGTTGAACAAGTCAACTGTGGGTTTTAATTTTCCGATAATAGTTAGTATCTAATGTAAAAGGAATATTGTACTTTCCTTAAATATAGGTAAATAAATACTGAGATAACGGTATTCTTCAATAGCGATGGACTAACTAATAACTAGTTAGTCCATTTTTATTGCATAAAACGACATTTAAAGATTTACCTATTTTTATACTAAAAAAACTCTCGTAAATTTTACGAGAATTAGATATAATAACCACCTTAGGTAATTACATGCAAGAACTAATATTGATTTTACTCTTAATGATTGCTTCATTCAATTAAAAATAACGTTGTAATCTTTATGATTACAGCATTTTTCATCCCTACTTTTTTACAAAATAGTTACAAAAAATGCTGATTTCTTAAGTTTTATTCAAGACCAGCTTTAAACGGTACATACCGGTCTTGAAATGCTGGTAAAATAGCTTCAGTAAGTATTTCTAGGTAGTGATTTATATATGCAAACAAGTATTTGGCTTGCGGCTTTGTCCGCTTTTATTCTGCTAATTCTTATTGTTAACATTCGCAATTCACGTCGCTTTAATCTTTTTGATCATTGGCTGCATCACAAGTTAGTCAGAAATCACGATGGCTTTAGTTGGCAAATCGTTGCTTTCATTAATGATCCTAAGTTAATGGTAGTTTGGGACATCCTACTTGCCAGCTTTCTCATTAATGAAGAAAGAAATATCACTGCACTTTGGGTAATTGCCACGTTAGGGTTTACTGATATTACGGGAATTTTACTCAAGCGTTGGATGCATCGCAAGCGACCGATTGAACATTCTGATTTAGAGGATGGCTACAGCTTTCCTAGTGGCCATGTCTTGGGAGCTACTTGCATGGTGCTAATTATCCTGCAGGTTTTTGGCAAGGAACTCGCTAGTTGGCTAGTTATTGCATTAGGAATAATTTGGTTAATGGTTGTCATTTCCCGCTTAAGCCTTAAGGCGCATTATCCTTCCGACATTATTGGTGCAACGAGCTTAGCTATCTTTTGTTTTACAATTTCACAGCAGATATTATTAGCCATTATTTAAAAAAGACAAGTTTCAATTTGAAACCTGTCTTTTTTTTTGCTTTATAAATCTTCAAAGCCAATCATTAATCCGCCCTCTTCAGCGTAAAAGGTACATAACCCTTTCATCGAGCGAATAATCACTTGAGCTTGAGGATACAGCTCAATAATTTTTTCTTTAAGTGTCTTGGCGTCTTTCTCATTCTTGCAGTGATCAATAATCACTTGGCCGCCCTGATATTTCATCTCAGCCATGCGCTTAATGACTTCCTTCAGCGCCCGCTTCATCCCCCGGACTTTTGCCAGTGGCTCCAATTTACCTTCTTCGCTGGCAGTACCAACAAGGTCAATCTTCAACATCCGTGCAACCTTAGCAACCGCAGGACTAACACGGCCATTTAGCGATAAATTATGCAATGATTGCAAAATAAATAACAAATGGGTATGCGTTTTATATTCCGAAATCTTTTGCTCTAAATCAACAAATCGCAATTTACCATTAATCAATCGCTTAATTTCATTTAAAATAACAGACATTTCTGGACCAGCAGAGCGAGAATCTACTACAATTACATGACTGTTAGGATGTTTCTTTTCATACATTTCTTTTGCCTGAAACGCTGAAGAAAAACTGCCACTAAGACCACTAGTAATCGTCATTAAAATTGCTCGATTACTGCCCTCTAACGCCTCAAGCCATTCATTAATGCTTGGACAAGATGTCTTACCAGCTTCAGTATTCTTTGCCATCTCAGCAATTAGCTGATCAATGTCAAGTTGTTCGCCGTCAATAAAATCTTGACCAGCAATGGTCATTGTTAGCGGCACTACTTGTACCATTTGGTCGGTATTTTCGTTGGCACTAGAATCAATTATTAATTTTACTTCTTCCATTTATTGATACATCCTTAAATTAAATACAAAGTCAATTTATGAATTAAATTGTATAGATAAATAATAAAGCAAAACCGCCAAAAAAGCGATTAAAAATTTTTAATTTTAGAAATCGCTTTCAAATGTTTACAGAATCACAAAGTTAGGCTAAAATTTGTCATGTAGAGATGGAGCCGGTGCTCCAGCTAATGTATGTACACAAAAGTTGTACAACATTTATTATTCTAGGAGGTTTTTAGATGTTAAAATCAGTCATTGAAAATGTTCATGCACTGGAAATCTATGATTCACGTGGTAACCCAACTGTTGAGGCTTTTGTTACCCTTTCAAACGGTATCGTAGGAAAGGCTGAAGTTCCATCAGGTGCTTCAACTGGTGAAAACGAAGCCGTTGAATTGCGTGACGGTGGCAGTCGTGTTGGTGGTAAAGGTGTTTCTAAGGCTGTTAACAATGTTAACACTAAAATTGCTGAAGCCTTAAAGGGCTTAGATCCTCACGACCAAGCAAATATTGATCGCGTTATGATCGAATTAGACGGTACACCAAACAAGGCTACTCTTGGTGCTAATGCTATCTTAGGTGTCTCAATGGCTACTGCTGTTGCCGCTGCTAAAGACAGTCACCAACCACTTTACAGATACCTTGGCGGAACTGATCTTGAAATGCCACAAACATTCCATAACGTTATTAACGGTGGTGAACACGCTGACAACGGTATCGATGTTCAAGAATTCATGATTACCCCAGTTAAGAAGACTTCATTCCGTGATGGTTTTGAAAAGATTGTTAACACTTACCACACTTTGAAGAAAGTTCTTGAAGACATGGGTTACGAAACTGGCCTCGGCGACGAAGGTGGTTTTGCTCCTAACATGAAGAGCTCAGAAGAAGCTTTGAAGGCTTTACACGAAGCAATCATTAAGGCTGGATACAAACCAGGCGAAGATATTGCTATTGCTTGTGACTGTGCTGCTTCATACTTCTACAACAAAGAAGACAAGAAGTACCACTTCGAAGGTAAAGTTCTTGATGATCAAGAATTGTCAGATTACTACGACAAGTTGCTTGGTGAATTCCCAGAATTAATCTCAATCGAAGACCCATACGACGAAAACGACGTTGACGGTATGATTAAGTTTACTGAAACTCACAAGGACAGAATTCAAATTGTTTTGGATGACTTTATTTGTACTAACCCTAAGCTTTTAACTAAAGCTATCAAGGAAGGTGCTGGTAATGCTTCATTAATCAAGTTGAACCAAATCGGTACTGTAACTGAAACTTTGGAAACTATTCGTCTTTCACGTAAGAATGGTTACAATACTATGATTTCTCACCGTTCAGGTGAAACTGGTGACACCTTCATCGCTGACTTTGCTGTTGCTGTTAACGGTGGTCAATTGAAGACTGGTGCTCCAGCTCGTTCAGAACGTGTTGAAAAGTACAACCGTTTGCTTGAAATCGAAGAAGAACTTGGTGACGGCGAACGTCTTGCCTTCTTCCCAGACAGCGTTGACAAAGACTAGTATATATAGTTTAAAAATGTCTATAAAAAATTGATTTCTTAGGCAAAAAATATAGATCAAGAATTCCTTTTGGAAACATCTTGATCTATTTTTTTGCCCTTTTTTCTGTAAAGAAGCCCTACTGACTATCTTCCACGTTAATGTTTTGAATAGTTGCCTATTTAGCCTTACTTAACGCATCTTTAACGGCATCTTTTAAGCCGCGACTGGTATTAGAAGCGCCTGAGACGGCATCAACATCAACAGAATCTTCTTGAACCATTTTAGCCGGTAGTTCTTTAATTGCTTTCAAGCCATAATCATCCGATTCAGCTTGCTTCAAGACTTCAATGTTCTCCAAATCTTTTCCATTAGAAGTGGTAACTCGAACAACAATCTCATCACCCATACCTTGGTTGGATTTACCAATGTATTGGTTAGCTGCTGTTGGGAATTCTTCTTGTTGAATATCAGATTTAAGCAAGTCTTTAACGTTTACAGTCTGCTTATTAGAAGCAATAGTTTGCGTACTCTCAGGCTTAGGCTTTGCAGCATTTTCACCGGCAATTTTACCAAAAATTAGACATTCAGCTAAATTACCACCACCTTGATATTGATTAGCACATATTCCTCCTAGTTCACCAGCAGAATATAAATGCGGAATTGCTTGTCCTTTTGTATCTAAAATTTCTGCACGAGAGTTTCTTCTTGGACCACCTTGAGTATTAAGTACGGTTTGTTCTAACTGAACCGCATAAATTTTTGTTCCTGAAAATGCACGCATACTTGATGGGTCACGATGAAATTCTGCATCGTTTTGCTTTTGAGCTGCATCATTATAAGTATCCAGTGTTGTTTGTAAAACAGTTGGCTCAACACCAATCTTATCAGCCAATTCTGAAACTGAATTGGCAGTAATTACATGCTTTGTATACGGTTCATAGCTACCGATAATTTCATCCTCATCCAATTCTTTTTTCTTAGTTTCGTCAAATATTAAATAAGGATGTTCTTGATTTAGTGGGACTTTCCATTGACCATGATTCTTGATGTGGCCATGACGATTAGCTTCATCTTCATTGAAATATCTTGTCCCATCATCGCCAACAACAAATACGCTACCTTTAGATACTAATTCATTTTGTGCACCCAGCATCAAACGTCCACGCTCACCACGTTTAATGGCAAAAGCCATGCCGTGAAGTAAGCCCAATGACTCATAATTTGCCATGTGCCACATATCTGCACCAACAGCTTGCGTCATCGTAATTCCTGCGCCTGTATTATAAAGCGTGCCTAATGGGGCTAAATTTTTGGCTCCTAAAAAGTCTTCCAGCATTTGCTGATTATCTTCAAAGCCACCTGTTGCCATTACAACTCCGTTTTTAGCTTGAATTTTAAGCAATTGATGCTTACGTTCGATAACTACACCAGCAATAGCTTCCGTATCAGGTTCTTGAATCAACTCTTTAGCCGGTGTGTTATAAAGAACAGTAATTTTATCTTGACGCTTAACCACTTGTTGCTTTAAGTTTTGCCATAAAGCAGCGTCAAACCATTGCTCATGAACCGTTGTAAAATCGTAAGATTCTACACCTTCATATTCTGGATATTCTTCGTATGCACTTCGAGTTTGAGGTAAATATTCCCGAACACTGCATGGTTTTACATCTAAGTACTTATTAACATATTCCGGCATTTTTACCATGCCTTTAACAAAGGTGTCAACCATTTCCTCATCAAGTGCCATTGGCGCTGTTAATTTTTGATAGTACTTTTTGGTCTTAGCAAAGTCATTACTTGTACCAATTAACTGTGCTGAATAACGGGTATTCCCGCCTTCATGACCTTCTGGTGCAGCATCAACTAGTAATACATTAGCGCCATTATCTGCAGCAAAACGAGCAGCAGTTGCTCCAGCTCCACCAAATCCTAAGACAACAACATCATACGTTGCATCCCATGCAATATTTTTTGTGTATTTCATAATTTTAACCTCTTATCTGTAATCGCTTACGTTTATATGCTAATAATATCACAAGTGATTAATTTAGACTATCTGTCCAAAAAATATAGGCTTAGCTCTAAGTAGTCACGTTTCATATACTATTTGTTAACAAATACTAATTTTTCAACTAAAATACAAATAAATTAAAGTATTGATGAATAAAGATAAAACAAAAGCTAGCCTCTATCCTTTCTGATAAAGATGCTAGCTTTTTATAATTAAAATTTTGACTTTTACTTCTTTAACAATTTTCTTGCTTTTTCATCTGCAATAACAATAAAATCCGGATGACTTCTTAGAATAGATGCTGGAACATTTGCGTCAATTTCCGATTCGATTAACTTTTTAATAATTGGAGCTTTAGAATCACCATAAGCCAATAAAACTATTTTTTTACTTTTAGTTATTGATTTTATTCCCATGGTGATTGCTTTTTTAGGAGTTTTTTCCAAACTTTTAAAACCAAAGCCCTGTTCTACTGCATTAACAGTCTGCTCAGTAAGTGTTACGACCCTAGTTAAACTATCAACTGAAGAACCAGGTTCATTAAAAGCAATATGACCATTTTGACCAATTCCCAAGAACATAATATCAATTGGATTTTCATCAGCAAACTGTTCATATTGCTGGCATTCTTTAGTTAAGTCTTCTGCGCGACCGTCAGGAATTACATTTCTTCTAAATTTTTTAAACTTAAATAGATTGTCATCCATAAAGTTAGCAAAACTCTTTTTATCAGATTTATTCATTCCCACAAATTCATCAAGATTAATGGTAAGAATATCCTCAAAATTAATATTACTTTCCGCTATTTCTTTATATAAGGTCAAGGGAGAATTTCCCGTTGGTAATCCAATTGTTTTTATACCTTGATCCAAACCATCTTTTAATAAGTCAAATGCTACCTTTCCACCTTCAGTTGCATTCTTTACTTTAATTAATTCCATTTTAATTCTCCTTAATACTAAGAACTGTTCCTATTTGAATTTTGGGTAATGGCTTCTTTTCAACATAAAGCGTGCCTGGTAAATCTGCTTTATCTGCGCCATTAAATTTAATTGTAATATGACCTAATGCATCCAAGTTTTTTTCAACGACATTTCCGACAGCCGTAATTCTATATTTATCTTGCCCGATGCATAAATATTCACCTACACCTATTTTGTCAACCAGCTGTGTAACTTTTATTTTGAAACAGTATTCAGCCAAAGCAGCAGGTGCTTCTTCACCGAATAAAATGATCATATTTTCGTTTTCAAAATCAGCTGCTTTATCACCAATATTAGTTATTTTAGTTTTGTAAATTAAATCCATATATTTTTCACTCTATCTTTAATGACTGTACAAACCAAAACTAGCTAACCAAGCAATCACTACTCTAGGAACACTGTTTAAAAAACGTGAATATAAAACAGAAGGCACACCTACCTCAACTGTTTCTGGTTTAGCCTCACCTAACCCAAGGCCAACCGGAATGAAATCACAGCCACATTGAACATTAATTGCAAATAAAGCTGGCAATGCTAATTGTGGAGGAATGTTACCCTTTCCAATTTCTGCACCAATTAAGGCTCCAATTACTTGAGCCATTACCGCACCAGGCCCTAAAAGCGGTGAAAGAAATGGTAATGAACAAATCAAGCCAATAATGATCAATCCCCAGATATTTCCAGCAAGTGGTACCAAAGCATTAGCAATTATCTTTCCAATACCTGTTCCTTCAATAATTCCAATTAATAATGAAACAAAAGCCATAAACGGAATAATAGTATTCAACACCGTCTTAACTGCATCTTTAGCGGCTTGATTAAAGGCGGCTACAATCTTACCGGCACCCATACCAATTTTAACAATGATACTTTTTTGATTAGAATTTTGCTCACTAATTTTTTTATTAACATCATACGTAGGTTTGGCTTTTTCAGTTTGCGTAGCTTCTACCTTTTTTGCTTGTTTAACTGCACTGATTTGTTCAGGCCCGACTGCTGAAACATAAATATCCTCATGCATGTATTCTGCAAGTGGGCCGCTTTTACCAGTAGCAACAATATTGATTGTTGGAATCTGTTTTTTAGGATAGATACCACAACGTAAGGTTCCACCACAATCAATAACTACCGCAGCTATTTGGTCATCAGGAATCGAATTATTAAAACCATTGACAGCTTCCATACCAGTTATTTTTACAATCTTATCAACTACTGCTGGTTTAGCTCCACCAGCAGTAATATATACTAACTTGTGCTTATCCTTTGTTGGAGTAATTGTTAGTGGCCCACCATAGCCGCCGTTACCTTTTTCTATTTTGACTGTTTGATATGACATTTTGTTTTCTCCTTTACTCGGCAATATCCTCTACTTTTTTACTTAATTTAATTCCTTGCTGTTTGCATACCATCGCAGTCGTTAAGTCTGTTATGCAGCCATCTAAAAGATTTAACACAAAACCTACTAACATATATCTGATTGCTAACTCTGTTGAATTTAATCCAAGAGCTTCAACACCTTTGGCCATTCCTAGCCAAACAAACAGTTCTCCTGGATTCATATGTGGAAAGATCCCACTATTTGTCTGTAATACTTGCGATTGAACACCATAGTAACTTGGTTTATAAAATTCCGGCAAAAAACGATTCATTGTAAATGCCATCGGATTACTTAGAGCAAAAGCTGAAATAAAAGGCAAAATTAAATACCTGGTAAATATATTTCTAGAAGAAACTTTTGCTAATTTTTCTACTCGCTCTTTACCCATAAAGGTTACTAGAGTATTCATGGCAATCATTAGCATTAATACTAATGGCACTGTCCCACTTATCCAGCCCATCAAATTCTTTCCGCCTAAGCGGAATATTCCAATAAAACCTTCTGCTAATTTTGTTAAAACTGTCATTTTTGTTCCCTCCATGTTATAGCTTTGAGTTTGTTTTTAAGTAAATCAATCTTGATCGTTAATGGATTCACTGGCACTTGGTCTAGATCCTCGACTTCACCATTTTTAACCTTTAAATAATTATCTTTTGCATTAAGAACAGATTTTCTTATTAACCAATTTTCTGTCTTTAATAACCTATCTAAATCGGCACCCATTAAATTTATGTTGTTATACTTATAGCTTTCTTTAAATCTAGAAAAGATCGTCACCCCTTTCATTATCCAGCTATCTAAAATAGTTCCTTGTTGATCAATAGAAAAAATCACAATTGAACCAGCAAAGAATTTGCCAGACTTTTTACCAATTACTACTTCTCCTTTTAGCCTTAATTTTGAATAAATTCGACCGAAATTTTTTATTTGCTGAAAACCTAAAAGCACTTGAGCAATATAGGCTGTTAAACCAACTGTTATAAAAATTTGAATTGAATCCATACACCAACCTTCTTTCTATTTTGTAAAATCATAATGAAAATAAATATTTCAAAAAATCGATTAATGTCTGTTTATTATTTATTAATTGAATCCTCGTTAAAGCATTCAACGAAACTGACATCTTGAAAATTTTTTCGTAAAGTGTAATTAGGCTATCTTCCTTGTTTTTACTCAATTTTTCAGGCACACCTAATAAAAAAGTACAACCAGATTGCTGATCAATATTTTTAGCTTTAGAAAAACACAATACAATTCTTGAACTCTTTTTATTGATATGATGTGGAAATGCCACTCCTGGTACCATAAAAGACGGTGTCACTTGTTCCTTTTCAATGATTTTTTTAGCAAATTCAGAATCAACCAAATTGTGTTGTTCCAAATTCTTCAACATGATTTTCAGATTACCTAAATAATCGATTTGATCATCATATTCATAATAATCCAATAGAAAATCATCAATTATTAACTTCTTGCTACGTTGAATTTGACTCAAAATATTATTAAAATTACGTACATCTAACAAGTTGTTTATAAATACATACGGAATATCTGAAGGTACGTTTTGCAACGGAACAGTAGTAAAAATTGCACAAAATTTACTTTTATCATCTTGTGTATACTGCGAAACAGTTAATTGCAATACTTCTATTTCATCACCAAGCATTTTTTGAATTTGTTTTTTTACTAACAGAGAAATTCCTCTACCGGTATTAGTTACTACAGCTATACTGTCTTTTTTTGTCGTTTCACTATTATTTTCTAGCATTAATTCAAAATAAATAGCCAAGTAACTATCTTCGGTTTTATCAATTTTTCTATTTAAAATTTCCTCAAGTTCAGTCAAACTTACTTTGGCCATTTCATAAGCAAAAGGATATTTAGTTTTAATTTCACCATTAAAAATATCCGTTCGGTCAAGATAAAAAACTGTTCGATTAATTAGTCCCCAAAGATGAATTTTTATCTTCTGATATAAACTAGTTTCATTGATTTCGATCATAAAATTACTCTCACATTTAGCAAGCATGCGAGAAAAGCACTGCCTTAAAAAAGTATCATCAGCATTGTTAAGCACAATTCCTTGATTATTACTAATATTAAAAGGAAAACTTAAAAAATCTTGTTCGAATTTGCTTAATTTAATATCATATTCTTGCTCTAAACTATTAATAAAATCTACAAACCAAGAACGATTTTCAAAAATATTGCGATAATGAGAGATTTGCTTAGTTAAATCTTGTTTCGCTTTTATTCTCAAAAAAGTAATCTGAACAACTTTTTTAAGCAAATTAACATCTTGATATTCCAGATTAACTGAATTACTCAATTCCTGAATGCTCTGCAAAATATCATTGCTTAGAGGTTTGAACTTGAAATAGTCATATACCTCATATAAGTAAACACATCTTAAATTAAATTCAGAACCGTAAATTTTTATTCCACGATTAGGAATTCCGCGAATTTTTACATCATATTTATTTAAAGATCGCTTGATCAATTTAATATCTTTATTCATCAAAGCTATGCTAATGTCCATCTCATTTGCAATATCAGAAATAAATAAGAAGTCATCTTCTTCAATCAATCTTTTCAATAAATAAGCTTTTCTTTTTTTAAATGAATTAAAGTCGCTATTGGTCTTTAAGTCCTCAAAAGCTAATTTATTAAACACTTCGAAATCATATATTTTCAGCTTTACTTCATTATTATTTTCAACAATTTTAGCCGAACCCTTAAATAAACTGTTTAATTCACTTATTTCATCTCTTAGCGTCTTTAAACTTGTTTTTGCTATTTTTCTTAATTTTTGTAAATCAATTTGCTTGTTAATCATTAACTGTTGAATAATTAATTCATATCGATTAATCACATTTCCTCACCCCCTTCTTGTATTTTATTCATTAAAAACAGTATAGCGTTTTCAATTTTTAAATTAATATACACTTTTATTTACATTGCTTACATTTGTTTACAGTAGTTACTCAAACCAAACAAAAAAGCATATTTTCAATAAATTATTGAAAATATGCTTTTTAAATGTATAAATAAATATTTTTAAAATAATCCTACTAAACAGCCCAAAGTAACGATTACTACCATAATAATGATAACTTTGGTTGCCGTCATTTGTTTGCTTGAAACAAGCCACCAACCAAGAATAACCATAGCTAGAGGCAATAATCCTGGGAAAATTCCATCCAAAACGCCTTGCAATGGAGCTGATTTACCACCTTGAGGTATTTTAGCAATTGTCTTCAGAACAATGGTATTAGCCGCTAGAGCTCCAACAACCATCACACCCAAAATATTGAATGCATCAGTGATTCGTTTAGAATTTTCACCCACGATGGTATCAATTGCACCAACACCTAAACGATAACCACTATGAAACGCAATGTATGAAATTGTTGGTCCAATAATGCCATAAGCAATGATATAGAACAATGGCCCAATTGGACTACCACCTTTAGCTAAACTCATACCAATAGATAAGAGAATAGGAACAATAATACCTTGAATAATTGAATCCCCAATACCAGCTAACGGTCCCATCAAAGTTGCTTTAATTGTTACAGGCATTTCTTCAGAAACGTCATTGCCAAGAGCAATTTGTTCCTCAAGTGAGGCAACAATTCCGTTAATTATTTGTCCAGTTTGTGGTTCAGTATTATAAAACATTGAGTGCCGTTCCAAAAGGCGGCGCTTCTTTTCAGGGTCATTTTTATAATATTTACGAGCAAATGGTAAATATGAATATGCCCATGCATGACCCTGCAGCTTTTCGTAACTCATCGAGCTCAAATGCGTAAAGCCCCAACGATACCAAATTTGATTCAATTCATGCTTTGACAGTAATTTTTGTGGTTCAGTACTGTTTGAATTTGCCATAATAAACCTCCTTAGAATAGATCCTCGTCTTCATACTCATCATCTGTATTAACCGTTTGATCATTATCACCCACAGTTGAGCCTGCGGCAGAGACAGTATTTTTACCTGATGCAAGATAGTACAGATATGCCACTAACGCTGCAATAAAGACAATCGCAATCATACTTAATTTTGCAAAAGCTAGTAGAACGAACCCAGCAAGGAAAAAGATGAAATGTGGTTTACTTTTAATAACTATGCTCATCAGCATAGCAATACCAAGAGCTGGTAAAACGCCACCTAGAACTTGAATAATATGAGTTACGATTTCAGGAATACTACTAATCAGCCAGTTAACTAGTCCTTTACCAAAGTAAATTGCTAAAAATACTGGTACAGCACGTAAAAGAAAAGTAGTAATTTGTGGATATACCAAATGGTTTAAGACAATACCGCGATCGTTGTTTTCATGGGCTGCTTTTTCTGCTCTAGTGTTCCAGAAAGAATAGAGAGCCATACGTCCGTTGTAAAAGATTAGGCCAAAAGTTTGTCCAATTAAAATTGCTAAAGTTACCGCAATTGCTGGATTTTTGGTAGTCGCCATTGCTAACCCGATACCACCATATGCCGCATAAGTAATCTCGCTATTAGTAGCACCACCGGTTGAAAGGTTAGCTATAAACACAGCCTGAACAGCTAAACCACATAAAATACCGTTTTTAATATCACCAAAAGCAAGACCTACCAATAGTCCAGCAACTAAAGGTCTACCTACAATGTAGAAGCCACCTGACATACCAAATAGCCAAGGTGTTTCAATTGCCCCTAAATAGCAAAAAATTCCTGTTAAAAGAGCTGGAAAAAACAAACTATTCATTTTCTGTTCCCCCTATCTATTTCATTTCATCATATTTTTTCTTCATCGTTGTCCATGATTTAGGCTCATCATCTGGCAGAAGCTGGAATTGAATCTCAACACCATGCCTTGCAATATCTTCAAAGGCATCGTAATCATTTTGATCTAAAGCAACTGTTCTTCCTAATACCTTAGTCCCAGGTCTAGTGTTCATTGGACCAACATTAAGTACCTTACCGAAATCAACACCTAGATCAACCAATTTAGCAAATGTCTGTGGTGAGTCACTTATTAAAAAGAATTTCTTTTTAGATTCAATTCCCTTTGCAATTTTTTCACCTGCTTCTGCAACAGTGTAAATTCCGACTTTTAACTCATTGGCTGCAGCTTTAAGAACCTTTCTACGCAGCTTGTCATGTGCAATATTATCACCAACAACTAAAATACCATCTACTGGACGTGCCTTAGTCCATCTGGTCATTGTTTGACCATGGATTACACGATCGTCAACTCTTACTACTGAAATACTCATTTTTTATTACTCCATTCCTCAATTTCTAAAAAAGGTCGTCATTATCATCTTGAATATCTTCTGCTTTTATAATTCCTTCTGTACCAGCTTTTAAAACAATTTCTGTTGCTTCTTCAAGTGTTGTTTGACTTGTAAGCTGAGGGATTAATTCAAGTAACATTGGTAAATTTAATCCACTAATTAAACTAACCTTTTCTGGATGTTCTAAATAATATTTATATGATTCGTTATAAGGTGTTCCTCCTTTCAAATCAGCCAAAATCAAAACTGGTCCCTTTTGCTGATCTAATAATGCATTTAACCTGCTACGATATTTATCAATGCCATCATTATCCAATTCTAAAGTTAAAATTTTTGAACTTTTACCAGCAATAAATTCAAAGCCTGATAAAATACCTTCAGCTAAGTTACCATGTGATGTCAAAAGAACTTTCACTAGCTTCATCTCCATTTTGTAATTACATATTATTTTTACAATGTAATTATATGGAATCGCTATCTTTAAGTCAATATCTATTTTTATAAGCATTTAATTTATTGTTGACCTTTTTGCTTTTAGTTATTATAATTTGTTATGTAAATACATAAAGGAGAAATAATTATGAAATATACAATTGATGACTTTGCCCGCTTAATTGACCATACGAATTTACATCCGTATGCAACTCAAGAAGATATGAAGAAACTCTGTGACGAAGCAAAAAAGTATCATTTTAAAATGGTGGCAATTAATCAAGTTCAATCAGAATATTGCGCTAAGCAACTTGCAGGAACAGACATTGATACTGGAGCAGCAATTAGTTTCCCTTTAGGACAAACAACTGTGGCTTCAAAGGTTTTTGATACTGAAAATGCAATCGAAAATGGTGCTAACGAAATTGATTACGTAGTAAATTTAACTAAAGTACGTGACCATGATTGGGACTACATTGAAGACGAAATGAAGCAAATTGTTGCTGCATGCCATGAAAAGAATATTCCGTGCAAAGTAATTTTTGAAACCTGCTTTCTCACCAAAGATGAAATTAAGCAATTAGCTTTAATTGCCAAAAAAGTTGAACCTGACTTTGTTAAGACTTCTACTGGCTTTGGGACTGCTGGTGCTAAAGTTGAAGATGTTAAGTTAATGAAGGAAAATGTTGGCCCTAATGTTAAAGTTAAGGCAGCTGGTGGTATTCGTAACACCGATGACTTTTTAGCGATGATTGCCGCAGGTGCACAGCGAATCGGGACTAGCTCTGGTGTCAAAATCATTGAAACTTTGAAAAAACGCTTTGAAGATGACAACATTACTTCGCTAGATATTTAAAATAAAAATTTTAAGATAAAAAAATCAATGCAAAATACCAACTGGAATTGGTAAGCATTGATTTTTTTGTGTTATAGTAACTTGTAATTACATAAAAAAGGTGGCAATAGTGTGACAAAAGCAGGACAACCTAAATATAAATTAATTGAAGACGATCTACTAAAGAAAATACAAACTGGTGTCTACAAACAAAACACACTGATTCCGCGGGAAGTAGAACTTGCAGAAAACTATCATGTTAGTCGACCGACCGTGCGGCAAGCAATTTCTAAGCTAGTCAACAAAGGCTATTTAGAACGCCGACGCAAGCGCGGAACGATCGTTAGGCAAGCAAAAATCGAGCAGGAATTTACGCACGTAATTGAAAGTTACAGCACAGAAATGAATACAAAAGGTATTTACCCTAAGACAAACCTGCTTTACTTTCAAGTCCAACAAGCTAACTCCGAAGTAAGTGAGAACCTAAGAATCCCATTGAATGCACCAGTTTTTAAGCTGACACGATTACGTTATGCTGATCAGAAGCCAATCGTTTTAGTTACTACTTATGTTCCGGAAGAAAGAGTGCCTGAGTTAATCAACTACGACTTTGTTAAGGATTCTCTTTACAGTACTTTGGAAAAGTACCAATTAAAAGTAACGCATGTTATCAGGAAGTTGGAAGTTTTAGAAGCTGACGAAACTACGGCCAATCTACTTAATATTCCAAATAACAAGCCAATTTTTTATTTTCACACCCAAGGCCTTACTAGTGACGAAAAGCCAATCGAATATTCAATTGCCAAGTATCGCGGCGACCTTAATTCATTCATTATTGATGTTCGCAGATAAGCTGGACTCAAATAAAAATCATGTTCATTAGAAGTTTTAACTGACATTTATTCCTAGCTGATTTTTAAAATAATCATTAATATTATCAAGTGGCTATGCTTTTATTTCCTAGAAAAAACGGCGTAACTGTGCTAATTTAGATAAAGTATAAATTAATCAAAGGAAGGCAAATTATGTCTGAAAAAATTACCGGCTTAAGTCAAGCCGAAGCAGATAAACTTCTTAAAGAAAAAGGGTTAAATGAGGTTCCAGAACCACAATTTAACTTTTTTAAAGAATTTTTATCTAAATTATGGAACCTATCCGCCTGGATTTTGGAAGCAGCCCTGCTTTTGGAATGTATTTTAGGAAAATGGATTCAATCATTATTTGTACTGTTAATGTTACTATTTGCGGCATGGAATGGTGCGACACAAAAGAAGCGTTCGCGGCGGGTGTTAAATAATATTTCCCACAAATTAACGCCAACTGTTTCCGTTCAACGCGACAATAAGTGGCAAAATATCGATTCCAAGTATCTTGTACCTGGCGACCTGATTAATTTGCAGCCGGGAGACGTTCTTGCGGCTGATGTCAAACTTGTTGATGGCCAACTTTCAACTGATGAAAGCTCAATCACCGGTGAAGCAAAAACAGTTCATAAGAAAATTAACGACGCAGCCTTTGCTGGGACAACTGTTGTTGAAGGGTCTGGCTTAGCCATTGTAACTGCAACTGGATCAGACTCTCGTTCAGGTAAGACCATTAACCTAATTAATAATTCTGCAGCTCCGGGACATTTACAACAGCTGTTAACCAAGATTATTTATTATCTTTGCTTACTAGACGGTTTCTTAACTCTAATTATCATCGTTGCTTCCTTCTTTAAGGGTGGCGATATTAAAAATTTGGTCAACATGCTACCGTTTTTAGCTATGATGTTCATTGCTTCAATTCCAGTGGCAATGCCATCAACTTTTGCTTTATCTAACTCATTTGAAGCAACTAGATTGAGCAAGGAAGGTGTTCTGACCGCCGATTTAACTGGTATTCAAGATGCAGCCAATCTGAACTTGATTTTACTGGATAAAACAGGAACAATCACTGAAAACAAGACTGCAGTTGCTCAATGGACTAATTTCAGCCAACTTGACAACAAGTTAGTGCTTGAACTGGCTACTGCTGCAACTGACCAACGAAATAAAAAAATCATCGATGCTGCAATCGATGAGTATGCTGTTGAACAAGGATTAACGGTTAAAACAAGTGATGACTTTACCCCCTTCACTTCTGGTACTGGGTATTCAATGGCTAACGTTGATGGTTATAACGTTAAGTTAGGTTCATTTAAGCAGCTTTCTCTAATTGATAAAACCGCTAATGACAAGGTAAAAGAAATTGACTTTGGTGCGGGACGTTCCTGTGCTCTACTAATCAATGACCAACTTGCTGGTGTCTTCATTTTGCAAGATAAGGTTCGGTCAGATTCTAAGGCTGCCTTAGCCGAATTGAAAAAGCGCGGCGTTCGCCCAATCATGTTAACCGGTGATAATCAAAAGACAGCTTTAGCAGTTGCTAAACAAGTTGATTTAACTGGTGACGTAATTTCAATTCATGATTTTAACGAAAATACCGATATTAATCAGCTAGCCGGCATTGCGGATGTCTTACCAGAAGATAAATTGCGCATGGTTAAGTTCTTCCAAAAGAAGGGCTATATCGTGGGTATGACCGGTGATGGCGTTAATGACTCACCCGCTCTAAAGCAAGCAGAAGTCGGCATTGCTGTATCTAACGCAGCAGACGTTGCTAAACGGTCTGGAAAGATGGTTTTACTAACTGATGGTTTGAGTTCAATTGTTAAGATTTTAGATGCTGGTCACCGTGTTTACCAAAGAATGACCACGTGGTCTTTAACTAAACTAGCAAGAACGGCTCAATTGACAATGCTACTAACATTTGGTTACCTCTTCTTCAATTATATTCCGATGGCGTTAAACGCAATGGTTATCTATACTATTATGAATAACATGGTAACCATGATGATCGGAACCGACCGCACTCATATTACTTATAAGCCAGAAAACTGGAATATCGCTAAGTTAGCTAAAATCGCCTTTTCACTTGCTTTTGGCTGGACAGTAATTGGGATTATCGCAGTTGGCTACCTAAATACCCACGGTTTTAGCCACGGTACAGTTTCAACGATGGTTTATGTTTACCTTGTATTGAGTGCAATGTTCATCCTGCTGATTACCAGAACCAAGCGTTTCTTCTGGCAGGATTATCCATCAAAAGCTGTTGGTTTAACCCAAATAGCGGATGTGATTTTAACAATTATCCTTGCCCTCTTTGGTATTGCAATGACTAAGATTAGTTGGACTAACCTGTTAATCACCTTTGCTATCGCAATCGTGGCAGCTGTGATAGTTGATTTATTCTATCAGCCAATTATGAAAAATAAATAATGACTTTAAAATAGAGCTTTTTAGTTAAAAAGCTCTATTTTTTTGCAAAAAAATACTCCTAAAATTTAGAGATTCTCGAAATTTAAACTCGCAACTTAATTCAATGCATCTTTAATACTCGAATCAGAAGATTTTTCATATTTCAACCCATGAATTGCTACTAAAGGAATATTTGTCCCTCTTTGTCCCATTACTAGTCCTGCCGCACTTGCCAGCAAATCGCATAAGGTTTCAACGGTCTTATTTTCCTTATCAATTCTTAAGCCATTTATACCATATAAACCCACAGCAACTTGGTTAGCTCCCTTTTTATCAATTCTGCCGTCACTGTCTGTAATAATTACGCTAACTCTCACTCCTAGTTGTAAATAAAAAGTATCACTTATATTTTTTGCGGTTTTATCACAATCATTAGGTAGTACAATCGCATATCCATCTTTTCCTTTATCAACCCCTGCACTTGTAAGATATAAACCATTGGGCAGCCAAGCACCAATATAATTATCTTCTACTTCCAAACATCTACCATCAGGACTTTGAGTTTGATTAATAATTACTTGGATTAATCTTGAATCCTTTCTAGGTATCTTCTCATGTATTTTTTTAGCAACTATTGAAGGGGTTATTTCATCCAATTTAACTATATTTCCTTCGGCAATGGAACAAATTTTGGACGCCACGCATATAACATCACCATCATAAATTTCAAACTTTTGTTTTTTTATTGTTTCAACAAAAATTTCTCCTATATTACACGTGTTTTCGATCATCGGGACACCCTGCAAACCATTTATTTCAATCATTGTTATCTTTCTCTCCCCCTGATTTATTACTTAGTCTATCTATTATTTATTTTAAGTCTTCACAATTTAATTAAAATACTTTTGCAAATTAAAAAGAATTACAACCTAATAACAATTGTAATTCTTATAGAAAAATATTTAATTTTTTGCTGCTGTATAGAATGACTGAATCTTTAACGAACTAGTTCATAAACGTACGAGGTTTCATCAGCACGGTAAACACCGTGTAAAGTTCCCACTTGCTTAAAGCCCATTTTATCAATCAAATGTTGCATTGCCTTATTGTCTTCATGCGTATCAATTCTAATTGAATCAACCTCAGGATGATTATCCCGAATATTTTCAATGACAGCTTGCAACAGCTTAGTCGCATAACCATTACCAGCGTGTTTAGAATGAATTGCGACCCGATGAATAACCACATAATTATCTGTTTGTATTAACCAGTCACCATTCAATTTATCGTATGAATGATCGGGCGGTGTAACGATCGAAATTGCACCAACGGTTTCCTCATCATCAGAAACAGCTAGGTATGCCCAACCATTTTCAATATCTTCCTTAATTTGATCAGGTGATGGATACTCACCCTGCCATTGATTGACGCCACTTTCTGCCAATTGGTTAGCGCCATCTTTTAAAATCGCCATAATTTGATCAAAGTCGGTCATTGTTGCTCTTCTTAATTGCAAATCTTTCACTTCTCCTTTTAAAACATACGATCTATTATACCGACGCTAATCAGGTATGTAAAAAGATCTGTTTTTGCAACATTAATAAAAAAACAGTTTTCTTTAATTACAAAAGAAAACTGCTTTGTTATTAAGCACCATGATATTGGACAAGTGAATAAATATCAAGTCCTGGTAACTTTTCCTTACCCTTTAAATCAGGCAATTCAATATAAAATGCGGCACCAACTACGATACCACCTAAATTTTCAATTAACTGCTTGCAGGCACGCAAGGTTCCAGCTGTTGCAAGTAAGTCATCACAGATAACTACTCGTTGACCTGGCTTAATTGCATCCTTATGCATTTCCAAGCTGTTAGAACCATATTCCAAATCATATGAAGCTCTCTCGACTTCTCTTGGCAACTTATGAGGCTTTCTTGCAGGAACAAAGCCTAAACCTAATTCAGTTGCAACAGGACAGCCCACAATAAACCCACGAGCTTCAGGACCGACAATGACATCTGCTTTTCTACTCTTAGCGTATTCTGCAAGCTTATGCGTAGCTGCTCTAAACAATTCGCCATCCTGCAAAATTGGGGTAATATCCCGAAAGACAATCCCTTTATTCGGAAAGTCATTAACACTGGCAATCCGTTCTTCAAAAATGTTTTCCATAAGAAGAAAAACCTCCAAAACTTCATTTGCTTTTCAAAGCACAATTTAACTTACATATTCTAACAGATTTAACCATAAAAAGCACTAAAAATCGTGTATTAGTGCTGTTTTAGCTGCTGATTGACATACATTAATAATTTATTAGTCGGCATTTGTCTTAACTCACTTGCAAAAGTGATTTGAGAAGTTACCGCAGTAAAATATTTAGATGCTGAAAGTGGTTGTTTGGTAGGGTTAGGTACCCCAACAATCTGGTTATTCTGCAACTGAACAAAGTTAAGCTCAAAGAAAACCCGTAAAATAAACAGCAAACTATTATAATCTAATCCTAGAAATGGTGCAACCTGCCGATAATCTGCTGGCGATAAATCTGAATGAGCATAAACATATTTTAAAACGCGCGCAAAATCTGTCTTGGCCGGAATACTTTCAACTGGTAATTGGTCGAGCAAAAAACGCAAATATAACTGCTGATAGTTATTATTAAGGGCCTGATTTAATTCCGTTAAATTATGGGGCACATCAATTAATGCGGCAACCTCGCCATTACCTTCATAATCACGCACTAGCGCAATTTTAGCAGGATTTATTCCTAAGCTATTGATAGCAACCGTCTGGTTTTTTTCATCAAATAACAAATAGCGGTCGGCAAAACCCATCACGTATTTTTCTTGTCGCAAGTCAATTACTGGTGCTGGGACTGCTAACTGTGGAGCTTTAAAGACAATGCCCTCGATGATACCCTGCAGCTTGGTTTGATTACGAAAAGTATTTAGCCCTAACTGGACAAAGATTTGGTCAACAAAGGGTAAAAGATTACGCGTGACGTATTCCTTATTAAAGCCAACAACATCTAATTTGCCCGCATTTTTAACCGCCTGAAAACGGATATGCGTCTTGTCCTTGCCCATAAAATCAAAATTGTTAATCGTTGCGTGCGTAATACTAAAAGTGGGTTTAACATTGTCAGTACCAAACGGCCCAGCAAGATTAATCTCGTTCACCGTATCTGGCGACAACTTAGCCAGTGGCAATTCAAAATCATACTGCTTCACTGCTAAATTTGGCGTGTCCTTAAAGCTGGCTTCAAAAGCATCCCGCAATTCGTCAATTTTATCAACCGTCATCGATAAGCCACAAGCAAAATCATGCCCACCAAATTTGGTCAATAATTTTTCTTTTAAAGGAGACAACGCATCAAATAAGTTAAACCCTGGAATCGAGCGACCTGAACCCTTAATGATTCCAGCTTCGTTTTTAGTCAAAACAATCGTTGGTTTATGAAATTTTTCAACAACTTTATTGGCTACTAGACCAAGCACACCCTCGTGAAATTCAGGATCATAAATTACCAGAGTATTCTTAGTCTGCCAACCATTAACCTTAACTTGCTCAATGCATGATTGATAAACTGCAGCTGTCAATTCCTTGCGCTCATCATTAAGTTCTTCAATTTGGCTCGCTAATTTTTGGGCTTGCTCTTCATCATCAGAAAGCAGCAGCTCCACAGCAAGACTAGCATTATCCAGTCGGCCAACAGCATTTAGTCGTGGTGCAATATTGAAGCCAACGTCAGTTTCATCAATTGCGCCCAGCTTCAAGCCCGCGTTTTTAATTAATGCTCGCAAACCTGGGCGCTGCGTTTGGTTAAGCATTGCTAGACCACGCTTAACAATAATATGACCTTCGCTAGACACCTTGACCATATCGCCAATGGTACCAATCATGGCAAGCTCTAATAGTTCAGACATTGGGTCTTGCATTAATTCACGGCAAATTGTGTACGCAACTCCAGCACCACAATAATCATCAAACGGGTATTGCTGGCCCGGATAATTGCAGTGCACAATTGCATACGCATCAGGCACTTCTTCTTGAAAAGTATGATGATCCGTAATAATTGTATCAACGCCATGTTCTTTTGCATAAGCAACTTCTTTAACGCCAGTTACCCCATTATCAACCGTGATAATGAGCTGAGTGCCATCTTCCACAAGCTTTTGATAAGCCTTTTGATTGGGGCCATAACCATCACGAAAGCGATCAGGAATAAAGTAATGCACATCTGCACCTAGTATTTCCAGTGTCTCCATCATGATTGTTGTTGCCGTAATCCCATCAGCGTCATAATCGCCATAAATGGTTATTTTTTCACCCTGATCGATTGCCTTAGTAATGCGATCAATTGCCTTATCCATGTCATGCATTAAATTAGGCTCAGCCAAGTCTTCCTCGGTCGCATTAAACCAAAAGGCTAACTGTTCATCAGTATTAACTCCACGCAAAGAAAACAACTTAGCCGTTATTGGGCTAAGTTGATATTTTTCAATTAACTCAGAAGGTAACTCCTTAGCGGAACGTTGTTTCCACTCGATCATTCTATTCTAAACCTTTTCTATTAAACCCTGATTCTAATTTTGAATTAGCTTTGGTTGCTTTTCCCAATTCTTAGGAAAACCAATTGAAGATAAAATTTCATTAGAATCTATACTATTTATTTTACTTCCTAAATATTTACATCTTTTTCGAACAGTATTGTTCAAAATACAAAATTCTGTTCTACTTAAAAAACATTGTAAATTTAGAAACACAGAATACACTGACCGTCTTTGATCCTTAACTGCTATATTATAATGGCAACATAATTGTTCAAAGTATTTGCTATCTGCTCTGCATTCATATCCTAATAATCGATTATTATGGGCACAAATATTTCTAATTTCATGAATATTTTTGATAAATGAAACCATTACCTCAGGCTCAAACATATTAACATCCTGATTCAAGTTTTCAGAAATAAAGCTATTCAGATCTTTAGCAATCTTATTTTGCATACTAGTGGGTACTATTTCAATTAATTCACATAAAGTACCAAAATCGATAAAATCAATTAATACCCAAATAGGAACATCATTGTGCCGCTTAACATAAAAATCAATAGCATTATTAGCTGTACTTTTTCTTCTATTTGTTTTTCTCTTGATTAACTGTGAAAGACGTAAAATTATTTTACTTACTTGTACTGAGTTTTTCTCATCATAACTCGTAAAATTTAAATAAGCATATTTTTCATTTTTATGTTTTTCAGCAAACCGATAAGCAAAAATTGATTTCAAATGGTGCTCAGCATTAAGAATTGCATTTAAAAGCGTAATTTTTAATTCTCGATCAAAAAAATACAAGGTAGCTATTTCATCAAATGTTACATCTTTACGATATAAATTACTTTTTTCTTCTTGAAAGAACTTACTGTAACCATTAATAATATTATAGTAATTATTGGTTAACAAATAACGCTTTATGCGTTCTTCATCTCCAAAAGTTAATCCTCTTTGTTGTAATATCACTAATTGTTCAGTAACGGTTTTAAAATCCTTTGTTTTTGCCACAAAAAAACTCCTTCATCACTGATGAAGGAGTTTTCTCGCACTAGTCCCCGTAGAGATACTAGCACTCTCTCTACTTCATCATTCTACTTAAACTTCAAATAATAGTCAAGTGTAACATTACTTCGAATTTAAATCATCATCGTTCATCTTCAAGACGGCCATAAATGCATCTTGTGGCACTTCGACACGGCCAACAGCCTTCATTCGCTTCTTACCGCGCTTCTGCTTTTCCAGCAATTTAGCCCGACGATCGGGATCACCCGTGTGAATTTTCCAGGTAACATCTTTACGATATGGCTTAACAGTTGCTCGCGAAATGATTTTAGCGCCAATTGCTCCTTGAATATCAACCTCAAAGTTTTGCCGTGGAATCAGCTTTTTAAGCATTGATGTCATTTGCCGTGCCCGCTTTTGTGCTTCATCCCTGTGCGCAATAAAGCTCAAGGCATCAATTGCTTGTTTATTGAGTAAAATATCAATTTTAACTAAGTCAGTTGCCCGATAACCCGTAATTTCATAGTCTAGTGAAGCATAGCCTTTAGTTGAGGATTTCAAATCATCGAAAAAGTCATAAATAATTTCAGCCAGTGGCATATCATAAATCACGTTAACGCGATACTTATCCAGATAATCCATCGTGACAAATTCACCACGCTTGCGTTGACATAATTCCATTACTGGACCGACAAAATCGTTCGGCACCATAACTTCGGCTTTAACGTAAGGCTCCTGAACTTCTTTATATTCACCAGCACTTGGCAAATCGGATGGATTATCAATCACCTTCGTTGAGCCATCATTCATAATTGCGTGGTAGTCAACTGATGGTGCGGTCATAATTAAATCAAGGTCAAATTCTTGTTCCAACCGTTCCTGAACAACATCCATGTGAAGCAAGCCCAAAAAGCCACAACGAAAACCAAATCCTAGTGCAGTTGAAGTCTCAGGTTCAAATTCTAAGGCAGCATCATTTAACTGCAACTTTTGCAATGCTTCTTTTAAGTCGTTATATTTGGCGTTTTCAACGGGATACATCCCTGAATAAACCATCGGCGGAATTTGCCGATAACCAGGCAGTGGCTCTGCCGTTGGGTGTTCTGCAGAGGTAATCGTATCACCCACTCGGGTTTCACGAACTGACTTGATATTAGCTGTTAAGTAGCCAACATCCCCAGCAATCAAAATATCTTTCTTAACTGGCTGCGGACTAGTCACACCAACTTCTGTTACCTCATACTTTTTACCAGTATTCATAATTTCAATTTGATCACCAGGCTTGACTGTCCCTTCTTCAACGCGAATGGACAACACAACCCCGCGATAATCGTCATATTTTGAATCAAAAATCAACGCCTTTAGTGGTGCTGTTAAGTCGCCTGCTGGTGCCGGTATCTCCTTAACCACCTTTTCAAGCATATCGGCAATCCCTTGGCCAGTTTTACCAGAAACTTCAGCGGCATCGGAAGCATCAAGACCAAGCATTTCTTCAATTTCTTCCTTAGCTTGCTCTGGATTAGCTGATGGCAAGTCAATCTTATTGATTACTGGCAGAATTTCTAAGTCATCATCAATTGCTAGGTAAGTATTAGCCAAAGTCTGTGCTTGCACACCTTGTGATGCGTCAACAACTAGCAGCGCACCTTCACAAGCAGCAAGTGACCGTGAAACTTCATAAGAAAAGTCGACGTGTCCCGGGGTATCAATCAAGTGGAAAATATAATCTTCGCCATCTTGTGCATGATACTTGATTTCTACTGAGTTCATCTTGATTGTGATTCCACGTTGGCGTTCAAGCGGCATATCATCAAGCATTTGATTCTTTAATTGCCTCTGCGAAACTGTGTCTGTCAATTCCAAAATCCGATCAGCAATAGTCGATTTACCGTGATCAATATGGGCAACAATTGAAAAGTTGCGAATGTGTTTTTGATAATCTTGTAATTTTTTAATATCCATAAATTATTTGCACCCTTTGTTTCTATCTCTCTAATTATAGCAAATTCGCAAGTGCAGTTAAAATTAATTAGAAGTTCTGTAAATTTTTAAAAGAAAAAGAATCCTAACTTTTAGGATTCTTAATCAGATTTTTTACTTCAACTTTTCTTTTAAACGTTCAAAAAAGCCTTTTTCTTGTGGTGTAATTGAACCACCACCTGCTTTAACAAAGTCAACTAATGCTTCTTTTTGCTTTTCATTAATTGACTCTGGGATTTGCACTTGAACAGTTGTTACCTGATCGCCATTACCATTACCGCGCAAATATGGCACACCCTCGCCGCGCAAAGTAAATTTCTTGTTTGGCTGAGTACCAGCAGGAATTTTTAATTTACTCTTGCCGTGAACCGTTTTAATGTCAATTTCGTCCCCTAAAGTTGCTTGAGCAAACGAAATTGGCACTGTGGTATAGATTGTATTGCCATTACGTTCAAAGTCCTTAGATGGCTTAATACGGTAACTAATGTATAAATCACCATAAGGGCCACCGTTTTTACCAGCTTCACCCTGGCCTTCGTAGCGTAATTGTTGACCATTGTCAATTCCGGCAGGAATGTTGATTTCAATGTTATTTTTACCATCAACAGTTCCCTTACCATGACAAGTTTTACATGGGTGCTCAATGATTACACCGCGGCCTTGACACTTATCACAAACTGTCTGGCGGCGAATCATACCCAGCATTGACTTTTGCGTTACAGTCATGTAACCCGAGCCATGACACTTATCACAGGTAATTGGATGCGTGCCCTTTTCGGCACCAGTTCCTTGACAAGTCGAACAAGTTTCACTGCGAGTATAAGAAACCTGCGTCTTTTTACCCGTAATCGCGTCCATAAAATCAATCGTCAATGTATAATCGAGATCTTGACCACGTTGTGGGGCGGTTGGGTTAGCTTGACGTTGACCGCCACCAGCACCACCGCCGAAGAAATCATTGAAAATATCGCTGAAATCACCAAAGCCGCTGAAGTCGCCATAACCTTGGCCACCGCCAAAGCCGCCCTGACCATTGACACCGGCAGAACCAAATTGGTCATATTGAGCCCGCTTTTGCTTATCGTGCAAAACCTCGTAAGCCTCGTTGACTTCCTTGTACTTTTCTTCAGCTCCCGGTTCATGATTCAAATCTGGGTGATATTTCTTAGCTAATTTACGGTAAGCAGAGTTAATTTCTTTATCACTGGCATTGCGATCAACACCTAGCACATTATAATAGTCTTCTTGTGCCATCTATTAAAAGCTCCTCACTTTCCAAAAGAAAAGAACTACTTTTGCGGCAGTTCTTTTCTAATTTATTCAATTATAAACCCTTTATTTGTTCGGGTCTACTTTGTGGAATTCACCGTCAGTTGCAGAACCATCACTTGTATTGCCGCCTTGTGAACCCGGATTCTGTGGACCGGCTTGCGGGCCAGCTTGACCAGCTGCTCCTTGAGCACCACCATTAGCCTGGTACAATTTAACAGCCAAATCTTGAGCAACCTTAGTTAATTCATCCTTCTTGGACTTCATTTCATCTAAGTTATTGTCCTTTTGCGCTTTCTTTAACGCATCAAGAGCATCTTGGACCTTCTTGGTATCATCTGCAGAAACCTTATCGTTATCCTTAACTTCCTTTAGAGTCTTTTCGGTTGAGAAGATTAATTGGTCAACTTCATTACGTAAGTCAACTTCTTCCTTCTTCTTCTTATCCTCTTCAGCGTGTTCTTCGGCTTCTTTTTGCATCTTTTGAATTTCTTCATCAGAAAGACCGGATGAACTCTTAATTGTAATCTTTTGTTCCTTACCAGTACCCATATCCTTAGCAGAAACATTAACGATACCGTTCTTATCAATATCAAATGTAACTTGGATTTGTGGTACACCACGAGGTGCTGCAGGAATGTCAGTTAATTCAAAGCGTCCCAAAGTCTTATCATCTTGAGCCATTGGACGTTCACCTTGTAAAACATGAACGTCAACGGCTGGTTGGTTATCAGCAGCCGTTGAGAAGATTTGACTCTTAGAAGTTGGAATTGTTGTGTTCTTTTCAATTAACTTAGTGAAGACACCACCCATGGTTTCAATACCAAGTGATAATGGTGTAACATCAAGCAAAACAACATCCTTAACGTCACCTGAGATAACCCCACCTTGAATGGCAGCACCCAAAGCAACAGCTTCGTCAGGGTTAATTGAGTGGTCAGGTTCCTTACCAGCCCACTTCTTAACAGCTTCCTGAACGGCAGGAATACGAGTTGAACCACCGTTTAAGATAACCTTGTCAATGTCACTAACTGTCAAGTCAGCATCGTTTAAGGCATTGTCAAAAGCAACCTTAGTGCGATCAACTAAGTCACTAGTTAATTCATCAAATTTAGCACGAGTTAAGTCAGCTTCAAGGTGCAAAGGACCAGATTCACCAGCAGAAATGAACGGTAATGAAATGTGAGTTGAAGATACACCAGACAAGTCCTTCTTAGCTTTTTCTGCGGCATCCTTTAACCGTTGCAAAGCCATCTTGTCTTTAGATAAATCAACGCCATTTTCATCCTTAAAGTTTTGGATGAGCCAATCCATGATCTTGTTGTCAAAGTCGTCACCACCAAGGTGAGTATCACCGTTAGTTGATAATACTTGGAAGACGCCGTCACCTAATTGCAATACGGAAACATCAAAAGTACCACCACCAAGGTCGTAAACTAAGACTTTTTCATCTTCGGCATCTTTATCAAGGCCATATGCCAATGAAGAAGCAGTTGGTTCGTTAATGATCCGCTTAATGTCTAAACCAGCAATCTTACCGGCATCCTTAGTAGCTTGACGTTGAGCATCGTTGAAGTATGCAGGAACAGTGACAACAGCATCAGTAACCTTTTCACCTAGGTAATCTTCAGAGAATTTCTTGATATATTGCAAAATCATTGCGGAAATTTCTTGAGGAGTATAGGACTTATCTCCAACTTTAACTTTATAATCTGCTTCACCCATGTGACGCTTAATTGAAATAACAGTATTCGGGTTAGTGATTGCTTGACGTTTTGCAACCTCACCAACTTGAATTTCACCATCTTTGAAAGCAACTACTGATGGTGTAGTCCGGTTACCTTCAGGGTTAGTAATAATCTTTGGTTCTTTACCTTCAAGAACAGCAACTGCTGAGTTAGTTGTTCCGAGGTCGATTCCGATAACTTTTGACATTGATTAACATCCTTTCATTACTGTGCAACAACAACCATTGCTGGTCTTAATGTACGGTCTTTGTATTGATATCCTTTTTGTAAAACTTGGACAACGTGGTCCTTTTGATCATCGCTGCTGGCTGCAACTGTTTGAACAGCTTGATGCAGTGTCGGATCAAATTTAACACCTTCGGCCTCAATTTCACTAATTCCGTGATCTTTCATGGCCTTAACTAAAGAATCAAGTGTCATTTGCACACCCTTCTTTAGCTGTTGAGATGCTTCATCATCAACCTTTGTACCTAAGGCACGCTCTAAATTATCCATTGCTGGTAGTACGTCCTTAGCTAAAGATTGCGACTCATACTTTATTAGTTGTGCCCGTTCTTTATTATAGCGGTTTTGCATATTCTGCATTTCTGCTTGACTACGCAAATACTTATCTTCAAAATCTTTGCTGGCTGCTTGAGCTTTAGCTAATTCTTCTTGAAGCTTTTGCTCTGGCGTTTTTTCTTTTTTATCAGCTTTTACAGCTTGCTTCTTCGCTTCAGATTTTGTTTCTTTTTCTGACTTTGCGGTAGTCGCTTCTGTTTGATCTAAATCTTTTTCACTAGGAAAATCTTTTTTACTCACGGCTAACCTCCTTATTTAAATCGACCATAATATTCAAGTAATTTCTTTGCCAGCTCATTTCTGAAATATTCAAGTAGGCCAATTACTTGTGAATACGGCATATTCGTTGGTCCTAGCAAGGCAATTACACCTTTGCCGTGGGAGCCAACACTATATTCTGCAGTTAACAAACTGTAATCCTTTAATAATTCGTTTGGTAATTCTGAGCCTAAACTAACCCTAACAGGAAAGCGACCCGAATTAGAAGTTGGCCGGTAGGCCACAAGATTGGCAATCAAATCATCTTGATCAACCAACTCATACAGCGAACGAATGCTTGAAACATCATTTGTTGAAGTATTATTTAACAAATTAATTTGACCATCAACGTATAGCTGCTCGCTAGCAGCATCGTTAATGACATCTTCAACCAAATCAATCAGTTCGCTAGCATGCTTACCACTGATATTTTGACCAACAGCCTTATTAAGCAGTTCCGGCGTGATTTCAGTTAAACTTTTACCGACTAGTTCATCGTTAATCATACGGACGGCTTTTTCAATTTCGTCGCCATGAACATTGTGCGGTAAATTATAAACCTGATTCTGAACACTGCCATCACTAGTAACCAGAATTGCCATCACCTGGCGACCAACTAGCGGTACAATCCGAAATCCCGTTACAGTTACATCCCGGTTCTCTGGTCCTTCCGCAAATGCCGTATAATTAGTTAAATCGGATAAAATTTTAGCAGCTTCCTGAACAATTTCGTTAACTTGATGAAACGGTCGGTCAAGCTGACTAATAATTTTGGTATAAACAGATTCCGGTATTTGCAGTGGCTCGACTAAATTATCAAGATAATAGCGGTAGCCCTCACTGGAAGGCACGCGACCACTAGAAGAATGAGTCTTTTCAATTAAGCCCTTATCTTCTAGGACAACCATCTCATTTCTGATGGTTGCACTCGACACCTTAATCGGCAACTGATTCATCACTGTCTTCGAACCTACTGGATCATGAGTCTGTGTAAAGTCATTAATGATTGTTTTTAAAATAAGTTCTTGACGTTCGGTCAACATAAATATCGCCCTCACTTTTAGCACTCTCATATCTTTTGTGCTAACAATTATTATGATACTAGCATTTAGCAGAATGTCAAGCCGAGTGCTAAAAATATTTACATTTTCTAACAGCAAAAAATTTCCACCTACCGTTTAAGTAGATGGAAGTCTTTATTTGTCAGCAAAGTAAGCCTTGATTTCTGCTTCATCATGCGTCATTTGCTTTTTTAATCCTGCAAGATCAGCAAATTTTATTTCACCTCGGGTATATTTATACCACTTGATAACCATCTTTTCCCCGTATGCTTCTTGGTCGAAGCCAAACAGGTTAGATTCAATAAAAATCTGTTTGCCTTCATTAATCGTCACGTTGTAGCCAACACTAGTCATAGAATCATACCATTTGTCGCCGATGTTTGTTCTGGTTGCATAGACACCAACTTTAGGCAAAACCTTGTTTTCCGACCAAACCAAATTAGCCGTAGGAAAGCCTAACTTATGCCCATTACGTAGACCGTGGCCGACAATGCCAGACATGACATATGGCGAGCCTAACAGCTTGGTTGCTAGCTCCATATTGCCGTCACTAACTGCTTTTCTGATTTCAGTTGAGCCAATTTTCTGACCCTCATAAGTTTGCTTGGGAACATCAATAATATCAAATCTTCCTTTAGCAAATTTAGGGAAGTTTTTCATATTGGCAATGTCTTTTGGCCCGTAAGTATAATCAAAACCGGCAACAACGGTATCTGCTTTTAGTCGCACGATAATCTGGTCGACAAATTCTTGCGCTGTTAATTTGCTAAATTCGTCATTAAAATGAATGACAATCAAGTAATCGACACCCAATTGCGCCATTTTATAAGCCTTCTCATCCAGACTATCAATGTAAACAACCTTAGCATTTTGATAAACTTCTTTTGGATGACGGTCAAACGTCATGACAACAAGTGGCAAGTGCTTTTTAGTTGCTGCTTCACGCGCTAATTCAATCAAGTTCTGATGTCCGCGGTGAACACCATCAAAAAAACCTAACGCTAATACGATTTTACTTGGTATTAAATTTTCTTTAACTGGATAAGTTAAATGGATAATTTGCACAATAAGACCTTCATTTCACCTATTCATTTTGCAAGAGCATCAAATTAGGACGATAGTTTTCCGTATCCTTTTGATAAATTGCCTTAACCTTATTATTGTATCGTAATGCAACCTGATTTGCATCAGTTTCTAAAGCAATCGCTGCCCCATTTTTCACTTTTAGCCATTGACCCATAGTTAAGTCAACTTGCGTGTAATCTTTAAAAAAGGCATCGATTGGCTGAATCAGTTGCTCGGCTTTACTTGGGTCAGCCACAATTTCATGCAAGCTGACTGCCTGACTAATATCAAAGCCAGAGCTAGCTGTTCTGCGCAAATTACTCATTACAGCTGGCACACCTAGCTTATCACCCAAATCATTGACTAATGAACGCACATAAGTCCCCTTACTGCATTCAATTGCAAACGCAAATTCTTCTTGACCTTTTTCTTCGTCAAAAGCTGGTTGTGCAGTTAAGTCATAAGCTAAGACATTAACCTGCCGCTTAGGCCGTTCAACCTCAATCCCTGCACGGGCATATTCGTATAAGTGCTTACCATTAACGCGCACGGCTGAATAAATTGGTGGCACCTGCTCAATCTTGCCGACAAACGACTGCATCCCCTGAGTAATTATATTAGCTGCAAGCGGTTCTGTCATTTTTTTAGTTGCCAAAGTTGTGCCACTAATATCGTAACTATCAGTAGCGTAGCCAAAAATCCCCTTGCCAACATATTTTTTGTTTTGCGTGTGCATTAATTCAATCAGCTTAGTTGCCTGACCAATCGCAATCGGCAAGACACCAGTAACATCGGGATCAAGCGTTCCAGCATGACCGATTTTTTTGATATGTAAGGCTTTGCGGAGATGGTACACAACATCGGCGCTAGTCATCCCCTTAGCCTTATCAACTACTAAAATTCCGTTTAACATTTTTAACCCGTTCCCACTAAAAAAGCGCCACAATGGCGCCTTTTTTAATTGTTACGATCTGCTTCTTGCTTTTTTAAATCAGCAATTAACTTATCGATTTTACTACCATATTTAACAGAGTTGTCCCGCTTAAAAATTAATTCGGGAACTTTATAGACTGTCAAAACTTGCCCAAGCAAGTGACGCATCATCCCCTTGGCTTTTTCTAAGCCAGTAGCAACCTCTTCTTCCTTTTTTGGATCTTCAGAAAGAATACTGTAATAAACAGTTGCATATGATAAATCATTAGTACATTCAACCGCAGTAATCGTAACATCATTGACACGCGGATCACGAATATTTTTCCGCAAAATTTTGGTTAATTCACGGAGGATTTCTCCTTCAACACGACCAATTCTGTGCTTCATACTTTCCTCCTAGCAAAATTACTAATTAGGCTTAACCTCTTGCTTTTCAGTTGCTTCAAGTTGATCGCCAATCTTAATATCGTTGTAGCCTTCAATTGTTAAACCACAATCGAATCCCTGCTTAACCACTTTAGCATCGTCCTTGAACCGCTTAAGTGAAGCAACTTTACCAGTGTAGATTACCACACCATCACGAATTAAGTTAATGGTTGAATCACGAGTAACATAACCAGAATCAACAAAGGAACCAGCAATTGTACCAACCTTCGAAACCTTCCAAGTTTCACGAACAGTTAAGCTACCAACAACTTTATCTTCATAAGTTGGCTCAAGCATCCCTTGCATCGCAGCCTTCACATCATCAATTGCCTTGTAAATAATGCTGTAAAGACGAATATCAACGCCATCAGCTTCAGCTTGTGACTTAGCAGTTGCAGTTGGCCGAACGTTGAATCCAATGATGAAACCGTTAGAAGCACCAGCTAAAGTAACATCTGATTCATTAACGGCACCAACACCCGCGTGAATAATGTTAACGCGAACACCTTCAACTTCAATCTTTTCAAGTGATTGTTGCAGAGCTTCGGCAGAACCTTGAACATCAGCCTTTAAGACAATGTCAACTTCCTTCATGTTTTCTCTCTTCATTGTATCAAAGAGGTTATCTAAAGTAATATGTTGAACATTTTCTCTTGATTGTTGCAAAGCTTGTTGTGCTCTTTGTTCACCAACGCTGCGGGCAGTCTTTTCGTCATCAAAGACAACCAACTTGTCGGCAGATTCAGGCACATCATTCAACCCAGTAATTTCAACTGGCATTGATGGTGTTGCCTTGTCAATTTGCCGACCACGATCGTTAGTCATTACACGTACGCGACCGAAGCGGTTACCGACAACGATTGGATCACCGGTATGCAAAGTACCTTGTTGAACAAGTAAATCGGCAACTGGACCACGTCCACGAGACAGCCGAGCTTCAACAACTGTACCAATTGCTTGCTGCTTAGGATCAGCTTTCAATTCCATCACGTCAGCTTGCAGTAAAATCATTTGTAACAAGTCGTCAACATTTTCACCGGTTTTAGCAGAAATGTTAACAAAGATTGTGTCGCCACCGTAATCTTCTGGAATCAAGTTGTACTTCATCAACTGCTCAGTAACGTGTTGCGGGTTTGCTCCCGGAGCATCCATCTTGTTGATTGCTACGATAATTGGCACCTTGGCACTCTTAGCGTGATCAATGGCTTCAATTGTCTGTGGCATGACACCGTCATCAGCAGCAACAACCAAGACAACAATATCAGTTATTTCAGCACCACGCTCACGCATGTTTGAAAAGGCCGCATGTCCTGGAGTATCCAAGAAGGTAATTAAATGATCACCAACGTGAACTTGGTAAGCACCAATCTTCTGGGTGATACCACCAGCTTCATGAGCAGAAACATGTGTATGACGTAAACGGTCAAGCAAAGTGGTCTTACCGTGATCAACGTGACCCATGATTGTAACAACTGGTGGACGCTTAATCTGATTCTTCGATTCTTTAGATGCTTCCATGCGCTTACTGTAAAGCGTATCAATATCAGAAATATCCTCATGAACCTTTTCTTCTGCATTAATGCCATATTCAGCTGCAATCAATTCAATCGTATCTTTATCCAAAGATTGGTTTTGGTTAGTCATTACGCCCAGCATAAATAACTTCTTAACGATTTCTGCTGGTTCACGGTGTAAAATCTTACCCAAATCTTGAGCATTCATCCCAACTTCGTAAACCAAAGTCTCTGGTAATGGACGCTCTTTTCTTTGAGTTGGTTGCTTCTTAGGTGTTTGGTCAATTTGACGACGCTTGTTCTTACGCTTACGACGTTCTTGACGGTCAGAATGATTGTTACCACCATTATTGCCAAAAGTTTGGTTTCTGCCCTTACGACCAGGTTTACCAGAATTACGTGAGGTATAGCCATTGCCACGGCGCTTTTCTTCCTTAACGGGCTCTGGACCAGCATTATTAACTTCTGGTTGTTGTCTAGCAGCTGGTTCGTTTTGCTTCATTCTTGCTGGCGAAGGCTTAATAATCTTTGGACCAATAACCTTTGTCTCAGTTGTCTTTTCTTTTGCAGGTGCCTTAGGTGCTGCAGCAGTATCTTTAGCTTCTTCAGCTGCCTTAGGATTTTGCAAATGCTCATGATAAGCCTTACGTGCCTTGTCAGCTTGCTTATTCAAGCTGCTTTGTTCAACACGTTGCTTTTGCTTTAATTGCTTAAGCAAATCTTGAGCTGCTGGCTTAGAAGTACGCGCAGTGGAATTAGTATTATTACTTGAACGACGGTCTTGGTTACGCTCTTGCGAGTTATGGTTATTAGGCCGGCGATTGTTTCTGCGGCGATTATTATTTCTATTGCCAGTTTCTTCATCATGCTTCTTCTCATTCTTACGAATAGAAGTAACAGAAACCTTGATTTTGCTGCTCTTTTTAGCAGTCTTCTCTTGCTTTTTAGCGGGAGCGGAGCTATGGAAACTACCCTTTAATTGACTTACTTGTGAATCTTCTAGTGATGACATATGGTTTTTAACATCAAAGCCGAGGTCCTTTGCTTTTTTAACCACAACTTTATTATCGATGCCTAATTCTTTTGCAATTTCGTAAATTCTTTTTTTAGCCATCCAATCACACTCCTTCATTAATCTTTTGTACTAATGCTTTGCAAAAACCAGCGTCAGTTAAGCCCAACACCTTACGTTCTTTACCAATTGCATGCGACATCTCATCGCTGCTAAATTCAGTAATAACCTTAACGTCATTCTGCTTAGCTGCTCTAGTGATCTTCTCACTTGTATCGGCATGGCTGTCATTAGCCAAAATAACTATCTTGATTTGCTTTGCTTTAAGGCCAACTAATACAATTTCAAGCCCAGAAACTAGTTTCCCAGCTCGTTGCGCAAGCCCCAGCAAATTTAATGCTTTTTGTCTATTTTGCAAATTTATTTATCACCAAACAATTCTTTTCTTGCCTTTTGATGATCTACATAAGAGTAAAGATCTTCATAAAACGAGTCCGGCACTTTGGCACCTAAGCTTCGTTCTAAGACACCTTTTTCTTGTGCAAATTTGATCTTACTTGGATCTAGTGATACATATGCACCGCGCCCTGGTTTTTTACCACTAGGATCAACAGCAACATTCTTGTCCTTGTCAATCACAATCCGCACTAATTCCTTTTTGGGCTGCATGGTATCAGTTAATAGATCTTTCCGCATTGGAATTTTTCTTTTTTTCAAAAGAACTCACCCCTAGACTTATTCTTCGTCTGCTTCTTCTTCAGATTCAGCTAGCTCTTCTTGCTCTTCTGCATCATCAGCTTGGGCTTCTAAATCATCATCAGTAGCTTCGACTTCTTCAGCAGCAGTTTCATTTTCAGTGTCAGCAACAGTTTCATCAGTTGTATTTTCCGCTGCTTCTGCAGCTTCTTCATTATCTTCGTTGGCAGCCTTGCTACTTTCATCAACAAATTCAACTTCTGATTCTGGTCTAATATCAATCTTGTAACCAGTTAAGCGAGCAGCTAAACGAACATTTTGACCCTTTTTACCAATTGCTAGCGATAATTGATAATCAGGAACAATTACAAGAGCACTCTTTTCATCTTCATCATCGCCAAATTGAACGGCAATAACTTCAGCTGGATTCAGCGCATTTGCAATAAAGTCTGATGGGTCTTCTTCGTACTTAACAACGTCGATGTTTTCGCCATCAAGTTCATTAACCACATTTTGCACCCGGGCACCACGTTGACCAACACAAGTACCAACAGGATCGATGTTAGGATCATTTGACTTCACCGCAATCTTGGTCCGATCGCCAGCTTCACGGGCAATTGAAACAATTTCAACAGTACCATCAAAGATTTCTGGGACTTCTTGCTCAAACAAGCGCTTGACCATATTTGGTGCAGTCCGAGAAACAGTGATTTGCGCACCCTTAGAATCAGAACCAACATGAGTTACAAGAACACGAATTTGGTCTTGTGGGTTGTAAGTTTCGTTAGGCATTTGGTCATTGTGTGGCATAACGGCTTCAACATTACCAATTTTAACATAAACGAAGCGATTATCACGTCTTTCAACTGTACCAGTAATCAGTTCATCCTCATATTGTGAATACTCGTCAATGATGTGATTACGTTCTGCTTCACGCAAATGCTGCATGATAACTTGTTTAGCAGTTTGCGCAGCAATCCGACCGAAGTCCTTTGGCGCAACTTCAAAACGAATTTCGTCGCCAACTTCATAAGCTTTATTGATGTTTAAGGCATCTTTTAAACTATATTCAAGTCGTTCGTCATGAACCTCATCAACAACAGTCTTAACTGCTAGTAATTTAAAATTACCTTTGCGTTCATCAAATTCAACTTCTACATTTTGTGCTTGATTATAGTTCTTTTTGTAAGCAGCAACAAGAGCTGCCTTAATTGCTTCGACAATAACGTCTTGCTTGATACCTTTTGTCTTCTCTAAAGTAGCAAACGCCTCTAGCATTTCTTTAGACATAAGTTTAATCAGCCTTTCTAAAATTCAATTGCAAAACGGATATTTGCAATCAACTTGCGAGGAATAGTTAATCGTTTCCGTCTCGTCTTAATCTTTATTTCTAACTCGATTTCATCATCATTAAATGACTTGAGCGTACCCTCATAATTTTTTTCACCGTCAAGCTTTTGATAAAGGCCAACATGAATGTAATTATCAAGGGCTTTTTGCCAATCTTTCTTCGTTTTAATTGGTCGCTCAACACCGGGTGAAGATACTTCTAAAACGTAAGGTTCAGGGAACGGATCAGGCTCAATCTCGTCAAGTTTAGTTGAAACCAGTTCACTAAGCCCGACGATTTCATCCATATCAATTCCGTTTTCACGGTCAACATATATTCTTAAATAATTTTGGCCTTTTTCTTTTACGTATTCAATGTCCACCAACTCGTCATTGCGCTCTGCAACTATTGGTTTGATTTCTGTAAGAACAAGATCTGTAACTTTCGCCAAATATTTTCCTCCGTAATAAAAAGAGTGAGCAAAAAATACTGCTCACTCGAATTAATTATCCGAACTTCTTATTTACTATATCATATTTTGACAATAATCACAACGAATAGAACAAAATAGTTAGTGTTACTTCATTAGCTCACTTGACAGATTGAAAATTGCTGTAAAGAAATTTAGAGTAAAAAAATAGAATATCCAAATTCAAAAACGATCAATTAAGCTCACATCAAGCGTTAAGTTTTGATAAAAATCTTATCAATTTATTGTATTAAAATAATATTATAGCAGATTTAGCAATTAACTTTTGCTATAATTAATCTAACATGAGTAGAAGCTAGAAATGCGGTGACTAATTTCTCGACTGGGAGATAATGCGTATGGTGTAAAAAGCTATACCTGCAAAATTTTAAGGAAAGGTTTTAGTCCAGTATCTTTTGGATACTGTTATTGCAATCTTTGCTGGACTTGCGGTGCTTTTATGGCTAGCTAATCGGATTATTAAGCTATTTAATAGTTTGTTAGATAATGCTGCAAAGACACCAAAAAAGTTGAGGCATTGTATTGCGGCTTGGAAAAAATCTAAGCACGAAAAAAACCGCTCTAGTTTGACCGACTAGCGGTTTTCTGTTGAAAATTATTAGTTAAGTCACCGCTTTTAAGCGGAAACTCATGTTAAGAAGCTCTACTACCAATAGGGCTTCTTTTTATTTACAGCATTATTATAGCATGAGCACCAGCGGTATGCAATTTTGTTAGCGTCAGTCTTTTGCAAACAACAGTCTGCACCTGTTGCTATTTGTAATTCTACTTGAAAATATTCATCAATTTAACCCTTAATTAATCTACTCATTGCAGTTTCAACTTCCGCGTACGGCAGATAATTATCCCGAAACTTCTTGGCCTCGCTCATCATTGGCAATTGCTGCTGCCCAATTTCTACTTCTGCCTTATCAGTCGCAATCCCTAATTGGTTAGCGAGATAAAATTGCAGCGGTGCTGAATGAATGTGGTTGTACACGATCTTAAAATCATGGTCAGCTCCATACTTTTCTTGAGCAACCGTCAGCTCATGCAGTAAATGCTCCCGCTGGTTAGGGTACCCCGACTGATTAGCAATATTCTTGCTAGAATAAAGTGAACGCTTAGTGTTTAAACTTACATCGGCATTATTGGGATCAGTAAAATTACTGATAATATCTTGTGCTTGTTTAATAGTTACCATTTCTTGCCTTCAATCAACTAAATAAAATCTTTTACTTATATTATATCTAGATAGGTTGGTAAAAGTGAAACAAAGAATAATTTCTTTTCCTTAAAATTAATCACACAAAAAATCGCTAGTCCAATAACTAACGATTTTCTTATATTAAATATCAAATAATGACAATTGATTTTGGTCGGGCATCCCTTCCAAAACGCCATTATCTTCTAAATAGTCCATAATTGTTTGCGAAACTTTGCCACGCTTAGACAAATCTTCTTTTGACAAGAATTTTTGTTCAGCACGAGCCGCAACAATTTGTTTAGCCGCATTATTACCAAGTCCGGGTACGGCGTTGAATGGCGCTAAAATCGTGTGTTGGTTAAGAATCTTAAAATTAGTTGCTTCTGACTGGTTGATGTCAACCATCTTAATCTTAATTCCTCGCTCCAGACACTCATTAGCAATCTCAAGCACCGTCAATAAACTTTTATCTTTAGCAGAAGCATCGTTACCCTTGTCTTGAATGTCAGCCATTGCCTTTTTGACCGTATTTTTTCCATGACTCATCGCAACTAAGTCGAATAAGTCAGCCCGCACGGAAAAGTAAGCCGTGTAATAAATCTCGGGATAGTAAACCTTGAACCACGCAATTCGCAGCGCCATTAAAATGTAGGCAGTAGCATGCGCCTTCGGGAACATATACTTGATTTTAAGACATGACGGGATATACCAATTTGGAATTTTGTCATTTTTCTTCAAAACAGCCATGTCGTCATCGCTAATTCCGCGACCATGACGCACAGATTCCATTGTCGAAAAGGCGACTTCTGGCTTAACACCCCAGTGAATCAAGTCCATCATGATGTTGTCCCGACAACCAATTACGTTCTTCAGCTTGCAAGTACCGTCATTAATCAGTTCCTCGGCGTTTCCTAGCCACACATCAGTACCGTGTGACAGTCCAGAAATCTGCAATAATTCTGAAAAAGTTGTTGGCTTAGTCTCCTCAAGCATCCCCCGAACAAATCTGGTACCAAATTCTGGTACGCCTAAGGTACCAGTTTCTGATTGAATTTGTTCTGGCTTCACACCCAAAATTTTCGGACTAGAGAACAGCGACATGACACCAGGATCATCAGGTGGAATTGTCAATGGGTCAATTCCTGATAAATCCTGCAACATTCTGATCATCGTCGGGTCATCATGCCCCAGAATATCAAACTTTAAGATATTATCATGAATGGAATGGAAGTCAAAGTGCGTCGTCAACCACGCCGCATTGACATCATCGGCAGGATATTGCACAGGCGTGAAATCATAAATGTCCATATCATCAGGCACAACAACAATTCCCGCGGGGTGCTGTCCAGTTGTTCGTTTAACACCACTGACACCAGCAGCTAATCTGTCAAGCTCGGCACCACGCAAGTTCAGCTCTTGTTCTTCGTCATAATGCTTAGCATAACCATATGCGGTCTTGTCTGCCACCGTGGCAATTGTCCCAGCCCGATAAGAATTATCTGGCCCAAACATAACCCGAATAAAGTTATGTGCTACTGGCTGATAGTCACCCGAAAAGTTCAAATCAATATCGGGAACCTTATCACCGTGGAAGCCCAAGAAAGTGGCAAACGGAATATCTTGCCCATCTTTGACTAGTTCAGCACCACATTTTGGACACTTTTCATCAGGCAAGTCATAGCCTGAACCATATTCACCATTCTCAAAGAACTTAGAATACTTACACTTTGGACAGCGATAATGTGGTGCCAACGGATTAACTTCCGTAATCCCAGACATGGTTGCAACCAAACTTGAACCAACAGATCCCCGCGAGCCAACTAAGTAGCCATCCTTGTTGGACTTGGCAACTAACCGCTGTGAAATCAAGTAAATAACCGCATAACCATTGGAAATGATCGAGTTTAATTCCATTTCTAAACGGTCTTGGACGATTTTTGGCAATGGCTTGCCATAAAGCTCGTAAGCCTTATCGTAAGTCAGCCGCTTCATTTCTTCATCGGCATTATCAATGTGCGGTGGGAACAGGCCATCCTTGATTGGTGCGATTTCTTCAGTTGACGCCGCAATTTTATTCGGATTGGTAATGACAATCTCTTTAGCAGCTTCTTCGCCAAGAAAACTAAAGGCATTAAGCATTTCCTGCGTGGTATAAAAGTGTAAGTCGGGCTGCGTTTTGTTGCGATCAGGATTACTTCGCTGCGCAGAAATTAAAATTGTGCGGTAAATGGCATCATGCTTTTCAACATAATGGGCATCCCCCGTAGCCACAACCGGCTTATTCAATTCCTTACCCAGCTTATAAATATTGGTTAAAATTTCTTCTAACTCTGCCTCATCACTAATCAAATGGTCCACAATCATTTGCGCATAATTTGCAGGTGGTTGGACCTCAAGATAATCATAAAACTTAGCCTTTTTACGAGCCTCGTCATAACCCTTTTGCATCATGGCTACAAAGACGTCGCCTTGCAAACAGCCAGAGCCATACAATAAGCCCTCATGATATTGCGCTAAGTCTGACTTAGGTGTTCGCGGTATCCGATAAAAGTCTTTGGTGCTGGCTATTGAAATTAAACGGTACATGTTTTTAAGTCCCGCCTGATTTTTAGCTAAAATTGTCATGTGCGACGGCCGCGCTCGCTTAAAGACCTGACCATGCGCGGCATAATCATTCATCTTGCCTAGGTCATCTTCATCAAACTTGGCGTTAAACGCATCAAGCAGCTTAAACATCAGATAACCTGTCGCTTCGGCATCCTGATTGGCACGGTGGTGATGTTCCAAGACAACATTGTACTTTTTAGCTAGCGAATCCAGTGTATGCCGTGTTTGCTCTGGGTGCAACAAGCGCGATACTTCCAGTGTATCGACAACTGGTTGCGTAATCTCTTGAAGACCAGCTCTTCTTAGTGCCGCATTAACAAAGCCAACATCGAATTGAACGTTATGCCCACATAAAGGCCGCTCGCCATAAAAATCTTGGAACTGCTTAATAACAACAGCTTCATCGTCAGCCGCCCCAACTTGCTCGTCAGTAATCGAGGTTAAATTAATCGTTTGCTCACTTAATGGGTGGTGTGGATTAATGAACTTATCAAAACGCTCGATGACTTCGCCGTCTTTCATCTTGACAGCACCAATTTCAATAATTGTGTCGTAAACCGATGATAGACCTGTAGTTTCAACGTCAAAAATAACAAATTCGCGGTTTTCATAAGTCATTGGCGCCGGATTTAGTACAAGCAGCGCATGATCGTCAATCATGTTGGCTTCAACGCCATAAACAATTTTAATCCCGTTTTTCTTACCGACATTATAAGCTTCAGGGAATGATTGAACATCGGCGTGGTCAGTGATTGCAATTGCCTTTTGGCCAAACTTTTTAGCAGCAAGAATAAAATCTGTTGCCGTATTAGTGGCATCAAGTTGACTCATATTCGTATGCAAATGCAGCTCAACGCGTTTTTCTTCGCCTTGATATTCTTCCGTTCGGCCAACATGCTCGACAACTTCAAAACTAGAAATATTAAAGACAACATCGTGCTGCCATTGGTCATCAGCAGCTGAGCCCTGCATTTTAGCCCAAGTACCTGGCTTTAATTCTGAAACACTCTTGATTTGTTCTTTATCAGAAACAAATTTTTTAAATGAAATTGAATCGCTATAATCTGTAATTTCACCGGTAAAAATAATTGCGCCGGACTTTAATTCTCGACTCTCAGTATTAAAAATATTACCTTCGATAACGACATTTCTAGTACCATCAACTACATCTTTAATTTGCGTAATTGGCAGACTTTCATCAAGCTTACGGTTGCCATAACGGGTCTTCTTAGTTGGATAAGCTTGCGGTTTTGGTTTTTCTTTAGGCGGCGCTGCATTATAAGCTTCCTGCATGCTCTGCTCATGTTGCTCCTGCAATTGCTGCAGACTAGCTAAATTACTTTGCGTGTTTTGTTCGTCAAGCTGCGTTACAAATTTTAGATTAAAGAAACCAAAGTCACGCATTTCTTCTGCTAATTGATCCAACATTTTTTGTTCAATTAAGCCATCAACCACTAAATTATCAACGGGAATAATCCAACGCCCATCTTCTTTTTTAGGCTTATGGCTGGAAATGAACTCACGAGCAACTGGCTGCAAAAAGTCCGAATTCTGCACAGCATAATGCCAATAATCTGTTAGATAATCATCAGCACCATCTTCAGTCCGAACAAAAAGCCGCGTGTTGACAAAAGAAGCAAAACTCGCGTTAATTGCCTTATTCAAAGCCGCATAAGTTTCAAATTTTAGCGGAGTAGTAAAAAGAACATGGATATCCCACTTATGTTCTTTAGCGTATACATCCACGTTCTCAATTTCACCTTTTTGAAGCAACTCATTATCCGTGAATTGTTCCGGAAAATGAATTTGCTCCAAAAGATGTAAGAAAAGTTTGTTTTTATCAGTCACGAAAAATTATCCTAACTCTTTATTTACAAAACTATCTAATTCAGCAACTGTAATTTCACTAGCCTTGTCATCAGTTGGGCGTTTAACTTCAACGATGCCTTCACTAGCCTTTTTACCAATCGTAATTCGAATTGGTGCACCAACCAAATCGGCATCGGCAAATTTAACACCAGCACGTTCATTACGGTCATCATATAAAACATCGTAATTAGCACTGTACTTTTGCTCTAATTCTTCAGCTAGCTTGGTTTGAGCATCGTCCTTCATCTTCATTTGGACAATGTGCACTGCAAATGGCGCAATTTCTTTAGGCCAAGCAATCCCAAACTTAGTTGCGTGTTGCTCAACAGCTGCTGATAACATTCTAGTGACACCAATTCCGTATGAACCCATGATTACCGGTTGAGTTTTACCATTTTGATCTAAGAAATCAGCACCCATGGTCTCAGTGTAGTATGTACCAAGCTTGAAAATGTGTCCGACTTCAATTGAGGTTGTGAATTTTAATGGTAAATGGTCAACTGGGTCTGGTTCGCCTTCATTAGCAACCCGAATATCACCAAATTGCTCAACTTTAAAGTCACGATCAAGGTTAGCGTTCTTCAATTGGTAACCGGTCTTATTGGCACCAACAACGACATTGTAAAGACCCTTGACTGTATTATCAGCAACGATCTTATCAGCCCAATCAGCCTTAACTGGACCAACGCCGCCTTTAGCAGCACCAGTGATTGCTTGCAATTCTTCGTCAGTTGCCACTCTCAATGAATCAGCATCAAGTAAATGAGTCAATTTGATTTCATTTACTTCCTTATCGCCGCGAATTAAAACTAGCACGTGCTCTTTTTCATCAACAATATAAAGAACACTCTTGACAATTCTAGTAGCTGGTACATTCATAAAGTCAACTAAGTCAGCAATTGTTTCCTGATCAGGAGTTGCAACTTCAGTAAGTGCTTGTAATTCTTCTGGTTCTTGCTTAAATGTGTCGTCACTCACTGCCATTTCAAGGTTAGCTGAATAAGTGCCAGTTTCATTAGTTGCAATCGTATCTTCACCAATTGCAGCTGGTGCTTGAAATTCAGTTGAATTTTTACCACCCATTGTGCCTGAGTCAGCGATTACTGGGTTTACTTGAACGCCACAACGACGATAAATTGCTTCAAAAGCACGTTTTTCATCATCAAATTGTTCATCAAGTTGGTCTCGTGTTGCCGCAAAGCTGTATGCATCAAGCATGATAAACTCACGTCCGCGTAAAAGACCAAATCGTGGTCGGTTTTCATCACGGTACTTAGTTTGAATTTGGTACAGTGCGATTGGCATCTGCTTGTAACTCTTGATATTTTTAGCGACAATCTCAGTAAAAGTTTCCTCGTGAGTTGGCCCCAAAATACTTTCACGACCATGACGATCCTTTAGACGGAACATTTCTGGGCCATACTTTTGCAAACGACCAGATTCTTCCCAGAGTGAAGCCGGCAGAAAATGTGGCATTGACATTTCTGGCACGTTAATCTTGGCCATTTCTTCTTCCATAATGTTTTCAGCCTTACGCAAAACGCGGTAGCCTAGTGGCAAATACGCATAAACTCCAGCTGTAACTTGGCGAATATAACCACCACGCAACATTAACTGATGACTTTTAGCCACAGCATCAGAAGGTGCCTCTTTCAATGTCGGCATAAATAATTTAGATTGACGCATTAATTTTCTCCCAAGAAAAATAAAAATTTTCTATTTAATAAAGTAACGATAAATATCATTACCAGTAACTGCAATAATTAGAACTAACAATAAGCCAAAACCAATCAGTTCAACCATTGCTTCGTGATCCTCAGAAATTGGCTTTCTGCGGATAATTTCAATAATGTTAAGCAAGAATTTACCACCATCAAGGCCGGGGATTGGAATTAGATTGACAATTCCCAAATTGATTGAAATCATTGCTAAAAAGGCAAGAATATAGGAAAAGCCCATTTTTGAAACCTGTGAAGTTTCCGAATAAATACCAACTGGACCAGATAATTTATTTAAACTGAAATGTCTAAATAATCCGCCAACAGCATTAAAAATCAAACCCGTGGTAGAAACAGCAGTATCCCAGCCGCGCTTAAATTTTACATTAGCGCGTTCATCACTACGGGCCAAAATTCCAATTTGGTAACTCGTTTGTCCCTGCTGCTTTACTGCTTTCGGTTTCACCTTGACAGTTTCTTTTTGACCATTTTTAAGTAAAGTAATGGCAATCGTCTTACCTTTACTCTGATCTACTTGTGTTGCAAGATCGTCAAAAGAGGTCGTTTGGTGGCCATTAATCGCAATAAATTTTGAACCTGGCTCAATCTTGGCAATCTGCGCAGGTGATCCCGGTGTAACTTGACCAACAGTAGTAGTCGCTGGACCAGGAACTGTAAATGTCCAGATCAAAAAAACGACAAATCCCAAAATAATATTCATTAACGGTCCAGCAATGTTAGTAGCTAATTTTTGCCAAACATTTGCTTGCTGAAATTGGGTATCACGCGGGGCAATTACTAACTCAGTCTTAGATTGGTCAATTATCGTCGCATCATGGTTAACGCGATACGTAACTTGTTTTTCTTCATCGCCATTTTCGTATCCAGTGATGAACAACTCATCAACTAAGTCAGACTTAGTTACTTGAACGGGAACGCCTTCAAGCGGAATATCAGATTCTGAAGCGTCGATTTTAACAACTTCATTTCGATCATTCAACTGCAAGATAACCGTCATCCCAGGATCTAATTTGGTTTCATCATCTTTACTTGCTAACCGCACATAGCCGCCTAATGGCAACCACCGAATTGTATAAGTAGTCGGATTACGCCGCACTTGAAAAAGCTTCGGTCCCATTCCAATTGAAAATTCTCGCACTAAAATACCGCATTTTTTAGCAACAATAAAGTGCCCAAATTCGTGAACAAAGACAAGAATGCCAAATACGACTAAAAAGATTAGTATGCCCTTCAATAGAATTCTCCTAGTGCATAATTCCTAACAAGGCAGCAACTACTGGTAATACAAATAGCATACTGTCGAACCGGTCCAAGATACCACCATGTCCCGGCAAGATTTTACCAGAATCCTTTACACCGTAGTAGCGTTTATATGCAGATTCCACTAAGTCGCCCATTTGCCCAACAATTGAAAGGAAAAAGGCAATGATAATCATTTGCATTTGTGGGTAACCTACTTGAACGCAGTACACGTAAATTGCTGCGCAAATAACGGCGCAAATTGTGCCCCCAATTGAACCTTCCCAGGTCTTATTAGGACTAATTACTGGCCATAACTTATGCTTACCAATCTGGCGGCCAATCATGTACGCACCAGTATCAGTTAACCACACAACAACAAAGACGTAGCACAAAAGCGCCAAACCGTTATTGCTGTTTCTAATGGCTGCCATATAGTGAAAACCAGTTCCAATATATAATGATGACAAGGTGTAGACACCAACATCATCAAAGGTCGTTTTATTCTTTGATAAAACTGTCCATGTCAGCATTAGCATAATAATAGCAAAGTACATGCCATACTTAGACCAGTGCCAAGGCATCCCCTTAATGAAAGAATCTGGAACTGCCCAAATAATTGTTGCTAATAGTGCCAATAAGAAATTAATCGACACTAAAATTTGTTTCTTCATCAGGAAGATTTCACTGATGCCAACTGCCGCAAAAGCCACAGTCAACCAATCCATCCAAAGACCGCCAACATAAACAATAGGAATAAATAAAATTAAAGCAATAACTGCTGTAATAACACGTTGTTTCATATAAACTACCTAACTATCTGATTCATCAACCTTGCCAAAACGGCGGTGACGATTTTGAAACTCACTTACGAATTTTTGCAGGTCGGCTTCATTGAAGTCAGGCCAATTTTTAGGGCTAAATGCCAATTCAGAATAAGCCAATTGCCAGAGCAAAAAATTAGAAATTCGTTGCTCACCTGAAGTCCTAATTAGTAAATCAGGATCACGAAAAGCACCGAATTTTGCCGTCATTAACCGCTCTGAAATCATTTCTTCATCAATTTGCTCGCTAGAAATCGCGCCACTTTCAATCATGCCGCCCAATTCCTTAACAGCTGAAGTAATTTCGCTGCGTGAGCCGTAATTAAACGCAAAGTTCAAGATTAAGCCAGTATTATTGGCGGTTTCTGCCATTGCTCGCTGAACAACATTATAAGTTTTAGGTGGCAATTCATCTAAATAACCCATGATGTTCACTTTAACATTATTCGCCATTAACGTCGGCATAAATTTGTCAAAAAAGCGAACTGGCAAATTCATCAAATAAGCAACTTCTTCTTTTGGTCGGGCCCAATTTTCAGTTGAAAATGCGTAAAGCGACAAAATTTTAATCCCTAGCTTATCGGCAGCTAACGTAATTCGCTCAACATTATTCATCCCCTCATGATGACCAGCAACACGTGGCTTGCCTTGGCGACGTGCCCAGCGACCGTTACCATCCATGATAATTGCAAGATGATTTAATTGATTTTTTTCTGCCATTCTGCCATTAACCTTTAGTAATTTCAGTCCGCTTTTTGTCAGCTACTTCATCAATCTTCTTGGTTGCATTATCAGTGGCTTTTTGAACTTGCTTTTCTAAATTACGTTGCTCGTCTTCGGTAATTTCATCGTCTTTTTGTTGCTTTTTGAGGCTATTCATTGCATCCCGGCGAACATTTCTAACCGCAATTTTAGCTTCTTCAGCTAACTTATTAACTTGCTTAGCAATTTCTTGACGTCTTTCACCAGTTAATTGTGGAATGACTAATCTAATCACCTTACCGTCATTGGCTGGAGTTAGACCTAAGTTGGAAGCAAGCAAAGCATGCTCAATATTATCTAAACTGCTTTGGTCATATGGTGTAATTAACAAAACGCGTGGTTCTGGGATAGTTACACTCGACATTTGTGTCAGCGGAGTTGGTGCACCATAATAGTCAACCTTAACATTTTCTAAAATTGCAGCGTTAGCAACACCAGCTCGAATTGAACCAAGATTTTTTTGGAAAACCGTAATTGATTTGTCCATATTTTCTTGGGCTTTTTTGATTGTTTCGTTATTCATTATTTACCACCTTCAATAACAGTACCAATTGGTTCACCCATGACTGCCTTCTTAATATTACCTTCAGTATTAACGTTAAACACAATAAGCGGTATGTTCGTATCCATTGAAAGCGAGCTTGCTGTCCGATCCATTACTTTTAAATCTTTGGCAATTAAATCAAGCTGCGTTAATTCCTGATACTTCTTAGCATTAGGGTCAAGCTTTGGATCAGCAGAGTAAACTCCGTCAACACCATTTTTAGCCATTAAAATAACGTCAGCATTGATTTCAGCAGCACGCAATGCAGCTGTTGTATCAGTTGAAAAGTATGGGTTACCTGTTCCACCACCCATAATTACAACCCGGCCTTTTTCCAAGTGCCGAATTGCCTTTCTTCTGATATACGGCTCAGCAATTTGCCGCATTTCAATTGAGGTCTGTAATCTGGTTGGCACGCCAACATGTTCTAAACCATCTTGAAGAGCTAAACCATTCATAATGGTTGCAAGCATTCCCATATAATCAGCTTGTGAACGTTCCATGCCTAGTTTTTCACCAGTTTCACCGCGCCACATATTACCGCCACCGCAGACAATACCAATATCAACGCCTAAATCGTGAACTGATTTGATTTCTTGAGCCAAATGACCGATAACTGTAGGGTCAATTCCTGTCCCCTTATCACCAGCGAGAGCTTCACCGGAAATTTTCAAAATAACACGCTTATATTTAACTTTAGTCATAGTGACCTCCTCATCATCTAAATATTTTACCATATTAAGCATTAAATTGTCCGACCACAAAATAAAAGACAACGATTTTATCCAGAAAAAAAGAGAAGGTTGTTACCCTCTCTTTTTAATTAACAAATAAATTACTTCATTTGTTCTTTTACTTCAGCAGCAAAGTCTTCTTGCTTCTTTTCAATACCTTCGCCAACTTCGTAACGGGTATAACCAACAACTTCACAGCCTTCTGACTTAGCATATTCAGCAACAGTCTTATCAGAATCCTTAACGTATGGTTGGTCAACTAAACAAATTTCACTTAAGTACTTGTTTACACGACCTTCAACGATCTTAGGAATAATCTTAGCAGGCTTGCCTTCATTTTCAGTTTCCTTAGTGAAGACATCTTTTTGCCGGTCAAAATCAGCCTTTGGTACAGAATCCTTGTTTAAGTATTCTGGATTAATTGCAGCTACGTGCATTGCAATGTTCTTAGCTGCTTCTTCGCTGTCACCCTTTAAGGTAACAAGAGCAACAATTGAACCACCGTTATGCTTGTAAGCACCAAATACTTCATCATCGTTCTTAGTTACTAAGTCGAATCTTCTCAAAGTAATCTTTTCACCGATAACAGCAGTCAAGTTGGTGATTTCTTCACCAATTGTTGAGTCACCCATTGGAGCCTTTAATGCTTCTTCAACATTAGCAGGCTTAGCAGCAAGAATTGCTTTAGTAACATCGTCAACTAATTTAACGAACTTGTCATTTGAAGAAACAAAGTCAGTTTCTGAATTGATTTCAACTAAAGCAGCAGTGTTGTCGTTAAATGCATATTCAGCTAAACCTTCAGCAGCAATTCTGCCGGACTTCTTAGCAGCCTTAGCAACACCGTTTTCTCTTAAAATATCGATTGCCTTTTCAATGTCTCCATCAGCCTTTACTAAAGCCTTCTTGGAGTCCATCATACCAGCACCGGTACGATCACGTAATTCTTTAACTTGCTTAGCAGTAATATTTGCCATTGATGTGTCCTCCTAGTTAGAAACAGTAATTATTCGTTGTCTGAATCTTCTTCAGTAGTTTCTGCTTCTTCAACACTTTCATCGTCAGCAGCACCATTAGCCATTTCAACTTCAACGCTTTCGTCGTCATCGTCTTGACCTTGCTTACCTTCGATAACTGCGTCAGCCATTGCACCTGAGATAAGGCGAATAGCACGGATAGCATCATCGTTTGAAGGAATTACAACGTCAACTGGAGTTGGGTCAGTATTAGTGTCAACCATTGCGACAACTGGAATACCTAAAATGTTAGCTTCGTGAACGGCAATCTTTTCCTTCTTAGGATCAACTACGAACAAAACATCTGGGATTCTAGGCATATCTTCGATACCACCTAAGAATCTTTCAAGCTTGTCCATTTCCTTAGTCAAAAGTGAAGCTTCCTTCTTTGGCAGTACTTCAAAAGTACCGTCTTCTGACATCTTCTTTAAGTCCTTTAATCTTTGTACTCGGCTTTGGATAGTCTTCCAGTTAGTCAAAGTACCACCTAACCAACGTTGGTTAACGAAGTATTGACCAGCACGAGTTGCTTCTTCAGCAATAGAATCTTGAGCTTGCTTCTTAGTACCCACAAAAAGAATAACGCCACCATCTTGAGCAACGGCTCTAACAAAAGCGTAAGCATCGTCTAACATCTTGATTGTCTTTTGCAAGTCAATGATGTAGATACCATTTCTTTGAGTAAAAATGTAAGGAGCCATCTTTGGATCCCATCTTCTAGTTTGGTGACCGAAGTGGACACCAGCTTCAAGTAATTGTTTCATTGAAACTACTGACATAATAAATTCCTCCTATGGTTTTTAATCCTCTCAAGCGGTCATTTCAATATTTCGCCAAGTGTTTGGCACCAAAATATTGATCGCTCTTGATGTGTTTTACCTGCGTGCCATATTTAGCACACCATAATAGAATACTAGATTTCAGCTTAAGATGCAAGACTAAAAATCAACTGCATGTTCATGCAAAAACTTTTCTTTCCATTGTCTTGGATGGTGCTTGAACCAATATTCTCTCTTCAGTGCTAAATTCTTATCAGCGAATTTTTCGTGATAAATCATTTTAACTGGTCGTCTTGCCTTGGTATACTTGGCACCCTTGCCTGAGTTATGAGCAGCTAGGCGCTTTTTCAAATCATCCGTAAAGCCGCCATAAAAGCTACCATCGCTGCATAATAAAACGTAAAAGAAATAATCCTTACTTTTTTGCCGCTTAGCTCGATCTTCTGGAGTTTCGCGGATAATACGCTGAATTACCGGCAAAAATTCCCCATTTTGATCATGAACCTCAATTGCATCCCTTAAGACCAAACCATCGCTAGCCGTGTGTTTAACGGCCTCAATGATGATTAAATTACTGTCGTCCCCGCGATGCGAAACAAAGGGCTGCACAAACTTAATGCTCAAGTCATGCTTCATACAGAAGTAGGCAATCTCATTCAGCCTCTCGGGCCGATGCACCATAAACATCTTCCCCTTCATCTTCAATAAGCCGCTTGCAGCCTCAATTATTTCTTCAAGATTGATTAAAATTTCATGCCGCGCAATTGCCTTTTTAGGATCAGGATTAATTTCATGACCCTCGGGCACCTTAAAATATGGTGGGTTAACAACTACGACATCATAGGAATCCTTACGTAAGAATTTGGCCACATCCTTAACATTTTTTTGAAAAACGGTTATCCTGTTTTCCATTTGGTTAAGCTCAATCGAACGTCGAGCTTGCGAGGCCGCTTCCTCCTGAATTTCCACTGCATCGTATTTTGCCCGGTTAAAATACGCCATATACATGCTGGCGGCACAGTTGCCAGCACATAAGTCGGCAACTTTTGACCGATCCCGAACTGCCTCTTTAGCTAGTGATGCCAAAAGCAAAGTATCTAATGAAAAACTAAACGCGGTTTTATCCTGAATAATCCTCAAATCATCACTATACATATAATCAATCCGTTCGCTATCTGCCAATTTCACCATAAAATTTTGTCCTTTCCCTGAGCTTTGCTATAATATTTTACAACAATTGGAGGAGTTTAATCATGTTTTATCATTTTGCTCGCGCAGCTGCGCGATTTATCGTTTGGATCCTTAACGGTCATTTACATGTTTATCACAAAGAACGCATCCCTGAAGGTAACTATATCTTAGCTGCACCACATCGGACTTGGTGGGAGCCAATTTTATTTGCACTAGCTGCTAGTCCCAAAGAATTTATGTTCATGGCCAAAATCGAATTATTTAAAAATCCAATTTTACGGTTCATCATGACTCACGCACATGCTTTTGCTGTTGACCGCAAAAATCCTGGCCCTTCAGCGCTTAAAATTCCAATTAAGGGCTTAAGAAAAGGTAACTTTTCCTTAATTATTTTTCCATCAGGGACAAGACACTCCACTGAGCTTAAGGCCGGAACGTTGGCAATTGCTAAATTATCGGGTAAGCCAATTGTCCCCGTCGTTTACCAAGGGCCACTCACCTTCGGTAATTTATTAAAGCGCCAACCACTTGATGTGTGCTTCGGTAATCCAATTCAAGTTGATCGGAAAATGAAATTAACCCATGAAAACGAAGCTGCATTTGATAAGCAGTTGCAAAAGGTTTGGGACCAAATTGATACCGAGCACAATCCAGATTTTCATTACGTTGCCAAATAAAAAAGATTGAATTCATTAAGAGTTCAATCTTTTTTGTTAGTGTTAAGATAAATATATTTGAATGAATGGAGGAATTTTAAGTTGTTAGAGAAAACTTTTTACAAAATGATGCTCAGTAAGTCGTTCCCGTTTCCGATTAAGGTTACCTATTGGGACGGCAAGAGTGAAATTTACGGTAATGGTAATCCAGACATTGAAATTATTTTTAATGAAAAAGTTCCAGTTACGGCAATTTCGCGCAATGCTTCTTTGGCATTAGGCGAAGCATACATGGATAAGAAAATCGAAGTCAAGGGCAGCTTGCAAAAATTAATTTGTGGTGCTTATGAAAGCTCGGATAGCTTTTTGCGGTCAAGTAAATTTCGCAAATTTCTACCAGAGCAAAAACACACCGAGGAACAAAGTGAAAAAGACGTTCAAAGCCATTACGACATCGGCAATGACTTCTACGAATTATGGCTTGACCCCACATTAACATATTCTTGCGCCTACTTTGCTGGGGACAATTACGATAATCTTGAACAGGCACAAATTGCTAAGATTCACCATATTTTAAATAAATTACATCCTGAAAAAGGCAAAACGTTGTTAGACATCGGTTGCGGCTGGGGCACGTTAATGCTGACGGCTGCTAAAGAATATGGCTTAAAGGTAACTGGTGTGACGCTTAGTGAAGAGCAATACAAACTGGTACAGAAGAAAATCTTCGATCAGAATTTGCAAGATGTGGCCGAGGTTAAGCTGGAAGATTACCGCGAACTTGGCGACAAGCAGTGGGATTACATTACTTCTGTCGGAATGTTTGAGCATGTGGGCAAGGAAAATCTGGCCCAGTACTTTAGTGATGTTGCCAAATATCTGAAAAAAGATGGTGTTGCCCTAATTCACGGAATTACCCGCCAGCAAGGTGGTGCTACTAATGCATGGCTTAATAAGTACATTTTCCCGGGTGGTTATGTTCCCGGTTTAAACGAAAACATCGAGCACATCATTGCCAGCGACATGCAAATTGATGACATTGAAATGCTTAGACGCCATTACCAAAGAACGCTAGAAATATGGGATAAGAACTTTAACCAACACCGTGACCAAATTCAAAAGTTGATGGGTGAACGGTTTACTCGAATGTGGGACCTATACTTGCAAGCCTGTGCTGCCTCATTTGAATCTGGTAACATTGACGTCATTCAATATCTGATCACCAAGGGCCCATCTGGTAAAAATCTCCCCTTAACTCGTGATTACATGTTAAATAAATAGACTAAAAAAACTAGCAATCCAAATTGAATTGGACTGCTAGTTTTTTAGTTTTATTAATTACATTTTGAAAATTTTACCTGGATTCAAAACATCATTTGGATCAAACAAAGTCTTAATCTTACGCAATAATTCGGTGTAATCATGACCATAGAAGTCTTCGAAGTAACCAGCACGAGCGTAGCCAATACCATGTTCACCAGACATATTACCGTCAAGTTCTTTAGCGGTCTTGTACAACTCACTAATTACCTTTTCACTTGTTTTGGCATATTCTTCATCGTTCATCTCATCTGAGCAAAGGTAAATGTGCAAATTGCCGTCGCCTGCGTGACCAAAGTTTGGAATTCGAATGTGCAATTCGGTTTCTAATTCTTCAATTCTATTCAGAACATCTGGAATGTGATTAATTGGAACACAAACATCGATTTCATCCATCTTTGGCGTTGACTTTTGAATTGCCAACAGCAATGCTTCACGACATGCCCAAATCTTCTTAGCTTCAGCAGAATCAGCACTTAAAACAACTGCTTCTTCAGCCTTAAAGTCTTTGACAGTAGCCAAAGTTTGTTCCAATTCAGCCTTCAATTCTTCATCAGTGAATGCATCAAGGCCAACGATAATGAAGCCATCACCATGCTTAATTGGGAATTGATCACCAGCATACTTTTCCCATAAGTTGATTACCTTACGGCCCATAAATTCAACGGTTGTTGGAACAACACCTGATTTTAAGATTGCAGGTACAGATTTAATAGCATCATTTAAAGTCGGGAATGGAATAATTGCATTGATTGACTTGTGCGGCTTTGGATAAAGACGCACAGTTACCTCAGTAACAACACCTAATGTACCTTCTGCACCAATAATTAAATCTTTAAGTGAATAGCCAGAAGCTGACTTAACTGCCTTAGAACCAAACTTGTAAAGCTTGCCATCAGTTAGAACCACCTTTAATTCACGGATATGTTCTCTAGTAACGCCGTATTTAATTGCCTTTAAACCACCAGCGTTAGTTGAGGTATTACCACCAATTGTTGCCCAGTGCATTGCGGGTGCAGGCATGTACGTAAATGGCTTGTCTGCCAAGTATTCCTCGATGTCCTTCAATCTGATTCCGGCTTGAACAGTCATCGTTAAACTTTCAGGATCATATTCAATTACCTGGTTCATTTTAACCATGTCAAGAGAAATACCACCATCAACACTTAAGTTGGCACCCATCAAACCAGTTGAATTACCGCGTGGAACGATCGGAATGTTGTGATCACTGGCATATTTAACCACATTCTTAACTTCATCGTTAGTTACGGGTTGAATTACCAATTCTGGCATTGCTCTGACAGTCTTAAACTGGTCGTGGTCCCAGTGTTCAGTTGGTTTAGTAATGAACCGTTCAGGTTCAGAAATAAATTTACTTAAATTTTCACGATCAGTTTGATCTATTTTATGATATTCCATTGCAATTTCCTTTCTCACTATAAAATTACAGATGTAATAAAATCATCATCTTCTAATTTACGCCACAATGTAATCGCTGTCAATATTTTGATAAAAAAGCGTGGCATGACCGCTACGTCAATCACCACGCTAATTTTAGTTCTGGTTTTGTAAAGTATACAAATTGTAGTAATAACCTTTTTGTGCGAGCAATTCTTGATGCGTACCATGTTCAATAATCCTACCTTGATTAAGAACAATGATCTGATCGGCATCAACAATCGTTGATAAGCGGTGGGCAATCGCTAATGTTGTTCGTCCTTGACGCAAACGCCTTAGTCCTGCTTGAATCAAAGTTTCTGTTTCCGTATCCACATTTGCCGTTGCCTCATCCAAAACCAAAATTTTGGGATCAGTTACTAGTGTGCGAGCAAATGAAATCAGCTGCCGTTGACCTTGACTAAATTCACTACCGCCCTCACCAACTTCAGCATGATACTTGCCCGGCAGCTTTTCAATAAAGTCAGCAGCTTGAACGGTTTTCGCAGCCTGCTTAATCTGCTCATCAGTAATGTCTTGATTATACAGACGAATATTAGAGCTAATATCGCCATAAAACATGAAGGGATCTTGCAAAACTAGTCCGAGCTTCTTACGCAACTCTGCCTTAGGATATTTTTTAATATCAACACCATCAATTAGGACTTGCCCCTGATAAAATTCGTAAAAACGCATCATAACGTTGATAATCGAGCTCTTTCCAGAACCAGTATGACCCACAATTCCCAAGGTTTCACCGGGATTAACGGTGAACGAAATATCGTGCAAAATTTCGTTTTTACCGTCATACGAAAAACTAACGTGCTTAAATTCAATTTTGCCTTGCGAAACGGTCAGCCCCTGCTGTTCATCTTGTTGCGGCTCATAATTAGTATCATCTAAAATGCGAAAGATTCGCTTGCCTGCAACAATCCCATCCTGGAAGAAGGTCATTTGATCCATTAAATTTGAAATTGGGTTAAAAAATTGTGAAATATACTGCGAAAAGGCGTATACCACCCCGGCAGGCACAAAAGTTTGCCGTAATGGAAAGCCAAAATACATTAAGGTTAACGCTAAAGCCAGGGAATAAAGTAGACTCGTCAATGGCGACAGCAGCAAGGAATTGAGGTTAATCATGTTAAAACGCGTTTTCATTAACGCCGCATTCTCATGCTCAAAGTTACCAGTCATGCGCTTTTCTTGCTTGAATTGTTGAATTAGGGAAACACCCTCAATTGATTCATTCAAGTTGGTGTTAATTCGACTTAGCCGCTCACGATAATTACGGTAAAGTTTGGAACTGCGCTTGGAATATTGCCAAATAACGATTAGAGACAGCGGCAAAAAGGCGAGCACAATCAGGCCAGCGAGCACATTAGTTGAGAACATGGCAACTAACGCCGAAATAATGGAAAACAATGACAAGACAACGCTGGACAACACCGTCAAAAAGTTGCTCAATGTCATGGTATCGTTAGTCACGCGCGAAACAATGGAACCAGCCGGTGTTTGGTCAAAGTAACGCATCCCTAATGTATGCAATTTTTTATATAATTCTGCCCGTAAACCTTCCAGAGATTTTTCAGAGCCTAGAGCAAAAAAGTATTCGTACGTAAACTGCAAAATCCCCTTAATGACTGATCCACCAGCATATAATGATCCGGCAAAAATAATCACTTGGGTGGTCACATCAGCTTTAACTAAATAATTGTCAAGAAAGAACTGTAAGCCATACGGCAACAGCATATTGATGATACTAACAAGCAGCGCGCCAACTCCGGCAATAATCATTTCGTTTTTAAATTGCAGTACAAACCGGACAAGCCGTTTGAAAATATCGAGTTGCTCTCTAACCGGAATTTCTTTAGACCAAACTGATTCGTTTCGTTCATCCATCTTATTCACCTACCTTTTCTTCTAATTCCTGTCGCCGCCACATCTCCGCATACCAGCCATCTGCAGCCAATAATTGCTCGTGAGTGCCACGTTCAACAATCTCGCCATCCTTCAATACCAAAATCAAATTGGCATTCATGACCGATGTTAACCGGTGCGTCGCAATCATGGTCGTCTTGCCCGCGCGTTCTTTACGCAGTGATTGCAGAATTGCCATTTCGGTCCGTGCGTCAACTGCTGACAGAGCGTCATCTAATACCAGAATTTTACTTTGCTTAAGTAGTGCTCGGGCAATTGACATCCGCTGCTTTTGACCACCGGATAATGAAACGCCGTTTTCACCAACTAAAGTCTTGTAGCCAGCTGGCATTTCCAAAATATCGTTGTGCAAGTCACTCTTTTTAGCCGCACTAATAATTGCTTCTTCAGATGCATCAGCTTGCGAAAAAGCAATATTCTTTTGTATTGACGTTGAAAAAAGATAATTATTTTGTGGAACGTAAGATATTTGCTGCAATAATACATCAAGCGGTATTGTCCGAATATCATGACCATTCAATGTTATCAGGCCATCATACTTGTCAAACTCACGCAAAAGCAGCTGAATAATTGTTGTTTTCCCAGAACCGACCTTACCCACAAGACCCAAGGTTTGGCCTTTTTTCAGTGTGAAATCAATTTGCTGCAAAACTGGCAGTTGTGGTTCATCAGGATATGCAAATGAGTTGATGTGATAATTCAAGTCACCACTTAAATCATCGGCAGTGATACTTTGATCTGCATGCTCATCCGTAATTTGTGGCTTTTCATCAAGCAACTTTTCAACCCGATCGTAACTGGCGCTTCCCCGCTCCAAAATATTGAAGAGATAACCAATCGCAAACATCGGCCAGACCATGTTACCAATGTAAGCAATAAAGGAAACTAGTTGACCAATTGTTAAGGTCTTGTTAGCAACCATTATGCCACCGTAAATAATCGTAATCGTGTATGTTAGACCAATAATAATTGTTCCTAGCGGGTCAAACAATGCATCCCATTTGAAGACTTTTTTATTAATCTTGATCGTGTCATCAACCATCTGGTCAAACGCAGCCGTATCTTCAGCTCCTTGACCGAAAGTTTTGATAACTTTAATCCCAGAAACTGATTCTTGCGTCTTATTATTTAACCGTGAGAACGCGGCCTGTGACTTATCAAAGGCATCATGCAGCTGGTTACCCAACTGCCATGCACCCCATGCCAAAACCGGCAACGGCAATAACGCCAAAATCGTTAACCGCCAGTCAACGAAAATAATCATCGCAATCATGGTTGAGACACTCATAATTAGCGAATCGACCAAAGTCAAAACGCCCGCGCCAGCAACATCTTGAATTGCCGAGACATCATTTGTTGCGTGCGCCATCAAGTCACCGGTTCGGTGACGCTGATAAAACGTCCGGTCCATTTCCATGAAGTGGTTAAATAATTTTGAACGTAATTGCCGCTCTAACTCGGCTGCGCCACCCCAAATTTGTTTGCGCCAAAAATAACGGAAGCCATATAACAATAGCGCTGCCGCAATGATCGCTAAAATTAGGACACCATATTGTGCCCAACTAATATGTCCTTGGTCAAGCTGATCCGCCATCAAGCCCAATATCCGCGGTGGTACTAAATTAACTACCGAAGTTAGTGCTAAAAATGTAATGCCGACTAAATAGCGTTTCTTTTCCTTTTTAAAAAACCAACCTAATTTAAAAAATATTCCCATTTTTATTCCTATCTGACCCAACACCAAACCAAAAAAGGCGGGGAACAATCCCCGTCTTTGCTAGTCAATCTCAAGATTAATTATTTTGATGCTTCATCATGTTCATCACTTGGTTAACCTTCTTGGCAGATGGTTTTTGTCCCATTTGTGACATCATCGCAACAATCATATCTTCACTGATTGGTGGATTTTCCTTAAAATACTTTTTCATATATGATCTTGCACCGTAAAAGCCACCAACAAGGCCGACTAACAATGCAACAATGATTAAAACAATTGCTAATGCCAAATTCATAAAAATTAACTCCTCAAAATATCCAATAGTTATATCTTACCTAAACTTGCCTAAAATTTAAAGGTTAAAATTAATCTTTTCTTAAACCTTTGCGCCTTTGTGCTTGTTTTGCCTTTTCAGACGTGATTTCTTTACCATTTTTATCAATGATTACCATATCTTCAATATTTTGTTTAAAACTAGCGCGGAAGTTTTTCAAAAATTCTTGATGTAATTTTTTACGTTCTTCTTCCTCTTCTTTAGTTAAATTGCCAGCCTTTTTTTTACGATATAATTCATTAATGCGATCGATTGATTTCTTTTCTTCATCTTTAGTCATTTTTACACCTCTATTAAAAAAGTCTACCCTATTTATCCCAAGAAAAAAAGTTTAAGTTCTTAGAACATTTGTTTGTATTTAGCAAAACTTTTTGGTAAACTTACCTTATAGAAATTTTATCTTATAGTAATGGGGAGCAATTATGCCTGTTAATCATGATTCCAAACAATTAGAAATATTACGCTATATTTATGAAACCGTGGCAGACCGTGGTTTTCCCCCTACTGTGCGTGAAATCTGTGCCGCAGTTAATTTATCTTCGACCTCAACAGTTCACGGGCACCTATCTCGTTTAGAGCGCAAAGGTTTACTAATTAAAGACGCCACTAAGCCGCGAGCTTTGGAAATTACAACAGAAGGCAAACGGGCATTAGGAATTAAGCCGAGCGAAATCCCAGTTGTCGGTGTTGTTACTGCTGGGCAACCAATTTTAGCCGTTGAAGATATTGAAGACTACTTCCCCCTTCCACCAGACTTAGCTAATGACGCTGGTGACCTATTTATGTTAAAAGTGCACGGCGAAAGCATGATTAATGCTGGTATCTTAAACGGTGACAACGTTATCGTACGTAAGCAAAGTTCCGCAATTAATGGTGAAATTGTTGTCGCAATGACCGAAGAAAACGAGGCAACAGTCAAGCGCTTTTATAAAGAAAAGACCCATTACCGCTTGCAACCAGAAAATGACACAATGGCACCGATTATTCTTGACCGCGTGCAAATCTTAGGTAAGGTAGTTGGCCTTTACCGCAATAATATTAATTAACCTCAAAAAGACTAGGATTTTCATTCTAGTCTTTTTGATTATCTAAATATGGCTTCAGTGCGAGCCAATCCTCTTTAATAGTTTCCGTCAATTTCCGATTATAAAAAACCGCTGCCGGATGATATTCCATTATCACCGTATATTTTTCCGTTGACCACTCATAGCCATCTTCAGCAGCATTCAACTGCAAAATTGGCGTTTGCGCAATTACTTGCCCGTGTTCTTGCGAAATGCTGTGGCCAGGGCCAAGTAAGCGTTCGATTGCGGTGCCGCCAACAGTAACGATAATTTTAGGCTGAACATGCGCAATTTCATAATCAAAAAATGGTGCATGAGCCAAAACTTCCTTCTTAGTTGGCTTGCGATTTGGCTGCTTAATGACCTCTTTATTTTCTTTCTTACTGAAAACCGTTTTAGTAGCATATGGCCGACTACGAACGACGCTAGTGATATAAACATCGTCGCGCGTTAAACCAATTAATGCCAAAGACTTCATTAATTCCTTACCCGAACTACCATGAAACGGAACGTGCGAGACAATTTCATCACGTCCTGGAGCTTCGCCAACAATCATTAAGGCCGGATTTTCTGGTCCTGCACCCTCATTTAATCCTTCTAATTTCATTCCCTGTGCTCTTTTTTGCACTTTTGTAATTAACCATTCTGGATATTTCATCACGTATTATCGCTTTCATTTCAAGACATTTGAGACTTTCCACATTCACTTGCTGTTTAGGCTTCACAAAGTTTCAGGGTTAAATTATCTATAATCACTATTATATCAGCTTTTGCTTTTGTAGATTGTGAAATCTATGTAGTTTCACGCTGGTTTCACATTAACATATTTCACAAGCGTTATTCTAGATTTTTGCCAAAATTTGTGCTGCTAATTGTAAGGCTAACTCGTGGGCATCCCTACCCCAGCCACGATCCTCATGCTTTTCTAAATTACTTAAAGAGTCGGCCGTAAACAAGATTTGCGCAAAATCAACGTGGCGAAAGTTTGCGCACGCTGCCATTGCTGCACATTCCATTTCAACGCAGGAAGCACCCAGCTGTTTAAACTGACTCACCTTGTCTTTTGTTTCGCGGAAAAAGCCATCGGTCGTCCAAGTAATGACTTCTTTAATCTTGTAGTCATTTTCTGCCATCAATTGTTCTACTCGCGATAAATAATCCGAATGCAAATCAATCATGTTGCTAGGAGCCAGATAATGAAATGATGTGCCCTCATCCCTGATTGCTTTCACAGGAACTAAAAAATAGTTTTCGGGTAAATCAACCAAGCTTCCAGCTGAGCCAATTGCTAAAACCTGCTTGACACCATAACTAATCAGCCAATCAAGTAGTTCGACAGCAGCTGAGGCACCGATTTTAGCTTGACAGAAAGTAACTTTTTCATTACCGAAAGCAACTTCATAGATTGGCGTCTCACCGTCAAAGCAATCATAATGACCCAGCTTGCGATGCGGATATTGAGACAAAAAATCAGCAATTGCCTCAGAAGTAATAAATGCAAACAACAATTTTTTAGGAAAATGATAATTCAGCTTATCGCGTTCATGATCGGGATCAAGTACAGCATGTGGATTAGCATCAAATTGCATTAGAAACGGTTCACTCATATTATCATCCTCCAATTATCGCAACATATTTTTATAGTACCACAAGAAATAAAAAAAGAACCATCTTCTTTAAAAGATGGTTCTTTTTGAATGGTAAAGCGTGAATTAACGACGCTTTTCTGCGATTCTTGCAGACTTACCATGACGTTCACGTAAGTAGTAAAGCTTAGCACGACGTACACGACCGTGACGTAATACATCAACCTTAGCAACACGTGGGTCGTTAACTGGGAAAGTACGTTCAACACCAACACCAGAAGCAATCTTACGAACAGTGTAAGTTGCAGCAATGCCAGCACCCTTTCTCTTAATTACGACACCTTCGAACATCTGGATACGTTCATGAGTACCTTCAACAACGCGAACGTGAACACGAACAGTGTCACCAGCGCGGAAGTCAGGAATATCATCACGTAATTGTTCTTTAGTCAATTCTTGAATTAATGGATCCATAGTTTTCTCCTCTTTCGGCATTCATTAACGCTACCTGCGTCAGCGGAACACCCATAACTCTTAGTGCAGCTAAATGCTTACACCTTTAATATCTTAGCAAATTAGCCACATTAACGCAAGCTTAATCCTCTTCTTTAAATTCGGCAAGCCAATCTTGTTCTTCTTGACTCAATTCATAATTTTCCAGCATATCTGGACGAGCTAAATAGGTTGCCCTTAGTGCCTCTTTATGACGCCATTCGGCGATTTTCTGGTGATTACCGGAGGTCAGGACTTCGGGTACCTTCAAGCCTTCGAAGTTCTCCGGTCGTGTATATTGCGGATATTCTAAAAGCCCATGAGAGAAGCTTTCTTCAACTGGAGAGGCAGCATTACCCAAAATGCCCGGAAGCAGCCGCACTGTCGCATCAATCATGCTCATCGTTGGCAATTCGCCACCAGTTAACACATAATCACCAATCGAAACAGTCTCATCAGCCAAATCATAAATTCGTTGGTCAAAGCCCTCATAATGACCACAAATGAAAGTCAAATTTTCCTCATTAGACCAGCGCTGCGCCATCTTCTGATTAAAGGTCTGCCCTTGCGGTGCGGTAATAATTACCTTGCCCTTGTTAGTCAGTGAATCTAGCGCCTTTTTAATTGGCATGATTTGCAAGACCATGCCGGCGCCACCACCATATGGCGTATCGTCGACATGGTGGTGGACGTCACTAGTAAAATCGCGAAAATTAACCAGATTAAGATCCCATTTACCGTCCTCTAAGCCGCGCCCCAGCATTGAAGTCTGCAAGGGGGTAAACATATCTGGAAAAAGTGTTAGCACGTTAATCTTCATCGCGCAAGCCCTCCATTAATTCAACATAAACTTTTTTGGTAGCAATATCGACCTTTTTAACAACATCATCAATGTAAGGAATTAAGTATTCCTTGCCGGATTCTTCAGTTACTTGCCAAACATCATTGGCCCCAGGAGACATAATATCCGTAATCTTACCTAAGACCGCCCCAGATTGATTGTCTAAAACCGTGCAACCAAGAATATCACGATAATAATAGACACCATCAGGCAAGTCATGTTGTGCATCTTCACTCACAACCAAAGTTTTGCCCTTTAATTTTTCAGCCTGATCAATATCCGTGATCTCCGCAAACTGCACAAGCCATGATTGCTTAAATGGCCGGCCATTTGTTACCGTTAAAACACGGTCATGATTATCTTTGAGAGTTAATTTACTGCCAGCAGAAAAGCGTTCTTCAGGAAAGTCGGTTACTAAATTCACCTTTAATTCACCCTTTAGTCCGTGCGTGGTCACAATCTGCGCTACATCATAAAATTGCATTTGCCCTCCTAAATTCAAGTAAGAAAAAAGTTTGAAGCATCTAACTTCAAACTTTCTACCTTTGCAAATAAATTATTTGCTTTGCTTTGATTCGTGCAACTTCTTCATTAAGCCGGCACCTGAAAGAAGTGATCTAACAGTGTCTGAAGGTTGTGCACCCTTCTTAAGCCATTCAAAAATCTTGTCTTCATCAAGCTTTAATTGCTTTGGTTCTGCAACTGGGTTGTAGAAACCTACTTCTTCGATGAAACGACCATCGCGTGGCATTCTTGAGTCTGCAACAACGATTCTGTAGAAAGGCTTTCTTTTAGCACCCATCCGGCGCATACGAATTTTTACTGACATAAATTTATATCCTCCTAAAACTTAACGATTATTAATATAGCACTTTTTCAAACAGGTGTAAAGTGTTTTTACTTAACAGGTAATTATGAGTGATAACGCTTGATCTTCATGCGCTTTTTCTTGTTCTTCTTGAACTTTTTACCCATCCGGCGCATTGCCATCTTGGCCATTGGCGAATCCATCCCTGGCAAATTGCCCATGCCCTTGAAATTACCTTTAGTAATCTTACTCATCATGTCGCGAGCCTGTTTAAATTGCTTAATCATGCGGTTAACTTCAACCACTGGGCGTCCAGACCCAGTTGCAATTCTTCTGCGCCGACTAGGATTAAGCAGCTCAGGATCCTCACGTTCTGCAGGCGTCATTGATGACACGATGGCCTTAACGTGCAAGATTTGCTTTTTATCAATATTGAGATTTTTCAGTTGCGGATTGTTAGCCATTCCCGGAATCATCTTCATGACTTGATCAAGTGGCCCCATCTTCTCAACTTGGTCGAGTTGATCAACAAAGTCGTTAAAGTCGAAGGTATTTTCCTTCATCTTTTCGGCAACTTGCTCGGCCTTCTTGGCGTCATAGTCTTGCTGGGCCTTTTCAATCAAGGTCAGCATGTCACCCATGCCCAAAATCCGCGATGCCATCCGGTCTGGGTGGAACTGCTCAAGGTCAGTTAATTTTTCACCTTGACCAGTAAAGATAATTGGCTTACCTGTAACTGCTCTAATGGATAATGCCGCACCACCACGAGTATCACCATCGAGTTTAGTTAAAATAATCCCGGTAATATCTAAGCGACTGTCAAAGCCCTTGGCAACGTCAGTTGCAGCCTGACCAGTCATTGCGTCAACGACTAACAGAATATTGTCAGGTTCAGCAACCTTCTTAACCTGCTCGAGCTCTTCCATCAGGGGTTCATCAATTTCCAAACGACCAGCCGTATCGATAATTACGTAGTCATTTTTATTGGTTTCAGCTTGTTTTAACCCGTTTTGCACGATTTGCGCAACATTTGACTGTTCTCTTTCACTATAAACCGGCACCTTTAATTCAGCACCGATTTGTTCAAGCTGATCAATTGCGGCTGGACGATAAATATCGCCGGCAATCAACAACGGTCGCGCTTTTTCCTTTTGCATTAAGCGGTTAGCAAGCTTACCAACAGTTGTCGTCTTACCAGTACCTTGCAGACCGACCATCATGATGATTGTTGGGATATGCTTGGACTTGTTCAGCCCCACAGCACTCTCACCCATCATCTTAGTTAATTCATCATTAACAATTTTAATAACTTGTTGGCCCGGATTTAAACTTTCCTGGACTTCCTTGCCTAAGGCCTCTTCCTTGATTTTTTTAATAAAATCTTTAACGACCTTAAAGTTAACGTCGGCCTCAAGCAATGCTAACCGAATTTCACGGCTGGCATTATTGATATCTTCTTCAGAAATTTTGCCCTTGCCAGTTAAATTCCGCAACGCTTTTTGAATTCGTTCACTTAAATTTTCAAAAGCCATTGAGTCATTCTCCCCTCATTGTTCCTAATAATTGCTTAATTTTAAGTAATGCTTCTTCATGCTTATCTTGAGCGACTGCATCAGCAATCACTGTCAATTTTTGTTCTATTTCATTATAGTCTCTCTGCATGTGCAATTTTGCTTCATAATTGGTTAAAAGTTTCCGGCAGCGCCGCAAATTATCATAAACTGCCTGCCGCGACACGTTGTGATTGGCGGCAATTTCACCCAAAGACAGGTCATTATAATAATAATCCTCAAAATAACTTTGTTGGCCCTTAGTTAAGAGCTGACCATAATACGCGTATAAATCGCCTAATATTTCATTTTTAACGAGTTCGTCCATTACTTTTCACCTTAAATTAGTATAGCAAAAAAGCACCAGTTTGACGATTGCGAACCGCAACTCTTAGCAAATTTTCTTGTTTTAATAGAAAAATCATTTGCAATTAATTACTGGTTTTCTTACGATAATTAAACTTGCACAGCTTGCCATAGTTGTGTAAGCTTCTTTATATTGACATAAGAATTTCAAGGAGAATAAAACGTGAATTTATGGAAAAAAATTAATCGTAAAGAAGATCCGCGGGTCTATGAACAAAAGGACGGCCAATTAGTTCGATCGCTCACTGTGAAGGACTTTTTAGCGTTAGGGGTTGGAACAATCGTTTCCACCTCAATCTTCACGCTGCCAGGCGAAGTAGCCGCCCTGCACACGGGACCAGCTGTCGCCATTTCATGTATCTTAGCCGCCGTCGTTGCCGGCATTGTTTCTTTTGCCTATGCCGAAATGGCTGGGGCAATGCCATTTGCCGGGTCGGCGTATTCTTGGATTAATGTTGTTTTCGGCGAAGTCTGGGGTTGGATTGCTGGCTGGGCACTGTTAGCCGAGTATTTTATTGCCATGTCGTTTATCGGTTCTGGGATTTCAGCTAATTTGCGTGCTTTAATTGCTCCTCTGGGCTTGAAATTGCCGGCTGCTTTGTCTAACCCTTTTGGCGTTCAAGGCGGCGTAGTCGACCTCATTTCAATTGTCTCAATCTTTTTAGTTTCCTTATTAATTAGTCACGGCGTGTCTGAGGCATCCCGCGTTGAGAACGCCCTAGTTGCACTCAAGGTAATTGCAATCTTATTGTTCATTATTGTTGGTATGACTGCAATTAAGAAGGCTAACTTCATGCCATTTATTCCGCAATATCGTGCAACTAGTAGCGGTCCTTTTGGTGGCTGGCAAGGAATTTATGCCGGCGTTTCCATGATTTTCGTATCATATCTAGGCTTTGATGCAATTGCTGCCAATTCGGCAGAAGCTAAAAATCCAGAAAAAACCATGCCGCGCGGGATTGTCGGCTCGTTATTAATCGCCGTTGTCTTATTTGTCGCTGTCAGCTTGGTATTAATCGGTGTTATTCCTTACCAAAAATACCTAGGTTCTGCAGAGCCTGTTGGCCTTGCCTTGCGTTCAATCGGTCATGGCACCATTGCCATAGTTGTTCAAACAATTGCTGTTTTTGGAATGTTCACCGCGTTAATTGGGCTATGCATGTCAAGTTCAAGACTAGTCTATTCCTTTGGGCGCGATGGTATGCTGCCGAAAAAGTTAGGCAAATTAACGGTCGATAAAAAGCCCAACAATGCCCTCTGGACAATTACCATTGTGGCCATCTTAATCAGTGCATTCTTACCCTTCTCATTCTTAACGCAATTAGTTTCTGCTGGGACTTTAATTGCTTTCATGTTTGTTTCATTAGGGATTTATCGCTTGCGCCCACGTGAAGGTGTTGATATTGCTGAGCCCGCATTTAAAATGCCCTTTTATCCTGTACTGCCATTCTTAGCCTTTCTGGGTTCGCTTGTTGTCTTTATGGGACTTGATGCCCATGCCAAAATTTATGCAGTTATTTGGTTTATCATTGGGTTAGTCATCTATTTCTGTTACGGTTTAGCACACTCAACAATGAACAAGCAAGATGAAGCTTAATAATTTCAATTACGCAAAAACGCAGTTAGTCATAACCGCGTTTTTTATTTTGCCAAATAAAAAGTTAAATTTGACGATTAAAATATTTTGCATTAATATTAATTATTATTTAATTTAATTATTAAAAAATAATCTTATCCTATGGAGGTAGTTTAGTTGAAGTTATGGCAAACAATGAATCGAAAGGAAAATCCTAATATTTATCAAGAAAAAGATGGCCATCTTGTACGCACCTTAAAGGTACGCGACTTTTTGGCTCTTGGTGTTGGGACAATCGTTTCCACCTCGATTTTCACGCTGCCGGGAGAAGTTGCAGCGCTGCACACAGGACCAGCGGTTGCCATTTCCTGTGTTGTTGCCTCAATTGTTGCTGGACTTGTGGCCTTTGCTTATGCCGAAATGGCAGCAGCAATGCCATTCGCTGGCTCTGTTTATTCTTGGATTAATGTCGTTTTTGGCGAATTTTGGGGCTGGATTTCTGGTTGGGCACTGCTGGCCGAATATTTAATTGGAATGGCCTTTGTCAGTTCTGGTTTATCAGCCAATCTGCGAGCACTAATAGCGCCGTTAGGTTGGAACTTGCCAGCATTTTTGGCCAACCCAATTGGCGTTAATGGCGGGTTAGTCGACCTTGTAGCTCTGATTGCCATCATGCTTGCAGCGATTTTAGTTAGTTTCGGAGTGTCGAAGGCATCACGAGTTGAAAACATTTTAGTTGTTGTTAAAGTTTTAGCCATCTTACTTTTTGTTGTTGTCGGCTTAACAGCAATTAAAGCAGCTAACTTCGTGCCGTTCATCCCCCACTATCGTGCTACCGCACACGGACCATTCGGCGGCTGGCAAGGAATTTATGCTGGTGTCTCGATGATTTATATTTCCTTCTTAGGTTTTGATACCATTGCTTCCAATTCAGCCGAAGCTATTAACCCACAAAAGACCATGCCGCGCGGCATTATTGGTTCATTATTAATTGCTGTTGTGTTGTTTGTGGCAGTTAGCTTAGTACTTGTTGGTATGGTGCCTTACCAACAATATTTAAACTCGGCCGAACCAGTCGGTTACGCCCTGCGTCAGACTGGCCACGGCGGTGTCGCAATCATTGTTCAATCAGTAGCCGTTTTGGGCATGTTTACTGCTTTAATTGGTCTATGTATGGCAAGCTCGCGGCTAGTCTACTCGTTTGGTCGTGATGGCATGTTACCCAAGAAATTAGGTAAACTTAATCAGGACCGCAGACCAGCAACAGCTTTATGGACAGTTGCAATTGTTTCCGTTGTTATCTCGGCTTTCATTCCTTTCGCCTTTTTAACACAATTGGTTTCTGCTGGGACATTAATTGCCTTTATGTTTGTCTCAATTGGTATTTATCGTCTGCGCCCACGCGAAGGTCATGATATTGCCGATCCAGCATTCAAAATGCCCCTCTATCCCGTTTTACCATTTCTCGCATTCTTAGGTTCATTCGCCGTCTTCTTAGGCCTAGACAATCAAGCCAAAAAGTACATGCTGGTCTGGTCAATAGTCGGCATCATCATTTATTACCTCTATGGCATGCACCATTCGGCAATGAACAAGCAATAACTTTTAACCACGCAAAAAGCCTTAACCATCACGGTTAAGGCTTTTTTATTTACTATAGATTTTCATCCATATTGAAGGTCAACTTCGACATGTTAATTGAGTCAATCATCATCTGACCCCACAACTTTTCTGATTGTTTGCGAGTATAAGCAACCGTTTCTTGGTTTGCTTTAGTCAAATAAGCTGTCAATTCGCTGCCACTCTTACCGTCAGCACCAGCAATAACATCTTCGACACGACGGCGGAAGTATTGGTTTAAGTCCTTCAAGTAGTCGGTATCCAGCTGAACAAATTGTGGATAGTGACTTTCAACGATTGTTGCCAAAGACTTGTAATACCACCAAGCATCCTTCATGTTGTAATCCATTGAAGTATTGTTATATGACGGATCGGTATCATTCATATTGGCAAAGAACGGTACAAACGGGGTAAAGGTTGGCCCGCCGATACATAACCACATGATTGCAGCCTTATCCTGGTCAACATCACTTCTAATTTGCAAAATATGCGCGTTTTGGGTTCTATTTAAGCCAATTGGCCGGAAACGGTGCTTTTCTTCTTCTGTTCCCTTGCCAAATGGATCATAAGGCGTGTCTTGATAATGACTACCGAGCACAAATTCAATATCTTCGCGCGTAATCTTCTTTGCTGCGCGACGGATAAATGGCAAGTCACCATCAGTTGGGTCTTGTTCAACTTCGGGATTAAAGTACTTCTGACCATACCAAACACGATTAGTATTGTAATGACGGTCCTGTTCAGTATAAGTACCAAAGATATGGCGGAAATTCCAACCCTCATGGTCTGTGTTTAAATGATGCGCGGTCACAAATTCTTGAATGCCGTCGCTCCACATAAAGTTATCTGGGTCGCTAAAATCAACTTGTTCAATTGAAACTCGGTTAGCTGCAATCGCATAAGCATCATCAGGGATTCTTTGGGCAACCCAGTGGTGACCAGTCACAATTTCCATATACCAAATTTCATCTTGGTCACTAAACAAAACCGAGTTACCAGCAGGTGAACCATACTTAGCAATTAATTTACCTAAATACTCAACCCCGTTTTTAGCTGAATGGATGTATGGCAAAACAACTGATTGCATGCAGTCCTCATCCAAACCGTCTTTAACTAATGGATCAAAGGCTAAGGCACGTTCATTACCATAGGTTGATTCTGTACAAGACATGGCAACATTTTCCTGGTTAATACCACTTTCGTCATAATAACCACGGTGTTGATAATCAACGTTAGGAACGGCGGGCACAGCTTGCGCATCCTCAGGCAGATCCATCGTAAACTTATTCAGCCACGACTTAATCTTGCGTCCCTTTTCGCCCTTAGCAGCTGGGCGAATAATAAACTTTTGTGGCGTAATTGGCCGAAAAGTGTCATCGTTGCGGGCGATCATTGTTGAACCGTCAATTGAAGCATTTTTACCAACCAAAATGGTGGTACATGCACTGTATTCTTTCATAATTTTCTCCTTTTGCACTAATTATACCAAATCATGGAAAAGTCCAACAGCATAATTTGCTGCGTCGAAGTCAGCCAAGTCTTCAGGCTTTTCACCTAAACCAACTAGCTTCACCGGCAATTTCATTTCGTTTCTAATTGCCAGCACAACCCCACCTTTGGAAGAGCCGTCTAATTTGGTTAAGACCAAACCAGTTAACTTAGTGGTCTTATCAAAGTCCTTTGCTTGCAACAAGGCATTTTGTCCAGTCGAACCATCTAAAACTAACAGGGTTTCTGTTGGTTCATCAGGTGCCTGCTTTTTAATGATACGCTCAATCTTTTCGAGTTCGCTCATTAAGTTCTTCTTATTTTGCAAGCGGCCGGCTGTATCAACCAATAAGTAATCAACGTGCTCCTTGATTGCTCTTGCTGTTGCGTCGTAAACAACTGAAGCAGGGTCAGCCTGCTCCTTGCCTGTTACGACAGGGACATCAACGCGCTTGCCCCATTCAACTAGTTGCTCAACTGCTCCGGCTCTAAAAGTATCGGCAGCTGCTAGCAGCACTGACTTGCCCTGATCTTTGAACCGTTTTGCTAATTTACCAATTGTAGTGGTCTTGCCAGCACCATTAACCCCGACAAAAAGATAAATATTGGGTTGACCATCATCATGAGAACGCAGTTTTTCATTTTCGGCATCCCCGTTCTTGTCGTAGAGATCCACCAACTTTTCAACGATTAATTTCTTTAAGTCGTCGTGTGATTTAGCTTTTTGTAATTTGGCTTCGTCTTTTAATTCTGATGTTAATTCTTCAGCGGTTTCAAAGCCAACGTCTGATTCAATCAACAATTCTTCCAAATCGTCAAAAAAGTCTTCGTCAACCGATCTAAATTGCGCAAAGAACTGGTTTAACCGAGCACCAAAGCCTTTGTTGGTCTTGGCAAGGCCCTTTTCGTACAGTTCTGTCTGATCTTGCTCCTGCGTTGCAGTTTCTACAGGTGTTGACTCTGCTTCAGATTCCGTCTTCGGTTCTGTCGCTTCTTCAACAGCAGACGTACTGACAGCAGATTCACTAGGTGCAGCAGACATTGTTTGACTGCTAGAAGCAGATTCTGCTGTCGCTTCAGACTCTGGTTCAGCTTCTGGCTCATTCACCGCACTTGTTGCCGCTGACGAAACTGTACTTTCATCTTCACTCTGCGCAACTTCTTGCGTTTCAGCGCTAGCACTAGATTCTAATTTGGTTTCAGACTGTTGTTCTGCCTCTGTTTTAGGCTCTACCTCAGCCTCTTCTTTATTACCAAATAGTGATTTTTTGATTTTATCAAATAAGCCCACTCTTAGTTCACCTCATTTTTTAATTCTTTTAACGATACTGAAAAGACTTGCGAAACGCCAGACTCCTGCATAACAACGCCATATAATTGGTCCGCCCGTTCCATTGTACCGCGCCGGTGCGTAATCACAATAAATTGTGTATGCATGTCGTACTTTTCCAAAAATTGTGCAAATCGTGTCACGTTCGCATCGTCTAAGGCAGCTTCGACCTCGTCCAAAACGCAAAACGGCACCGGCTTAACCTTCAGCATCGCAAACAATAATGTAATGGCAGTCAATGCCCGTTCACCACCGGAAAGCAGACTTAAGCGCTGCAACTTTTTGCCAGGTGGCTGTGCAATAATTTCAACACCCGTCGTTAACAAATCATCGGGATCGGTTAAGACCAGCTTAGCATTGCCGCCGCCAAAGACAACTGGGAACAGTTCCTTAAAGCTCTTGGCAACTGCCGTAAAAGTCTTACTGAAACGGTTGCCAACCTCTTGGTCTAATTCAGTCATTGACTGGCGCAAATTATCTCGCGCCTTAAGTAAGTCGTTTTGCTGATTATTGAGAAAATCATAACGCGTTTTAACTTCTTCATATTCGTCAATCGACTTTAAGTTAACTGGACCAATATCCTCAAGTGTCATGCGGTGCAATTTGACTTCTTTTTGCAATTGCTCACGCGCTTGCGGCGTATTTTCACCCTCAGCATGAGCTAAGGCAGCCTCATAGGTCAATGAATAATCTTTATTCAAAGTCTCAAGTCGCTGGTCAATTTTACTGCTAAACTGGGCAATCTTAACCGAAAGGCCTTCTTGCTCACTTGCCGCATCCTTGCGCAAGTCATAATTGCGACTGGCAACTTGGTCTAATTGATTAATTTGCGCATCAAATTGCCCGAGCTGTGAACTCAACGTATTCAGCTCTTCTTGCAGTTTAGTCTTTTGCTGAACGCCAGCCTTATTTTCTTGGTGCAATTCTTGCTTTTTCTGTTGGTCAAGCTGACCATTATGCTCCAAATCAGCAAGTTTGGTTGTCAACGTCTCAACTTGCTTTTGCTGGTCAGCTAATTCTTGCTGATTTGTCTTTTGTTGACTAGCCAAATTTTCTAATTTGTTAGTATAAACCGCAATTTGCGGATCAAGTTCAGCTAGCTTATCTTGGACTTTTTGGTTTAACGTTGCAAAGTTCTTAATTCGTTCTTGAAGCTGGCTAATCTGCTCTTTTTGCTCGGCAATCTTTGTCACAAAATCGGCTTTTTGCTGTTCAGCCTGCTTAATCTTCGCTGTTAATGACGCAATTTGCTTGTCTCGCTCTTCTCTACGAGATTCAAACAATTGGTTAGCAGCTTTTAGGCGGTTTACTTCTTTTTCTTGGTTTTGATAAGAAAGGACAGCTTCGCCCAAATCGCGACTAACTTCCTGCAATTTTTGCTTAACAGCAGACAATTGCTGCTTTAATTCTTCGTCTTGCTTAACCAGCGCTGCTAAATCTGCCTGGTCAGCAGTTAAGCCTTCTTTTAACTGCGCGATTTTTTGTTTAAGCTGCGTTAATTCAGCTGCAGTTTGCAGTGGTGAATTGTTCTTTTGGTTGCGCACACCACCAGTCATTGAACCGCCGGGCGAGATAATGTCGCCGTCTAAGGTAACAATCCGATAACGGCCAATACGCCGCGAAATTTGTAAGGCATTATCAATCGTATCGACAATTACCGTACTGCCAAGCAGGTAGTTAATCGCTGGGCTAATATCTTCTCTACTTGAACTTTGCACCAAATCACTGGCAATCCCCTGATAACCAGCAAACGACTGCAAACTGCGAACGGTTGAAGCAGGAATTGAATACTGCCGTAAACCATCTAACGGTAAAAATGTAGCCCGTCCAGCATGACGCTGCTTTAATTGGTTAATCGCATCTCGAGCATCCGAGCGCGTCGCCGCCACCAAGTTTTGCACGCCGCCGCCAAGCGCGGTCGCCATTGCGGCTTCTAGTTCTGCCGGAAATGAAATCAATTCACCGATTGCCCCGATAATTCCGGGGTAGTCAGCCAGATTATTTAAAACATTGCGAACGCCATAATAGTAACCTTCATGACGCTTGCGAATATTTTCCAGTGCTTCATATCTTGCACTTACTTGATTCAGCCGGTGAGTATTTTCAGTAACCGTTTGTCGTAAACTATTTAATTTTGTTTGGACATCTTCCTGCTTAGACGTTAATGTAGCAGCCTGCTGTTGCTCTTTTGTCCGCTTTTCCTTAAGTGATGTACCTTCTGACTTTAACCTCTCCAGTTCTGCTTTTGACTTGGTTAATTCGGTTGTCACATCAGTATTTTGATAACTGCTGTCATCACGCGTTCTTTTTAATTCAGAATTGAGATAAACAATTTCATTATTATTGGAAGTTTGATCCTGTAACAACTGAATATAATCAGAGCGCAAATCATCTAATTTTTGATTTAAGTTAGCGGGATTTTCGTTTAATTCCGCAGTTAAATCCGAGCGTTGGTCTTGCAGTTTCTGCTGCTGATTAATTAAAGTCGTCTTTTGCTCAGCCAGATTTTTACCATCAGCTTGAAGCTGAACAACCTGAGCCTTTAAGTCGCTCAGTTCAGACTGATATTCCTTCTTAGTCGCTTCACTATATTGCTTGCTTTGCTCTGCAATCTGCAAATTGGCATTTAAATCCGACAGCTTTTTAGTTAATGCGAGTAAATCAGCCTGCACCTGCTCACGCTGATCACTTAACTGCTTGTATTCATTGCGCTTAGTTGTGACCGCACTCTGAGATTCCTTAACTTCGCGATCAAGCTTAGACAGCAGAACCTGATTCTCATCAGCCTTTTGTTGCACCTGGGCTTTTTGCTTATCCAAATCCGCAATTTCAAAGGCCAATAAAGTTTTTAACTTTTGATCAAGCCCCTGCTTTTGGAATTGGTACTCCTTGGCTAGTGAACTCTGTTCATGCAGCGGCTCAATCCGTTGCTCCAGCTCCTTGACCAAATCATTAATTCTGACTAAGTTGTCTGTCGTCTGTTCAAGTTGCAAGCTGGCAGCTTCCTTTTGCTTCTTAAAGTGAAGCACCCCAGCAGCTTCTTCAAACAGCACGCGCCGTGCTTCCGGACGTGAATTTAATATTTGGTCCACTCGTCCCTGAGAGATAATCGCTAAACTATCTTGCGAAATTCCAGAATCCAAAAAAAGTGCGCGAACATCGCGCTGTCTAACTGAATGCTTGTTAATCAAGTATTCATTATCACCTGAAAGCAAAATGCGCCGCGTTACCGTCACCTGATCGGCGTCAAAATGCAGCTCGCGCTTCTGATTATCAAAAACCATCGTCACTTCTGCGTGATTGGCACCCTTACGAAATTCACTTCCGGCAAAAATAACATCTTTCATATTGGAACCACGCAGCGACTTCGCCCGTGATTCACCCATTACCCAACGAATAGCTTCAGTAATATTACTTTTCCCACTACCATTAGGGCCGACAATGCCAGTAATCCCGGCATCAAATTCAATCTTGGTCTTTTCTGCAAAAGACTTAAAACCGTCAATTATTAGTTCTTTTAATGGCACAAGCGACCCCCTAGCTTCTCTTGGCTAAGGCAGCCCGTGCCGCGTCCTGCTCTGCAGCCTTCTTATTATGACCTGCACCTTGGGACACATCTTTGCCATTAACCCGCAATTGTACCGTAAAACGAGAAGGCAACTGCTCCTCTTTAATTACTTGATATTCAATCTTCACCGGGCCATCTTGCTGTAAAAATTCCTGCAGGTCGGTCTTATAATCCCGCGATGCATCAAACTTCCCAGCATCAATTAGCGGATAAACAGTTAAATGAAGAAAGTGTTCAACTGCATTCATGCCTTGATCAAGGAAAAGCGCACCATTGAAGGCCTCAAACACGTCTTCAAGCAGCGTCTTGCGTGAGCGTGCACCGGCTTTTTCTTCACCATGACCTAAATTAATTTCAGCTGGAAAGCCAAACTTCTTGGCAAATTCGGCGAAGCCTTCAGTATCAACAATGTTAGACCTCATTCGCGTTAATTCGCCCTCATTTAATTCGGTAAAATGACGGTACAAGTAATCAGAAATTGCCAATTCCAATACCGCATCCCCCAAGAACTCCAGCTTTTCATAATCGCGAACGCCATCTTGAGGGTGTTCATTAGCGTATGAAGAATGCGTGAATGCTTCTTCCAATAATTGGGGATTGTTAAATTTGATTTTGTATTTGTCATTTAATTGATTAACAAATTTCGTGCTTACCATCTTCTCAGCTCCTTTATCCTTTGATTATACCAGTTTTTACACGATAAAATGCAATTCCAGTGATAAGTTATCCTTAAAATACACAAAAAGCACAAGGTTCTTTTAACCATGTGCTTTTCGCTGTATTTATACTAAAAGGATTTTCAATTATGTTAGTTATTTGGCATAACCAATGTCAAACCAAATGTGGTGGTCATTGTTCATTTGAGATGGCTTGTTAGAGTAGCCTGTAATCTTCTTGTTAAGAGCATCAATCTTATATGCATTAACTGTTGGTACAACATAGGCTTGATCAACCATGTACTTTTGCCATTCGTGGAACTTCTGTACCCGGTACTTGTGGTTAAAGGCCTTTTGTGAGTCCATTTCTTGCAAGAGTTTATTGTTCTCTGGAGTAACAAATCTTGAGTAGTTAGACATCGTCCCTTCACTGTACATTTGTTGTTGTGAAGGCTCATCTGATAAGCTCCAACCAGCAATAAACATGTCAACACCTGGATCGTCATGTTGAACCTTGTCGTAGAATGAGTTGAACTCGGTCAATCTGCCGCCAACTAATTTTACATTCAAGCCGATCTTGTTCCATTGCTGAATAAAGTTTTGCGTAATTGGTTGTTGAGTTGCATTACCTGACATTGCCAAGAAGTGAATAGTTAATGGCTTGCCATTTGGCTGTACACGCCACTTACCCTTCTTTTTGTAGCCAGCTTTATCCAAAATTTGGTTAGCTTTCTTAATGTTATAAGTGTAACCTTTAATACTCTTGTCATAGTAGTCGCCAAACGGTGATGGAATCAAAGTTGGGATTTGGAAACTCAAGCCATTGGTATAGTGTTTATAAACTGTGTCAGTGTTCATTGCATATGCAATGGCTTGACGTAAAGCCTTATTACCCATCTTGGCTTTAGGATTCATGACATTCTTAGATTGCTTAGCATCCCACTTACCAACTTTGAAGGCCAAGTAATTGTATTGTAGCGGAATTTTAGCAACAAAGTTAACATCCTTGGTGTCTTTAACTTGCTTCCACTGACTGTTAATAACTTGAATAATGTCAAATTTATGACTCTTAATTGCTTGTGAAGCGGAGTTAGGACCAACAACTTGGTAAATAACCTTGTCTAGTTTTGGTTTACCACGCCAGTAATACTTGTTTGGTACCCAAGTTACTGATTGACCACGAACAATCTTTTGCACCTTATATGGTCCAAAGAAGATTGGGTTCTTTCTCAATTGATCGGAAGATTCCAACTTCTTAAACGGAATATTCTTTAAATAATGATATGGAGCTGCATCTTCCCAAATATAACCGTTACCTGTATATGCCATACCTGGCTTCAATTCAGTACAATGTAAGACAACTTTTCGACCATTTTCGCCATCTGGCATTTCAATACCAGAAATTGTCTTGGCCTTACCCTCATGATATTCCTTCATACCCTTAATAACATTAAATTGGTCGGAATATCTTTGCGAGTTCGTATCTTTATTAGCAATAATTTCGTAAGCAAATTCAACATCTTTTGCTGTAACTTGTTTGCCGTCAGACCATTTAACACCCTTCTTGATTGTAATCGTTGCCGTATTAGCTTTACGATCCAATCTCAAAGTTGCTGGTCCCTTATCATTAATCTTGTAGTTATCATCAACATAAAACAATGATTCCTGACCAGGAGAAGAAACGTCAGCACTTGGCTGGTCCATTTGTAATTCTTCATTAAAAACACCTGTAAAAGGTGTGTCAGTTTCTTCAGCAACTTTAATAGTTCCACCTTGCTTAACGGCCTTAGCTGGCGCTGCAATTGGAAACTTATTTGCTGTCTTAGCACCACTATTATCATTAGTGTTGCTCTTACCACAAGCTACTAATGTTAAAGCAGCTGCTGTAACCACTCCAATAGAGCTTAAAAATTTACCTTTTCTCATAATAAGCTACCCTTCCTATCATCATATAACAGCTTTTTTGAAACAAGTTAATAATTAAATATTATCATAAATTATTAAAAAATCAATATTTTTTATTAATTTTATTTTAATAAACTATACAAAGTTACTTCATGAATACAAAAAGCCTGAGATTTTACTCTCAGACTTTTAATCGTTAGTTAACTATTTTGTTAAACCAACTTGGTACCATAATTGGTGACCGTTAGTATTTTGTGAAGGTTTCAGTGAGTAGCCAGTAACTTTATCATTAATAGCATATACCTGATACTTGTTATCTTCAGGAATGATAAACGCTTGGTCGTTCATGTACTCTTGCCATTCGTGGAACTTTTGAACACGATACTTATGGTTGAATGACTTAGGCGAATCAATTTCTGCTAATAATTTATTGTTTTCTGGTGTAGCAAATCTTGCATAGTTCATTGGTGTATTATCACTATACATACCACTAGGTGATGGTTCACTAGCTAAGCCCCAGCCAGCTTCAAACATATCAACACCTGGATCATCGTTTTGCAATTTATCTTCAAAAGAGTTAAATTCCGTTAAACGACCGCCAACTAATTTAACATTTAAGCCAATCTTATGCCATTGTTGAATATAGTTTTGTTCTACAGACTCAGTAATACTTGACCCTGAACGAGCCATATAATGAATTACAAGCGGCTTACCATTTGGTTGAACACGCCACTTGCCCTTCTTCTTGTAACCTGCCTTATCCAAAATTTGGTTGGCTTTCTTAAGGTCATAAGTATAACCCTTGGCACTCTTGTCGTGGTAATCACCAAACTGTGCAGGAATTAAAGTAGGTACGCGGAAGCTAAGACCATGTGTGTAACGCTTATCAACTTGGTCAATATTCATTGCATAACCAATAGCTTGACGCAAAGCCTTATTATTCATCTTTGCCTTAGGGTTCATTACATTTTTACCCTTTTTGGCATCCCATTTACCAACCTTGAAACCAATATAATTATATTGCAGTGGAATTTGAGCGATAAAGTTTACACCCTTAGTGTCTTTAACTTGTTCCCATTGCGAATTGACAACTTCAGTTACATCAAATTTATGATCCTTAATCGCTTGAGAAGTTGAGTTAGGACTTACAACTTGAACGATTACCTTATCTAGTTTTGGTTTACCACGCCAGTAATACTTGTTTGGTACCCAAGTTACTGATTGACCACGAACTATCTTAGCTAACTTAAATGGACCAAAATATAGTGGCGCTTTTCTAATCTTATCAGAAGACATTAATTTACTAAATGGTACATCCTTTAAGTAATGATATGGTGCTACATATTCCCAGAAATAGCCGTTACCACTATTATACATACCTGGCTTCATTTCTTTGAAGTGAATGACAATTTGACGACCATTTTCACCGTCGGGCATTTCAATACCAGAAATTGTCTTAGCCTTACCATCGTGGTAATCTTTCATACCTTCAATATTTTCAAATTGACTACTGTAACGTTGAGAATTTGACTTTTTGTTAGCTAAGATTTCATAAGAATATTCCAAATCTTTAGCATTTACTTGTTTACCATCCGACCACTTAACACCTTTTTTGACGGTAATTGTAGCAGTCTTACCCTTAACATCTAATTTTAATGTTGCTGGACCCTTATCATTAATTTTAAAGTTATCGTCGGTATCAAACAGTTCTTCTTCACCTGGTTCAGATACTGCATTATCTACAGAAGTAGTAGACAATTCATCCGAGAAAATCCCGGTAAATGGAGTATCAGTTTCAAGAGCTACCTTAAGAGTACCTCCCTGTTTAGCAGTTTTCTTAGGAACTGCAGTCGGAAACTTGCTAGCTGTCTTAGCATTATTTGCGTTGTTATTACCGCTCTTACCACAAGCTACTAAAGTCAAAGCAGCTGCTGTAACTACTCCAACCGAGCTTAATATTTTGCTTTTCTTCATAATAAGCTACCCTTTCTTATTATCATTTAATCATTTTTTCGAAACAAGTTAATAAATAAATGTTACCATGATTAATTAAAAAATCAATGGTTTTACTAATATTAATTTAATTAAATATCCAAAATTATGCCATAAGAAAAAACTTGAGATTTTACTCTCAAGTTTTTAAAAAGCATTATTTTATTTGATAAAGCCAACTTGCCACCATAATTGGTGCCCATTAGTGTTTTGTGAAGGCTTCAATGAATAACCGGTAATCTTATCATTTACAGCATATACCTGATACTTATTATCTTCAGGAATAATAAATGCCTGATCGTTCATGTACTCTTGCCATTCGTGGAACTTTTGCACACGATATTTATGGTTGAATGACTTAGTTGAGTCAATTTCATCCATTAACTTATTATTTTCTGGTGTCGCAAAACGTGAATAATTCATCGGTGTTGTTTCACTGTACATAATATTAGGCGATGGCTCACTCGCTAAGCTCCAGCCAGCTTCAAACATGTCAACACTTGGATCATCGTGCTGTAATTTATCTTGGAATGAGTTAAATTCTGTCAGACGTCCACCAACCAATTTAACATTTAGGCCAATCTTGTGCCATTGTTGAATGTAATTTTGCTCAATTGGCTCTTGAGTAGAATCACCTTGACGAGCCATATAGTTAATCACTAACGGCTTACCATTTGGTTGAACACGCCACTTGCCCTTCTTCTTATATCCAGCCTTATCCAAAATTGCGTTGGCCTTCTTTAAGTTATATGAATAGCCCTTAGCATTCTTATCAAAGTAATCACCAAATTGTGCTGGAATTAGGGTTGGTACACGGAAACTCAAGCCCTCAGTGTAACGCTTATCAACAGCATCAACATTCATGGCATAACCAATTGCTTGCCGCAAAGCCTTATTACTCATTTTCGCCTTCGGGTTCATGACGTTCTTGCCTTTTTTGGCATCCCATTTACCAACTTTAAAGCCAATATAATTATATTGCAGCGGAATTTGAGCTACGAAGTTTACATTCTTGGTATCTTTAACTTGATCCCATTGAGTGTTAATTGCTTGAATGACATCAAATTTATGATCCTTAATTGATTGTGAAGTTGAATTAGAAGAAATAACTGAAATCACAATTTTATTTAACTTCGGTGTGCCACGCCAATAATACTTGTTTGGTACCCAAGTTGCTGATTCACCACGAACTAACTTGGCTAATTTAAATGGGCCAAAGTATAGTGGATGCTTTCTAATCTTGTCCGAAGACTGCAACTTATCAAACGGTACGTCTTTTAGGTAATGGTACGGTGCCACATATTCCCAGAAGTAGCCGTTACCACTATTGGTCATTCCTGGCTTCATTTGTTTGAAATGAATAATAATTTGGCGACCATTTTCACCGTCTGGCATTTCAATACCACTAATCGTCTTTGCCTGACCATTGTGATATTCCTTCATACCTTCAATGTTTTCTAATTGACTGCTGTATCGTTGTGCTGCGGTCTTTTTGTTAGCCAAGATTTCGTAAGAATATTCCATATCCTTAGCTGTTACCTGTTTACCGTCAGACCACTTAACGCCCTTTTTCACAGTGATTGTTGCAGTCTTAGCTTTAACATTTAATTTTAAAGTTGCAGGCCCTTTATCATTAATTTTGAAAGTATCATCGGTATCAAATAGCTCTTCTTCACCAGGTTGAGAAACTTCCGAGTCAACAGAAGTAGTAGATAGTTCATCTGAAAAGATACCAGTAAATGGTGTATCAGTTCTAACAGCAACCTTTAAAGTACCACCTTGTTTAGTAGCTTTACTTGGTACTGATGCAGAAAACTTATCAACCGAATTGGCGTTTTGATTACTACCGCCGTTGTTACTCTTACCACAAGCCACCAAGGTTAATGCAGCTGCCGTAACAACTCCAATTGAACTAAGTATTTTGGACTTTTTCATATAATAATTACTCCTATCCATTCTATTTATATTTAAGTGTAATTGGAATAAGTTAATACTTAAATTTTAGCATATACAGACAGCAATTCAAATAACTTTATTATAATTTAATTTTATTCTTATAGTTTACTCATTGATAGTTTTGCTTTTTTTAAGCAAGAAAAAAAGCCTTACTCTTTAAAGTAAAGCTTTTATCTAAACTAATTTTCACGTTGACGAGCATCCCCTGCACGTTGCAAGGCACGACCAACATAGTTAATACTCAAAGAAATCATCAGCAGTAAAACTGTTGCTGGCAACCATAGCCATGGCCGGTTAACAACGTTAACTGGATCGTTAGCAAACCCAATTAGCGTACCAAGCGATGGTGTCGTTGTTGGCAAACCATAACCAATAAACGATAGTGTTGTTTCGACACCGATGTTACCGGCAATTGTTAATACGACGTCAATAATAATCATTGAGGTAATGTTTGGTAAAACTTCTCTAAACATAATCTTGAAGTCGGAAGAACCCGAAGTCTTAGAAGCCAGGACGTAATCCCGTTCACGCTGCGACAGGATGAAGGCACGGAAGTAACGCGCCGTTGAAGTCCATGCAAAGATGGAAATAATCCAGACCAAGTTAGCTGCATTGTAGTTAGGAATAACAGTTACAAGAACGATCATAATTGGCCATCTTGGTAAAACCTGGATGAAGTCAACAATTCTCATAATGATTGAGTCAATATAGCCACCGTAATAGCCTGAAACTAGTCCAACCAATAAGCCGACAATTTCAACAACTGCAGTAACTGCCAGACCAATCATAATTGAATTACGTCCACCCATCATGAGCAGTTTCAAAATGTCACGACCACCGTCATCAGTACCAAAGATATGGCCATTTTGACCCCAACCATAGTAAGCATCGACAATATTAATTTCTGTAACTTGTGACTTATGCAGAAATAGTGAGCCACCAAAGGTAAACAGTAAAATCAGAACGATAATAATCGCAGCAGTAAAGGCTACTTTATCATGTCTAATTTCATGCATTGCAATCTTAAATCCAGATGCAGGAGCTGGGCGTGATGCTTTTTGGTCTTTTTGTAATTTTTCCTTATTTTTAGCCATTTTACTCTCGCCCCCCTACTTAATCCGAATTCTTGGGTCAACAATACTCATAATGATATCTGAGAGTAAGTTACCTAATAAAGTCAAAATACCAAAAATCAAAATTAATGCAGTCAACGTCGTGTAATCACGTTGAGAAATTGAATCAAGGAAGAGCTTACCCATTCCTGGGTAGCTGAAAACAGATTCAATAACCATTGAACCACTCAACAGACCAGTAATTACCGTTCCGAAGTTAGAAGCAATTGGCAATAATGAGTTCCGCAAAATATGCTTGTTGAAGACAACGTTTTCTGGAACACCCTTACTGTGTGCTGTTCGAACATAGTCTTCAACCTTGTTGTCAACAATACCCGTACGTAAATACTGAACAATACTAGTTGTTGTAACCAGAGCCATCAGAATTGCCGGAAGCAGCATATGGTAGAATTGACTGCCAATTACACCCCAGAAGCCTGACGCATTAGCTGAAACTGAACCTGAAATTGGGAACCAACCTAATGTGAAGCCGAATAGCCAAATAGCTAAAATATAAAAGACAAACGGTGGTACCGCATAAGTAACGTAGTTAAAGATTTCAACCGCTTGGTCTTGCCACTCATCTTGGTGACGACCAGCAGTAATTCCCATTGGAATTGAAATTGCATAAGTAATAATCGTTGATAATAATGACAACCAGAAGGTATTAACTGCACGGTCAGCAATTAAAGAAACAACTGGCACGTGTTGGATATAACTTGTACCCAAGTCACCCCGGAACAAGTTACCAACCCAACGACCATATTGAACTGGAATTGGATCATTTAAACCCGCTGCCTGCTTTAAAGCAGCTAACTGCTTAGGGTCAGTGTTTGGGTTGATTTGACCACTAAATGGGTCACCAGGCATCATTTTAGCCAAAACAAAGACTAAAAAGCTCAAGATAATAATTTGCGGAATCATAACCAAAAAACGTCTCAGAATTGTTTTCCACATTTTTAGTCACTCTCCTTTTCTTGATTTACTTGCTCTGGCGGCAAGGCAACAAAATGCTTGCCAGATACATGTTGTAATGGATAAACACGGCCGTCTTTATCGTACCAAGCACTCTGGTCATTTTGAAATTCTTGTTCAACCCGATTACGTTCCTTCTTGTGTTCCTCACGGTGTTCAACATCAACCTTAGGAATTGCGGAAAGTAGCCGCTTGGTATAAATATGAATTGGATTATTATAAATATCTTCACGAGTACCAATTTCAACTAAACGACCACGGTGCATGATTGCCAGGTTTTCAGACATGTGCTTAACAACACCCAAATCGTGTGAAATAAACAGGTATGCAATATTATATTGCTGCTGAATATGCTTCATGAAGTTTAAAACCTGAGCCTGAACCGACAAGTCCAAAGCACTGGTAGGTTCATCCGCTACAATCAGCCTTGGATTTGTCGCTACCGCACGGGCAACCCCAATTCTCTGTCTTTGACCACCGGAAAATTCATGCGGATATTTATAAATCGCATCACTAGGCATTCCAACAATATCGAGCAGTTCCTGCACACGGTCACGTTCTTGATCAGTAGTTAAGTTTTCGAAGTTACGGATTGGTTCTGCAATAATATCTTCAATTCTCTTACGTGGGTTCAAACTAGACATTGAATCCTGGAAAATCATCTGAACATCTTTATTGTAGTTTAATTGACGTCTGTTCTTAGCTTTAGTAATGTCAACGCCTTTATAAATAATCTGGCCACTAGTAACGGGTTCAACCCCAACAATTGCCTTACCAGTAGTTGATTTACCAGAACCAGATTCACCAATTAAGCCGTAGGTTTCACCCTCATTAATCGTAATGCTGATATCATCAACGGCACGCACATAATCAGTAATTCTGTTCCAAAAGCCACTCCGAATTGGATAGTGAACTTTTAGGTTTTTTACTTGAATAATTTCTTTAGCCATAAATTACTCCCCACTTACTGCAGCATCTTGATCTTGGAAGTGGAATGTCTTCCAGCATGTACATCTAACCCAGTGTCCTGGTTCAACTTCATGCATCGTTGGATTTTCTTCGTGGTCACTTTCAGGAATCCACGGAATTCTCGGTGCAAACCGATCACCTGTTCTAGGCATATTTTGCAATGACGGAACAGTCCCTTGGATAACGTGTAAATCTTCGCTTTCATCATCTGATTGCGGCATTGAGTTCAATAAAGAACGAGTGTATGGATGCAACGGATGACTAAAAATTGTTTTGACATCAGCCTTCTCAACAATCTGACCACCATACATAACGGCAACTTCATCAGCTGTTTCGGCAACAACGCCAAGGTCGTGCGTAATCAAAATAATTCCAGAGTGTGATTGCTTTTGAATATCTTCGAGCAAGTCCAGAATTTGCGCCTGAATCGTTACGTCAAGGGCAGTAGTCGGTTCATCGGCAATGATGATTTCCGGCTTACATGCAACTGCCATCGCAATCACAACCCGTTGACGCAAACCACCTGATAATTCATGTGGGTACATTGAGTACATTTCTTCAGGTTTAGGCATCCCTACTTGATTAAATAACTCAATAACGCGTTCGTGACGTGCCTTTTCGTTCATATCAGTATGGTAATACAAGGTTTCAGCTACCTGATCGCCAACTCTCATTAACGGATTAAGACTTGCCAATGGATCTTGGAAAATCATTCCAATCTTATTACCACGAATCTTGTTAAACAGAGCTTCGTTCAGACCCACCAAGTTCAATTCGTTATAGAGAATATCACCAGTTACTTTTGTGTTTTTATGGTCGTACAAGCCAATAATGCTTGCAGCAATTGTACTCTTACCACAACCAGACTCACCTACAACTGATAAAATTTCGTCACGCTTCAGAGTAATATTTATATCATCAGCAGCATCATAAAATTTCCCATGTAGACGGTATGCAGTATGCAAATGCTGGATATCTAGCAAGAGATCACTTTGTTTTTCCAAAGGTCATTTCCCCTCTCAATTTTTGCGAAAATTTATTAGAGATATTTAATAAATTTATTTAATTTCTAATTATATACATCAAGCTGGCTTCATGCAAATATCAAACTGAATTTTTAGAAATTAATTTTGGTGTGCAGCCACGTAATTAACGGCATCACCGACTGTTTTAATTTTTTCGGCGTCTTCATCAGAAATCTCGGCGCCGAATTCATCTTCAAGCTGCAAAATGAATTCAACTAAATCGATGGAATCAGCGTCCAAGTCACTGGTAAAGTTAGTATCTTTAGTGATTTTATCTTTATCTACTTCAAAATTTTCGGCTAAAATGCTGCTAATTTTTGAAAAAATTTGTTCTTCTGTCATTATTTATTTCTCCTTATTGTTCTTAATTATACCTTAATTAATTATTCAGCAGCGGAAAATTCTGCTTTAAATTCATCAATAATTTTTTCTTCCAGGACTTTATCAATCTGCTTAAGCGTGAAATAGATGGCTCTTTGACCAGAACGACCATGAGTCTTAACAACTGGCGCATTCACACCAAGTAAGACTGCACCACCATATTTTGCCGTATCAAATTTTGAAATTAATCCCTTCAGCGCATTTTTAATCAATAATGCCCCGACCTTTGCTTTCAGGCCATTATTTAAAAGGCTGTCTTTAAGCAAATGAATTAAAACGCTGGAAGTACCTTCGATATTTTTTAAGACGGCATTGCCGGTAAAACCATCGGTAGCAACCACGTCGGCATTGCCTTCAAGTAATTCATTACCCTCAATGTTACCAACAAAATTCAGCTTGCTATCAAAAAGCAGTTGGTATGCAGCCTGATGAACGTCATCACCCTTGTCGCTTTCGGCGCCATTATTTAAGAGAGCAACACGAGGATTATTAATTCCGCGCACCTTTTCAGCATAATAAGCGGCCATCTTGGCCCATGCCAAAATATATTCGGGCTTACTCTTGGCATTGGCACCAACGTCAATCATGTTGAAGCCATCGTCAGAATTTTTCACTGGCAGAGTGGGCATTAAGCCTGGCCGTGCAATACCTTTAATCCGGCCAATGATAAAAATCCCGCAAGATAATAGGGCCCCAGTGTTCCCCAGTGATAGCAAGGCATCAGCTTTGCCCTCTTTAACGTAGCGTGCAGCCACGACTAATGAAGAATCCTTTTTACTGCGAATTGCCTTTACTGGTTCATCCTCATCTTTGATGATTTCAGTTGTTGCAACAACTTCAACTCGGTCTTTATCAGAGCCGATCAATTTGTTAATCTTTTTTGCATCACCAAACAAAATAAATTTTGTTTGGGTGAGCTCTACCTTAGCCTGTAAAACGGCCTTAACGATTGCTTCGGGTGCGTTTTCGCCACCCATCGCATCTATTGCAATTGTTCTCATTTATTTACCACAATCTTTTCTATGTTCTCTCTTGTTGCAGCTGCTTATAGTCAAGCACCTGTTTTAAAGTCTGATGAGCAGAAGCGGTCAAATCCGGATCCTGCTCAACTAAGGCTTTGGCCACATTTTGCGCCACAACCAGAGTTTCATAATTATTAACGACATTGCCAACCTGAAATTCAGGCAAGCCCGATTGAGCCTTGCCAAACAGGTCGCCTTCGCCCCGCATTTTTAAATCTTCCTCAGCCAGTTTAAAACCATCTGTTGTTGAAGAAATAATCTGCATTCGAGCTTTTCCCGCGTCAGTTTTAGGGTCAGCCATGAAGACGCAGTAACTCTGCGTTTTTCCTCGGCCAATTCGCCCCCGCAGCTGGTGCAATTGACTAATGCCGAAGCGGTCAGCATTGTAAATAATCATCATATTGGCGTTAGCAACATCGACACCAACTTCAATTACGCTTGTTGCAACCAGAATGTTGATTTTGCCAGCCGCAAATTCAGTCATAATTTCATCTTTTTTAGCACCCGGCATCTGACCATGCAGCAGTACAACCTTTTGATTAGGAAAATCATGACTGAGCTTAGCATGCAGCTGCTCTGCGTTTTTCAAATCGACTGCCTCGGACTCAGTAATCAGCGGCGTAACCGCATAAATCTGGAAGCCCTGTTCAAGCTGCTGACGCATCAGCTGGTAAACCTCGTCCATTTGGCTGCTGGTTTTCCAAGCAGAAATAATTTGTTTTCGACCAGCTGGCAGGTGGCGAATTTCCGATACCGTTGTTTCGCCATAAACGGTTAAGGCTAACGTGCGCGGAATCGGTGTTGCCGTCATTGCCAAGATATCAGGGCTGGGCCCCTTGTTAATCAAGGCTTGCCGTTGGCTAACGCCAAAGCGGTGTTGCTCGTCAATAATTACCAAGCCTAATTTTTTGAAAATCACCTTAGATTGAATCAAGGCGTGTGTCCCAATCACAACGTTGATTGTGCCATCAGTTAATTCGCGGTAAATTTCTCGTCGCTCCAGCGTTTTAGTTGTTCCCGTCAATAAGGCAACTCGCACGCCAAGTGGTCTAAGCAGCTCGTCGATTTTTTTAAAATGCTGCGTTGCCAAAATTTCGGTCGGCACCATCAAGGCTGCCTGAAAGCCAGCAGTTACCGCGGCAAAAATCGCATAAACGGCAACGACTGTCTTACCCGAACCGACATCCCCTTGGAGCAGTCGTTGCATTTGCCTTGAAGAATGTAAATCCGCGAAAATTTCGTTAACCACTTGTTTTTGATCGGCCGACAGCTCAAACGGCAGTGACGCGGTTAACTTGGCAACTTCTGCCAAATCATATTTTTTCGGAATTCCCTGATGTTTGGCATTGCCATGAGCAAGCTGGGCTAATTCTGTCTGAAAAATGAAAAACTCGCGAAAGATTGCACTTCTTTTGGCTAATTCTGCCTCACGACCATTCTTGGGGTGGTGCATTTTAACGACAATTTCTTGCTCGGACAATAAGCGGTATTTTTGCCTGATTGCTTCAGGAACCACGTCTTCAATCAGCGGTAAATAATCAGTTAACGCCAAATTAATTAATTCAACCAATTTTTTCTGGCGCAAATGACGATTAACCGGATAAATTGGCGCCATTCCGCTGTCGTGCTCCTTAGCAGCGACAAACTTGAAGCCCGATAGACTTTGCCGCGCCACCGCATATTTGCCATAAACGGCTACTTCTTTGCCGATTTCGATCTTGTCCTTTAACCAAGGTTGATTAAAAAAATTGACCATGACAATATCATGGTCAATCCGCATTTTAAAACTAAGCCGGCTCTTTTTATAGCCAAAACGGCTAACAAAAGCTTCTGTAGCCACAATTCCTTTTAACATTACCTTCTGGCCATCCATGATCTGGTCAAGAGGCATTGTTTGCAGTTCATCATAGCGAAACGGAAAATAAAATAGTAAGTCATAGATACTATAAATGCCTAAACTGCCTAATGCAGCAGCTGTTTTAGTACCGACACCTTTTAAATCTGTTACCGGAGCAAATAATGCTTGTGTATTCATCTTTTATTCAACAGAAACCAAGAAGTTATAAACTGGTTGACCACCATCATGAACTTCAAATTCAAGATCATCGTGATTTGCCTGTAAGCCAGCTACTACTTGCTCAGCCTGCTTCTTATTGGAATCGCGACCAAACATGATTGTGATAATTTCTGAATCTTCATCCAGCATCTTTTCAATCATGTTAATCGTCGCTGTTACCAAATCAGGATTATCTACTTCAATGTCGCCATCGATAATCCCCAGATAGTCATTAGCATGGACTTCAACGTCATTAATTGTTGTATCGCGGTTAGCTTGCGTCACTTCACCAGAAACAACGGTATCAAGGTCTTCGGTCATGCTGTCAACATTTTCCTCAACTGATAAGTCAGGATCAAAGGAAAGCATTGCCGTTAAACCTTGTGAAATAGTCTTAGTAGGCACAATACCAACAGGAATATCGCTGACTTCAGCAGCCTGCTTAGCAGCCATTACGATGTTGCCGTTATTTGGCAATACGATTGCCTTTTGGGCACCGGACTTTTTAATAGCGTCAATTATATCTTGGGTCGATGGGTTCATCGTTTGACCACCAGAAATAATGCGGTTAACGCCTTCGCTTTCAAATAACTTGCGAATACCATTACCAGAAGCCACAGCGATTACTGCAAAATCAACGCTTTCTTGTTGTTCATCACTATCGTTAACAATCGTTTCGTGCTGAATCCGCATGTTATCAATCTTGATTTTGCCCAATTGACCAAACTGACTACCGTATAAGAAAACATCGCCTGGGTGTTCAGTATGAACGTGAACCTTAGCAACTTCATCATCGGAAACAGCTAATAACGAGTCTCCAAGTTCAGACAGATGATTTCTGAATTCTTCAAGATTGAATGGCTTTTTATCTGGAATATCAGCGGTCAAGTCAACCATGATCTCAGTACAGTAACCATTTTTAATATCTTGCGTTGACAATTGCGTCTGCACCGACTGGTGGTGCATGGCGTTAATCATTTCGTCCATTTCGCCTTCATCTGGTTGGTAGCGATCGGCGAAGTTCTCGCCCAAAATACCTTCTAAAAAGCCTTCATAGATAAAGAGTAATCCTTGACCACCAGAGTCAACAACGCCAACTTGCTTCAAAACTGGCAACAGATCAGGTGTCGTCTTCAAAGACTTCTTGGCACCATTAACGATTGCTTCCATGACTTCTTCTACATCATCAGTTTCGTTAGCCTTATTTGCACCTTCTTGAGCAGCCACACGCGCAACCGTCAAGATTGTTCCTTCAACGGGCTTCATTACGGCCTTATAAGCCGTTGCAACACCGTTTGAAAATGCATTGGCAAGCTCCTGGGCATTTAAAGTTTTCATGCCCTGAGTGGCCTTATAAATGCCCCTAAAGAGCTGTGAGGAAATAACGCCGCTATTGCCGCGAGCCCCCATGAGCATTCCTTTTGCCAAGCTTTCAGTTAGATCGCCCACACTCGTACTGGTATTTTGAGCAACGGCCTTTGCACCACTTTCAATAGTTAAATTCATGTTAGTACCAGTATCACCATCAGGAACTGGGAACACGTTAAGTGAGTTAACAAACTCAGCATTGCGCCCCATTCGGTGAGTAGCCACTCGTACCATATCTCTAAATTTGTTACTATCTATTTCCTTTAAAACCAATATTCTAAACCTCCGATTGAGTTACTCGTCAAGTACCTTAACACTTTGAACGATCACGTTAACAGCTCTTGTGTCAATTCCAAGTTGATTCTTCAAACTGAATTTAACGCTGTCTTGTACATTACGACTAACTTCAGAAATCTTCAAGCCGTAGCCGACAATAATATAAACATCAACCGTAATTTCATTATCTTCTGACTTAACAACAACGCCACGCTTATAATTTGCCCGGTTCAAAATGACGTCAACACCATCACGAATCGCGTTCTTTGACGCCATACCAACAACGCCATAATTAGACGTAGCCGCATTACCAACAACAGTTGCGATCACTCCGTTTGAAATATCAATCAAACCGTTTTTTGTCTTGATTTTAACAGCCATGTTTATCCTCCGTCTCATTGCTTCTTTTGTATGATTCTATTTTATCATAGTAAACCAAGATAAATACAAAATCCATTCACAAAAAATACTTTTGCAGTTGCATTACGCTAAAAGTTATGCTATCTTAAATAAGTATGAAAACACAAGTAAAGGAGGTTTAGCAAATGGCAAAAGATTATATTACAGGTAAAAAGACCACTTTTGGTAACACACGTTCTCACTCATTGAATTCAGCTCGTCGTGCTTGGAAGCCAAACCTTCAAAAAGTTCGTATTCTTGTTGATGGTAAACCAAAGCGTGTATGGGTTTCAACCAAGACTTTGAAGTCTGGTAAAGTTACTCGTGCCTAATATACATAAAAGACTGCTAGATTAATTTCCAGCAGTTTTTTATTACGCTAAATTAAAAGCCAATTCTTAGAAATTCTAGGAATTGGCTTTTTTTAATTAAATATTTTGATAGCGATCAATATCTTTAGCTTGAATAACAGCGACAGTCCCCTTTGTAAATGACAAATTAAATGAATTTGCCTGCGGCAAAAATTCGTTAGAACTAAACGCCACCGGATAAGAACCATCAAAATCTGATAAATTATATTTGGCATTAGTAATATTTAGCTGCTTGACTGCTGTGAGCGGGACAACGCCAAAATAAGTGTAACCCATTTGCCGCGGCACAACATGATTGCCGGAATTATAAAAATTAATGAGATTTTGCCGGTCCAATATTTCGACTTGCTCAGCAAATTGATTAACCGCTGGATTCAGTAGCATTAGCAAATTTACCAAAAAATGATCAATACGCCCACCAGTAGCGCCCAGCAGCGTTAATTTTTCAACATGATAATCGTTAAAAACATCCCTAATCATCAACTCGGTATCAGTGAAATCTTTTTCTGGGACCGAATAACGCACATCTGGAACATCACACGCAATTTTAGTTAATTCTTTTCGCTTTAAGGAGTCAAAATCACCAACTGCCAGATCAGGTGTGAAACCTAATTGCTCAAGTAGAATGCTGCCGCGGTCAACACCAATTAATAGATCGCCGCGAGCCTGTGCGGTTAATAATTTTTGCTTAATTTCCTGCGGCCACTCGGCTTCCGGGCCGCCTAATAACGCAATTGCCTTCATCGCAATATCTCCGTTAGTTCTGCTACCTGTTTGGCAATTTGCCCCTTGCCAAACAAGTATGACCCAGCAACAAAAATACTTGCTCCAGCAGACTGAGCAATCTGGGCGGTTTCAGCATCAATACCGCCATCAACCTCAATTGGCAGCCTGCCTTGCAGCAATTCATTGGCTCGATTAATTTTATCAATCATCTCAGGAATAAACTTTTGCCCACCAAAACCTGGATAAACGGTCATTAATAAAATTTGATCAAGCTTAGCTACAAATTTAGGTAAGACCGTTACTGGCGTATCTGGGCTAAGCACTAAGCCAGCTTTGACATGGTGCTGATTTAAATAAGTTAGCCACTTATCCAATTCTGCTTCAGACATTGCCTCATAATGCAGCTCAATTAAATCGGCGCCAGCACTAACAAATGCTGGCACAAAAATATCTGGCTTGTCGCTCATTAAATGGATTTCTGCCGTAACGTCAGGGAATGCCCGCTTAAAATCACTAACCAATTGGGGGCCAAAAGATAAATTGGGCACAAAGTGACCATCCATAATATCAATATGAACCCGGCTAATTCCCGCTGCAACAGCTGCTGCAATGTCACTTTTGAGGTTTAAATTATTCGCATTTAAAATCGAAGGTGCAATTAACATCTTGTCTCCTTATTTCAAATATTCGGGCATTCGGCCATTGGCAATTTCATTGCGCATCACTAAATAATCATCGTAGCGACTCTGGCGAATTTTGCCCTCGTCTACAAGCTGCTTAACCGCACAGCCGGGTTCTTTAAGGTGCTGACAGCCGCGAAACTTGCAGTTAACACTTGCTTTTTTAAACTCGACAAAGTAATTGCAGAGCTCGTTTAGTTTGATTGGCGTAAAGTCAATCGCGGAAAAGCCCGGTGTATCTGCCAAAAAGCCCTCGCCTAGGCTAAACAGTTGAACTGTTCTAGTCGTATGCTTACCGCGGTTTAAACTTGTTGAAATGGCGGCTGTTTCTTGTTGTAAATCCTTTTTTAAATGATTAATCAAAGTCGACTTACCAGCACCAGACTGCCCTGCCAGTGTCCAAATTTGGTCCTGCATAATTGCCTTAGGCAACTTGGTAGCCAGCTTGGTCCAATCATCATAAATGGGATAACCAATTTTGGCATAGTAATCAAGCTCCTGCTTAATCTTCTGCAGCTCAGCCGCATCAACAATGTCACTTTTCGATAAATAAATGCTAACGGCAACCTTTTGCCATGCAAAAAACGTCAAGAACCGGTCAAGCAATTGGAGTGAAAAGTCTGGCTCAACCGCCGATATCACCAGCAAAACATGACTTACATTGGCCAAAGCTGGCCGCCCAATCAGGTTTTTGCGCGGCATAATTGCAACCAAATAGCTGGTCCCTTGCTCATCAATTTGAATTTGCACGTGGTCGCCCACTGTTGGCTTTTCTTTGTTTTTACGAAAAACTCCGCGTGCTCTTGTGCGCACAACGCCAGATTGCGTCTGCACATCATAAAAACCGGCAATTAGGCCAACAACAATTCCTTCGACTTGCTTAGTCATTTATTTCACCTTTTCATTTAATATGGTTTGACCATCGCGCACAACTCGCAAACTACCAGCACCATTTTTCAGTGAAAATGGAATTGAAAAATTGGTATCTCGCTTAATGTATAAGTCGCGGTAAATATTGCTGAGAGAATGATTATCATCGGAAACATAAATTTGCACGTGGTTGCCATGACTGCCGGAAGTATTTTCGGAATCATAGTTAACGGTAAATGTTTTAATCGCGGATGAATCTTCTTCTTCCTTTGGCCCCTCTGATAAACTCACAGTCACCGTGCTACTGCGCGGCACCTGTGTACCAGCTGCTGGACTCATTGAAATAATCTTGCCTTTTTTGACTTTATCAGAATACGTTGAGGTCACTTGCAAGGTCAAGCCACGCTTATGAGCATATTCTTGCGCCTCTTTTAGCGTGTAATCCTTTAAGTTTGCCAATTTAATTGAATTACGACGCGGACCATCATCGCGACCCTTAGAGACAACTAAAGTGACCGTTGTTTGGTTAGGCTTAACCTCAACATCGGCAGCGATACTCTGGCTAATGACGTGATCAGGCGGTACATTAGGCGAATACTGGGTATCTTTGATAACATCAAAGCCCAACTTTTGCAGCTTTGCCACGGCCGCATCATAGTCTTCACCCGTGACGTCGGGCACGCGCACCATCCCGGCACCATCCGAAATATAGAGATCAATTGGCCGACCCTTTTTACTTTGCGAGCCAGCAGGCGGCAAGGTCTCAATTACGCGCCCCTGATCAATACTATCTGAACTCTTATGCTTAATATGCCCGACCTTCAGGCCAACTTTTTCTAGCTGAACTCGGGCACTCTTTTCGGTTAAATTAGTGACGTCGGGAATCCGAACGTCTGCATGGCTGCTAAGAACTAAAAACATTAATCCGACAACTGCAGCCGCAGCAACGGCAATAAACAACCACCACCACTTATTTTGCCTCAGACTAGCTAACAAACCGGTCTTTTTAACTGGCTGCTGCTCTGCCTCTTTGCCCTGAGCTTTTTCTTGGGTTACCTCGGTCTTGCGACTGGGCTTAAAGTTAGGCAAAACAATTGTCTCATCATTATTCAGACCATGATTGGGAATAAAAACTGGCTCATCAGCGCGGCTAGCATCAAGACTCGTATCCAGATCGGCCTTCATTTCTTGAGCAGTGCTGTAGCGGTCTCGAGGGTCCTTAGCAGTAGCCTTTAAAACCACATTTTCTAATGCTTGGGGAACTTTTGGGTCCTTTAATTTAATCGACGGAATCGGCTCTTGAGCATGCTTCAAGGCAATGGCAACAGCGGTGTCACCGTTGAAGGGCACCGTGCCAGTAATCAATTCATAAAGAATAATCCCCAGCGAATACAAATCCGATTGTTTGGTAACTAAACCGCCGCGCGTTTGCTCTGGAGACATGTAATGAACTGAACCAATTGCAGAATTGGTCTGGGTTACGGAATTTTGGTTCAAAGCCACAGCGATGCCAAAGTCGGCAATCTTAATATTGCCGCGTTTATCCATCAGAATATTTTGCGGTTTTAAATCTCGGTGAATCACATTATGCTTGTGCGCCAAGGCCATAGCACTCAATATTTGGTCCATTATCCGAATCACATCGCGCAAGTCTAGTGGTGAATTTTGCCGGATATACTCTTTTAAATCCGGACCCGAAACATACTCCATCACCATGTAAGGCAGGCCGTAATCCGTTCCAACATCCAGCACCATGACAATATTTGGATGGCTTAACTCACTAGTAGCTAATGCCTCACGTTGAAATCGCGCAAGAGTCTGTGGTTCGCGCTGCAAGTCCATTCGTAAAATTTTAACGGCAACTTTTCGCTGCAAAATAATGTCTTCGGCTAAATAAACGTTAGCCATCCCGCCTTCGCCCAGCGTGTCAATGATCCGGTAGCGGTCACCTAATAAATACCCTTTATCAATCACTGCTGATCACCGTCCTCGTCAACTACAAGGCAAACGGTAATATTGTCGCCACCACCTAAGCGGTTAGCTTCGTTGATTAATTTATGGCAGCGTTCCTTTAAAGACAATTCTTTGGTTGCCAAAATTTGTTGAATTTGGGGGTCACTTAACGAATTGGTCAACCCATCTGTACATAGCAAAATTACATCATTATCATGCAAAGTTATCTGGCGAAATTCTGGATCAATTGTGCTAGAAACGCCGAGTGCCTGCGTGATAATGTTTTTTTGCGGGTGATGTTTAGCCTGCTGCTTAGTAATTTGGCCAATCTTGACAAGTTCATTAACCAGCGAATGGTCTTCGACTAATTGGATAAACTTACCCGCGGTATAACTGTATGCCCGCGAGTCACCTAAGTGAGCGATTAAAGCTTCTTGCGCAAAAACAACGGCCAAAACAATCGTTGTGCCCATCCCATTCAAATCAGGAAAACGGTCAGCAGTCTTTAAAATCGTCTCATTTTCGGAATTAAGCTGGACATCAAGCCATTTACGAGCACTGTCACAATCAGTAAAGTCAGTTACGCCGAAACTATGGCCCAAATGGCTGACGGCCATTGTCGAGGCAACATCCCCGCCTTGGTGGCCACCCATGCCATCACAGACAATCGCCATAGTTGCACCGCTCTTATTTTGAAAAACTCGTACAAAATCTTGATTGCTTTTCCGTATCCGACCGATACTCGAAGCGTATGCTGTTTTAATCAAAACTCTAACCTCGCCTTACAAACTTAGCAATGAAAAAGCCGTCACTGCCATAACTATCAGGTAAAATCTTGAGCATCCCTTCTGGTGCATCAATTTTACCTGCCTTAAACGCCTGCAATTCAAATTCAGGATGTTGCTCTAAAAATGCCTTGACTACTGCCTCATCCTCTTCAACGGCAATGGTACAAGTGGAATAAACCAGTTCGCCATTCGCCTTTACAAGACCACTTAAATGATCAAGTAATGCCAACTGTACTTTTTGCAAGTTAGTTAAATCACTCAAGCTCTTGGTGTAGCGAATTTCCGGCTTACGGCGCAATAATCCCAAGCCAGAACATGGTGCATCAACCAGAATTTTAGCAAATTGACCTTGTGCAAAAACTTGATCGGCCTTGCGAGCGTCCATTGCCTTAGTGATAACGCGCTCGTTCACATTCATTCGCTCAGCATTTTGCTTAACTAGCCGCAACTTATTTTCATGAATATCAAGCGCAGTCACGTGACCCGTTGACAACTGTTCCGCAATCTGGACGGTTTTACCACCAGGTGCACTACAAGCATCCAGTACTTCTTCATCACCCATAAAATTGAAAGCATTTACCGCTAAACTAGCAGCTTCGTCTTGAATTGTCAATTTACCATCTTGAAATAACGGTGTCTCACTAACGCCACCGCGATCTAAAACTAGCTCGTCACTTGTCAAGGCAGACTCTTCTGGAGCAAAGCCCAAATCTGTCAGTTCTTTAATTACTTCTTTGGTATCTGCTAAGCGAGCAATGCGCACCGTATTTTTAGCAGGCAAATTAATACTGGTCAAAATACTGCTCGTGCGCTCAAGTCCCCAATTGTCAATTAAATATTGCACCAACCATTCGGGCACACTCTCTTTGACGCTCAAGTATTGTGCAGCATCCTTTTTATCAGGTAAGACTGACCCGCGACGAATTAACGCATGCAAAATGCCGTTAACAATTTTAAAACCGGTTGAATGAGGCTTACCAAATTGTTTAGCCAGCAGATTGGCCTCATTGACCGCTGCCCTGTTAGGCACTTTATCCAAAAATAAAATTTGGTAGCTAGACATCAATAATAACGGCAACAAATAATCTTCTTTAAGCTTGGTCTTAACTAGATCATGCAGCTGGTATTCTAAATAAATTTTGTATTGAATCGTACCATAAACTAGACGAGTACAAAAATTCCGGTCTGCTTGACTTAATTGCGAATGCCGCAGACTGTTATTCAAGCTAATGTTTGAGTATGAGCCATCGCGCAAAACGCGAATCAGTGTTTGCAGCGCGACTGCACGCGCACTTTTAGTCGTCGACAATTTGTTCTCCTACCGTATATTTACTGCCTTGACCGTTCAAAAAATTGTTAACGGTCATTTTCTTTTTACCCGCTGGTTGTAACTCTAATAAGTTCAGCACCGTCCCTTGCGCAAAACTGATTGCAAAACGGTCATCGTTTGCAACTAAACTACCTGCTGGCAGTTCTGTTTGCTCTGAACTAACTTCTGCTCGCCACACCTTCAGGCGTTTGCCAGCAACTGATAAATAGGCACCGGGATCAGGATTAAGCCCGCGAATTAAATTGTTGGCTTGTGTTGCTGTTAGTGTCAGCTTAATTTGTTCCTGGTCTTTTTGAATATTAGGTGAAAAGACAACCTTACTTGCATCCTGCGGCGTCTTTTGGTCAGGATTAGCAATGATCTGTGGCAAGGTTTCGAGCAATAAGTCACGGCCCAGCAGTGATAATTTGGCAAACACGCTGCCAGTGGTATCTTCTGGTTCAATCTTGAGTGCCTTTTGCGCATAAATATCGCCGGCATCCATTTGCTTGACCATTTCCATAATTGTTATTCCAGTTTCAGAATCACCATTGATCAGTGAATACTGAATTGGCGCCCCACCACGATATTTTGGCAATAATGAGCCGTGCACATTAACTGCCGCAATTTTAACTGAATTTAAAAATTTGGTCGGTAAAAATTGTCCGTAGGCTGCAGTAACAATCAGGTCAGCGTGCAAAGCAATCAACTCGGCAAGTTCTGGCGAGCCTGACAATTTAACTGGTTGAACAACTGGCAGATTAAGTTCTTCTGCGGCTACCTTCACTGGCGTTGGGGTAACTTTTTGCTTGCGGCCCACCTTTTTATCTGGCTGAGTAACAACCGCCTTAATATCATAATTATTCTCTACTAGTGCTCGTAAAATTGGCACCGCAAAATCGGGTGTCCCCATAAAAATAACTGATGTCATTGACATTCTCCTTTACATAATTCGCTCAGGCTCATTGTCGATATACACGCTTAAGCCGTACTTCTTTACTTCCTGCGCTGAGTCCTGAATTTGGTGTAATAAATTATTTAAGTTAACTTCTTTTTTATATTTTACCAGTATTTGATAATAATATTGGTTTTTTAGACGAGAAATTGCACTTGGTGTCGGTCCCAAGACAATCGTCGCTGGATGCAAATTAGCTTGCAAGCGGCGTTTAATCTTAAATGCTTCGCGAGCAGCATTTTGCTCCTTTTTGGCTGCGACCGATATTAATACCGTATAAAAATACGGCGGATAATTGCCGGCGTGACGCATCTGCATCTCGTAAGCGTAGAAGCGTTCATAATCTTGTGTTTGGGCGAGCTTAATTGCGTAGTGGTCCGGATTAAAGGTCTGAATGATTACCTCACCCTTTTTTTCAGCACGGCCCGCGCGGCCCGCAACCTGTGTTAACAGTTCAAAAGTCCGTTCAGAAGCATTATAATCTGGCAGCCACAAGCCAGTATCCGCATTGACAACCCCAACAAGTGTGACATTGGGAAAGTCCAGCCCTTTGGCAATCATCTGCGTCCCTAATAGAATATCTGCCTCATGATTGCCAAATGCATCCAAAATCCGTTTAAATGCCCCCTTGCGCCGGGTTGTGTCAACATCCATCCGCAAAATTCTTGCACCAGGCAGCAGTGAATTCAATTCTTCTTGAACCTTTTGCGTACCTGTCCCCAAGAAACGAATCTTAGGACTTTGACAATTAGGACACTTGCTTGGAATTACGATTGTATACCCGCAGTAATGGCATTGCATTTGTCCGGTGTCCTTGTGCATTGTTAGCGACAAATCGCAGTTGGGACACTTCATAACGTAACCGCATTCGCGGCACAACATAAAGTTGGCAAAGCCGCGCCGATTAAGCATCAGTATTACTTGCTCTTTTTTAGCCAATCGCTCTTGAATTGCAGTAACCAATTGCACCGTTAAGTCCAATTGTCCACCGGCAAAGTCAGCTTGCTTGAGGTCAATTAAATTAACTTCGGGCAATTTCTTTTGGTTAGCCCTTTTAGTCAATTTTAATAACTGATACACACCCTTTTGTGCTCGCGCACGGCTACCAAGTGATGGGGTGGCACTGCCTAACACTAAGGGGCAAGAATTATATTTACTGCGCCAGATCGCAACATCCCGGGCATGATAGCGCGGATTGTCTTCCTGCTTATATGAAGATTCATGTTCCTCGTCAATAACAATTAGGCCAATATTTGTCAAAGGTGCAAAGACTGCACTACGCGCGCCGACAACAACTCGCACTTCGCCGCGGCGGATTCGCCGCCACTCATCATACAGTTCGCCTTCCGATAAGCCACTATGCAGCACCGCTACCTGCTCGCCAAAGCGCTCTTTGACTTGGGTCACCATCTGCGGCGTTAGTGAAATTTCCGGCACCAGCATTAGCGCATTCTTCCCACTAATCAGGGTTTGGTTGATTGCATGCAAATAAACCTCAGTTTTCCCGCTGCCCGTGATGCCTTCAAGCAAAAAAGTCTGCGGCTTAGCCGTTTTAATAGCGGGTACAACTTGGTCTAATGCAGCTTGTTGCTCATCGTTCAATGTGATTTGGGCATGAGGATGCTTGTTCTTAGTGAAAGTAGCTAGCGGATCACGATAAACTTCCAGCGCTGACTTTTTCAGCCAGCCTTTTTTAACAGCACTTGTTAATGAGGCAGTATTAACCTGAGCGACTTGTTCTAATTGGCTTTGCAGCATCGGGAAGGCAGAGTAGTTTTCAATTATCGCCATCAGCAGTTGCTTTTGCTTAACCGCATTTTGTCGTAAAGACTCATAAAGGTCGATGTAGTCCTTTTTAGTTAAGACCAAAGCATACTGGTTTTGCGTCTTCACCTTGGCCCGATTTTCAACCAAATATTCAATTTTGGCATCATCATTACGTAGCAACTTGCGGATTGCCGCAATTTCCTTGGCATCGGTAACTTTATTTAAATCAATTGGCTCTCCCTGAAAAAATGGTAATTCTTTTTCCTGAGGAGATTGTGGTACCAAAATTTTGCGGTAATTTGCCCGCATCACTCGCGGCAGCATTGCCTTTAACAGTGTAATTCGATACGAAAATATGCGGTTAGACAATTCTTTAGATAATTCTACTAACTCTGGCGTTAACGGCGGCATTTCGTCAACAACTAATAGCAGATCCTTTAACTTGCCTTGAAACTGGCTGTTCTCAGTTAGGCCAACCACAAAGCCCTGCAATTTACGCGGGCCAAACGGTACAAACACCCGTGAGCCAATTTCGACATTACCAACTTCATCAGGAATATGATATTCAAAAATCCGATCCGTCTGCTTAGCTGCAATATCTACAATTACTTGCGCAATCATTTAATCACCTTGAAAAAAATGACCTCCATCACTTGCGGATGAAGGTCATGAAATTTAACCAACTTATTGATTAACCTCGCGATGTTCGGGATCAACGGTAACTTTACCGGCTTCGATTTCTTCCAGTGCCTTACCGACAGGCTTTAGCGACTTGTAGCTCTTCAATGCTTCTGGATCGCCAGCCTCTAATTCGTGTGCTCTCTTAGCAGCAAGCACTGATAACGAATAACGCGAATCAACACGTGCTAATAATTTGTCAATTGATGGATATGTAACTCTCATAATTAGTCCTCCCTGACCATTTTCCGGTAAGTATCAATTACCCGTTTGACGCTAACGTGCTCGGCATCAACAATTGCCTTAATATGATGGACGGCATTTGCCACCTGATCATTAACAACTGCATAATCATAATCTTGCATTACCAAAATTTCTTCTCTGGCCTGCTTGATGCGTCCCATAATGACGTCTTCTGATTCCGTGCCGCGGTTCTCCAAGCGCTCGTGCAAAGTGTGTAAGTCTGGTGGGGTTAAGAAAATAAAAACTCCATCCGGCATTTGTTCACGCACTTTTTGCGCCCCGTTAACGTCAATCTCTAACAACACATCTTTACCTTGCTCCAGCATCTTTTTCACTGGTGCAAGCGGCGTACCATAATAATGGTTCACATATCTATTATATTCTAGAAGTTCGCCATGGTTAATAGCTTGCTTAAAACGTTCTTCAGAAACGAAAAAATAATCTTTACCATTAACTTCGCCAGGCCGCGGCTTACGCGTCGTCATTGACACTGAATATTCAAACGGAAAAACTTTATTCTTAACTATTGCACTTTTAACGGTTCCTTTGCCAACTCCTGAAGGACCCGAAAGGACAAGTAACAAACCTTTATCTGCCATGCCATACTCCCCTATAAAAAGCTATTAAGTCTATTTAAAACTAAATGTAACAGTTTTTCAAGTTAATAAGTTTTTTGAGCAAATTTACACCAAACACTTGTTTTCGTAAACAGATGTTCGTATAATATGTTTATCAAACAAATGTTCGCTACTTTCAAGGGGTGCTTTAATGAAAAACTCGCTTAAGAAAATTTACCATTACCTATTTACTTATGATGATGACAGACTAAGCATTTATAACCAAGCTTATCGTCATATCTTAACTGCCCTAAACTTTGCTCTGCTTCACCGTGATTTTGTCATGATTACCTACCCAAATGACACAAGTGAAATCGGTCAGATTGTTAAGCGTGTATCGGCTGGACGTTTTATCTTACGTTCTAATGACCGCAAAATATTAAAAATAATTGACGTCAGCAATATTTTTCGGATTGATTTAGCTTAATAAAAACAACAAAAAGCTCGAGAACTAAAAATTCTCGAGCTTTTTTGATTATGAAATTTTGGCAAACACTTCACAGACAACTAGTGTCTCGTCATTAAAGGTCCAGCCTTCTTCTTTACATTCTTTAGTAAAGAAATCAACATGTGCCTGATGCCAATATGCATACGTGCGGTCACCCTCACCCTCATGATAAGCATGCTCTTGCGATACCTGCTTAAAGGGCATTACCTCACAAACCTTATTTTGCACGACACAAATCGGCTTATCAGAGCCATCTAGAATAATGCAGTACTTACCAACTTGCGCCAGACTATCCTCTGGTACATAGATACTAGTTGTCGCCGTCTTTATTCCGCAATTAACTAAATCGGCTAATTCATCAGCCATTTCTTTAGTATCACCAAAGGCAAATGCCTCATCCAATTCATTAGGATCAATTGCTCTTTCAATACAAAAATTACGCCAATACTGTTCTATTTGTGCATTCATTTTTTCTTTTTAAAACTCTCCATCAAATCTTCGGCATTCTGTTTAGCAGCTTCCGTTACGTTGCTGCCGGCCATCATTTCCGCAATCGCAGTAATTGTTTCTTCTTGCGTCAACGGCCCAATCTGCGTGTAAGTAGCACCATCCTTAACTTGTTTAGCCACCAAGTACTTTTGGTCACCTGCGGCGGCCACTTGCGGCGAGTGCGTGATCGCAATGACCTGTTTACTTTCACCAATTGAGTGCATCTTGGCACCAATTGCGGCCGACACGCGACCAGAAACACCGGTATCAATTTCATCAAAAATCATGGTGCCAACCGGTTCTACCCGACTAAAAATCGCTTTTAATGCCAAAATTAGCCGCGATTGCTCACCACCAGAAACAATCTTAACTAGCGGCATCAAATCCTCGCCGGGATTTGGCGCAATCAAAAAGACAATTTCATCAGTACCCTTGCTGGTAAAAGTCGTCGTACTTGAAAAATCAATCGCAAACCGCGCTTTTGCCATATAAAGATCGGCCAATTCCTGCTTGATTTTTTCCTCAAGATTACGAGCAACCTGCTCGCGCGTATCATGCAGTCCTCGTGCTTCTTGCGTCAGCTTTTCTTCAATTTCGGCAACCTGCTTCTGCAATTCTTCTTCGTCAAGGCCACCAGTTTCATATTGCCCTAATTCCTTTTGCACTTTTGTATAAAAAGCAAAAACATCTTCAAGGTCTGGACCATACTTTTTCTTCAGTGAATTCAAGGTATCTAGCCGGCTAGAAACATACTGGTAACGTTCCTCATCAAAGTCCATTTCATCCAAGACATTCGACAGTTCTCCGCGGGCATCACTTAACGCATAGACCCCATCGTCAATTGTCTTGGCAATATCCTTAAACTTGGAACCATATTCACTCAACTCATTGGCAGCATTTTGCGCGTCGCCAATTAAGGTTTCAATACCGTGCTCGTCATCATCATATAATTGCATCAAATAATTGGCAGTATCGACAATTTTTTGATAATTGTTCAGCTCGTTAAATTCTTCTTCAAGCTGCTCATCTTCATGGACATCTGTCAGGTTAGCTGCAGCCAGTTCATCATTTTGAAATTTTAAAATGTCCTGCTTTTGTGCTAATTCCTGCGCGTCTTTACGCAGATGGTTGAGCCGCGAAGTTAAAGTTTGCCACTTTGCAAAATCCTTTTGATAACTTGCTAGAGCCGTCTTAAAACTTGCCGGCGCGTAATTATCCACTAAATCAATCTGCCGATCCTGATCCATTAGTATCTGCTGGTCATTTTGACCATGAATATCAACTAGATAATTGCCTAACTCACGCAAGACATTAATTGTCGTCAACTGACCGTTAATGCGCACCACGTTGCGACCTTTGACAGCCAGTTCACGACTAATTATCAGCTGACCATCAGAATCTGGCAGACCATACTTTTCACATAATTCGGTGATTTCATTAGTACCCTGATTAACCTCAAATAATCCAGTGACAACGGCCTTTTTTTCACCGCTGCGCACCATTTCTTTTTGACCGCGCCCACCCATCAAGAGTGACACGGCATCAATAATAATTGATTTTCCGGCACCAGTTTCACCAATCAGCACCGTCATATTTTCTTGAAAGCGAACCTTCAGCGCCTTGATAATGGCAAAGTTCTTAATATCCAGCTCAACTAACATTTTTAACTCCTAAAGTTCATGAACTGCCCGTTCTACAACCTCTTCTGGCGTACCTGACCACAATTTTTGGCCGCCATTATGTTCTTCTTTTTGTAAATGAATCAAAAATTCAATGTTGCCCTTGCCGCCCTTAATTGGCGAATAATCAACATCAAGAACATTGAAGCCAACCTTCAGCGCCTGCTCAATTGTGTGTTCAATCACGGCACAATGAACCGCGTGATCATGCACAATACCGTGCTTGCCCACATTTTCTGGGCCAGCTTCAAACTGCGGCTTAATCAGACAGACGGCATCACAACCATCTTTTAAAATTTCAAACATCGGCGGCATAATCAAATCCAGCGAAATAAAGGAAACATCCGTCATGGCAAAGTCGGGCAGGCCTTGGGTAAAATCTGCCGGCTTACTATAACGAAAATTTTGCTTTTCCATGACAACAACACGGTCATCGTCGCGCAGTTGCCACGCCAGTTGGTTATAACCAACATCGAGGGCATAAACCATTTTGGCACCATTCTGCAATGCGACATCGGTAAAACCACCAGTTGAGGCACCAATGTCCAAACAAATTTTATTATTTAAATCAATTTGAAAAGACTTCAGAGCTTTTTCTAATTTGAAGCCGCCACGTGAGACGTATTTTTTGCCATCATCTTTAATGTAAAATTTTTCATCTTCGGGAAAACTCGTGCCGCTCTTGTCAATACGCTGGTGATTATGATCGGATACTAGTCCAGCCATAATTGCGCGCTGCGCCTGCGTTCTTGAATGAAAAAGGCCCTGCTCTGCCAATAAAATATCTGCTCTTTTTTTCGTCATTTACAGCACCTTTTGGTATAAATCAAGAAAGCCAGCTAATACACTGCCATTCAAACCAGCTAAACTGTCTTGGGCATGCTTAATCAGGCTAGTTAACTCCTGACGACTCTGCTCAATTCCCAGTAAAGTCAAAGTGTTATTCTTACCTTCTTCTTGATCCTTATGAGTTGCCTTGCCGGCTTCCTCACTCGTTTCTACAACATCAACCAAATCATCATAAATTTGGTATGAACGACCAAAGTCATGTGCAAATGCCATCAGTTTGGCTTTCTTATCAGGATCAGCTCCAGCGTAGGTTGCCGCCATCTCGACGCAAGCAAGGATGAGACAACCAGTCTTTAACCATTCCATTCGATTGATAAACTGAGCATCGTCAGCCACGCTAGCATTGTTGGTCGAATCAATGTCGAGATATTGACCGCCAACCATCCCGTTAGGGCCAACTGCCTGAGTAATGATTTTAACTAAGTCAGCAGAATGGCTGCCTGAGGCAATCCATTCTATTCCCATTGGTAACAATGCATCCCCAGCTAAAATTGCTTCGGCTTCGCCCCACCTTTTATGGCTTGTCAACTTACCCCGACGATAATCATCATTATCCATCGCTGGTAAATCATCATGAATTAATGAATAGGTGTGAATTAGTTCAATCCCGCAAGCAATGCGAACTTCTTGTTCACTAATCGGCTTGTCTAATGCAGCTAAAGTTGCTAGAAACAGTAGCGGGCGTAATCTCTTACCACCAGCCATTACTGAATAAGCCATAATTTGGCTAATCTTTTGATCATCAACTTCACTTGCTAAATGCTTTGTTAAATATTCATCAACAATTGGTGTCCATTTAGTTCTAAATTCTTTAAAAGTCATATTATTCCTCTGGTGCTGCCGCATTATTTGGATCTAACTGGTGCTCTGTTCCATCACTATCAATTAATTTAGCCACAGTTTCTTCAGCTGCCGTCAATTTTTGGTTCAAATCTCGGCTCAACTTGACTCCTGCTTGGAACTCCTTTAAAGCATCTTCTAGTGGCACATTGCCGTTTTCCAAGTTTGCTACAATCTTTTGTAATTCTGTTAATTGCTCTTCAAAATTATTCTTCTTTGTTGCCATCGTTTGTTCTCCTAACTGACTTTACAATTGCCTTGGCATTACCATCTTTAAAGTGGAGGTTAATTTCATCTTTTGCTTTAAGCTGCGTGACCGAACTCACAGTTTTCCCCTGATTATCAGTCGCATATGCAAAACCGCGATTTAATGTTTGCAGGGGACTATAATCGTTTAACTGCTGGCCAATTTGTCCTAATTGGTGCCGCTTTTCTCTTAGCATATTAGTCATATTAGCCTGCAATTTTTGATAATAAAAATCTTCTTGCTGCAACATCTGCCTAATTTGACCAGTTAGATTAGTCCCAAGCAATGCTTGCTTAGACAGCTGGTAACGCTGACGAGAACGCTCTAATTGGTGCTGCATATTATTGATTAACCGCTCACGTAGCATATCCAATGTTTGTGCTTGCTCATCGTATAAACGCGTTGGCTCACGCATGATCATCGAATTATTAATCCGATTAAGAGCATCACGACGCACCCGAATTATATTCTGCATGCTTGACAACAAACTACTCTGTAATTGATGAATATTAGCTAATTCATCCGGCAAATTTGGTGTCGCATATTCCGCAGCTGCTGTCGGCGTCGCTGCCCGGCTGTCAGCGACTAAATCGCACAGCGTCGTGTCAGTTTCATGGCCAACTGAAGAAATTACAGGCATCGACATCGCATAAACTTGCCGCACAACCGCTTCTTCATTAAACGGCCACAAATCTTCAAGCGACCCGCCACCACGACCAATGATCATGACGTCATATTTATCACCATACGACGAAATTTGCTTCATCGCTGCTACAAGCGAGGCAGCGGCGCGGTCACCTTGAACTTGTGCTGGAAATAAATCAACTTCTGCGTGAGGAAAACGCCGATTAACAGTTACCAAAATATCGTGAATGACGGCACCCGAAGCACTCGTAATTACCGCAATATGATCGGGAAAATGTGGCAATGGGCGTTTATGCTCTTGCGCAAACAAGCCTTCCTTAGCTAATTTAGCTTGCAGTTGCTGCAGCTGCTCATAAAGCGCACCTAATCCAGCTGGCTCCATTGATTCAGCATAAAACTGATACGACCCTTGAGGCCCATAGACACTAACATAACCGGTCACAAAGACCTTCATGCCCTCTTCCGGTCGAAATTTAACTTTATCAAAATAAGACCGAAACATGACCACATTAATTTTTGACTTTTCATCTTTTAACGAAAAATATTGGTGTGAATTACGCCGAAAGCGAAAATTTGACAATTCACCCTGCAAAAAGACTTTGTGCAAATAAGGATCATTTTTAAATTTTTGCGTAATGTAATAATTCAAATCCGTAACGGTAAGATATTTATTATCTGCCATGATTTCTCCTTGTTAGCTTAACCACTTGCTCCATCAGTGATTCAACTGTTAGCGGGCCAATGCCGCCAGGAACCGGGGTAATATAACTTGCCTTGGGTGCAACCTCGTCAAAATTAACATCACCGACAGTTCGACCATTAACCCGATTAATCCCGACGTCGATAACAACGGCGTCTTGCTTAATCATCTCAGCTGTTACCAAACCGGCATGCCCAGCCGCTGATACTAAAATATCTGCCCTCTTAGTATATTCGGAAAGGTTCTTAGTCTTCAAGTGCAAAATGGAAACTGTTGCATCTTGTTCCAGCATTAAAGCAGCCAACGGCTTACCAACAATGCTGCTGCGACCAATGATTACGACATTTTTACCCTGTAAATTAATTTGGTAATGCTTTAACAATGCCAAAATACCGTGAGCAGTTGCCGGTTCAACAAAATGATCGCCGCGCCACAAGCGCCCGACGTTGCTCGGCGTCAAACAATCAACGTCCTTGTCAGGACTAATATGTTCCAAAGCCTCATTTAAATCAATTTGCTCAGGCACTGGCAACTGAATCATAATGCCGTTAATTTGTGGATTAACATTTAACTGGTCAATCAATGCTAATAAATCTGCTTGGCTTTCGTCAGCTGGCAATTGATAAACTTTCTGCGCAATTCCAATTTCTTGTGCACGTCTTTTTTTCGTTCGCAAGTAAATTTTGCTGCCTGGATCATCACCAATATTAATTACGCAAAATAATGGCTCAATTCCTTGCTCTTTTAATGCACTAACCTGCTGCTGCAATTTACCTGCCAGCAAGTTAGCCAAGCCTTTACCGTCCAGAATCTGCCCCATCAATAATTCCTTTTCTATAAAAATAGCCGGCTTCACAGCCGACTATTAGTTATTTTTCAACAAAATTTGCCAAAACGCCATTAATAAATGGTTTAGTCTTTGGATCGGCAAACTCATCACATAAATTTAAAGCCTCATTTACTGCTGCCTTAGGCTCAATTTCATCACTATACTTAATTTCGTATAAGGCAACTTCCAGAATAGCAAGGGTAATTTGATTAATTCGGTTAATCCGCCAGTTCTTCTTTAAGTGACTAGCAAGCTCACCCTTCAACTCATCCCGTTTAGTAATTACGCCTTCAATTAGAGTTTTCGAATAAGCAGAAAGTTCTTTTAAATCAAGCGCTATAACAGTTTTAGCTTCAACATCTGCCGGCAGCATTTTAATATCTTGATTAGCCAAATAAACCGCCTGCATCGCAACTCTACGACTCTCGTGTTGATTCATTTTTACTCTTTTCATCAATGTCGGGAAACAGCTTTGAAGTTTCACTGTTATCCTTGTCCTCATCCTCTGGGAAGACTAATCCGGTCACGTGAACGTTAATTTCTTTAAAGGTTAAGTCGGTCATTTGCTTAACTTGCTCAAGTAAACTGCTTTGCAAAGTCATTGCAACCTTAGGAACATAACTGCCTGCTTCAACGTTAATATAAACTTCAGCAATCAAGTTATGATCATCGTCAAGACCCACTGTAACACCTTTACTGCGATCCTCGCGTCCTAAAACTCGGTTAATCCCAGATCTGACACTGCCGCGCATTCCGGCAACACCGTCAACTTTTTCGGCAGCAATGCCCATGATAACTTCAATAACACTAGGATCAATTTCGATTTCTTCACCGTTATTTTTATCGTCTAAGACAATTTTTGAACTATCTGCCATTTTGTTTACCTCGAAAAACTACTTATTTGCGCGAGATACGTATGTACCATCAGCTGTATTAATAGTTAATACATCGCCTTCGTTGATGAAGAACGGTACGTTAACTACCAATCCAGTTTCCATAGTTGCTGGCTTACCACCACCGGAAGAAGTATCACCTTTGATATTAGGTTCTGTTTTAGCAACTGCTAAGTCAACAGTATTAGGAAGTTGAATTCCCAAAGTCTTGCCATCGTGCATAATAACACTAACATCCATGTTTTCCTTAAGGTAATTAGCTTCATCCTTAACTTGTTCGTTAGCAATAGCTAATTGGTCATAAGTGGTTGTGTCCATGAAAACATAACTTGAACCATCATTGTACAAGTATTGCATAGCCTTGGTTTCAATTTCTGCAGTTTCTACCTTAGCAGTTGAACGGAAAGTGTTTTCCTGAACTGCACCTGTAGTCAAGCTCTTAAGCTTTGAACGAACAAAAGCACTACCCTTACCTGGCTTTACGTGTTGGAATTCAACAATCCGCCATAAGTCATTGTTAAATTGAATGGTTAAGCCATTCTTAAATTCGTTAACTGAAATCATTGTCATATTTAGTACCTCATCTCCATAATATATCTTACCAATTTGCGCATAATTTTACTATTAATAATATTTAAATTTACAAAGAAATTAATTCGTCTTTAGGTAGAGTAGATAAGGTTTCCGGCGTTTGATCATGAACCAAAATATCGTCCTCAATCCTTACGCCACCCTTATTTGGTAAATAAATCCCCGGCTCAACGGTGTGAACCATGTTGTTAACCAGCTCCTGTTTACCAAATGGCAAAGCAGGCTGACACAATTCATGAATTTCTAAGCCAATACCATGACCGATGCCATGACCAAAATATTCACCATAGCCTTGCTCTTTAATATAATCGCGAGCCGCTTTGTCAACATCACGACCATGATTACCAGCAACTGCCGCAGCAATCCCACGTCTTTGCGCTTCGTGCACAATATCATAAATCTTGTGCATTTCACGGTCGACCTTGCCAACAGAAACAGTCCGTGTAATATCAGCTGCATAGCCATGATAGAAAGCGCCAAAGTCAATCACTACCATGTCGCCGTCAGCAATCATCTTGTCGCTGGCAACGCCATGAGCCCAAGCTGAACGAACACCAGAAGCGATAATCGTATCAAAACTTGGACCATCGCCACCATTAACCTTAAACAGATAATCAAGTTTGGCACCAATATTACGTTCAATTGCGCCAGGCTTAACTAATGGCAAAATCCCATTAAAACTGTCCATTGAAATGTTGATTGCCTGCCGCAAAGCTGCAAGTTCTAATTCATCTTTCACATTGCGAACACGTTCAACGAGTTCTTCACAAATAACAAATTCAATTTCTGGATTTAACTTTTGCAAATTAGCGAATTCAACCGCCGAAACAAACTCGCCTTCAATCAAAACCTTTTTGAGATTAGCTTGCCCTAACTGCTTGCTAATTTCTGCGTCTTGATCGCTGCGCTTCATAATTACCGTTAATTCACCAGGAGCTTGCGCCTTAATTTGATCAGCAAATCTGGAGTCCGATAATAAAATGCGGTCTCCTTGAGCTGTCAAAATCAGCTGCGCTTCTTCACCAGTAAAGTTGGTTAGATAGCGATAGTTAGCCTGATTAAAGATTAGCAAACCATCAGCGTTCTGCTCCTTAATCAGCTTTGTAACTTCAGCAATTCGTCTATTTAAAAGTGTTAATAATTGGTCTTGTTCGTCCATTGCGTGCACCTCTTACGGAAAAAATACTTAATTCTATTCTACCGCTAAAAACGCACGCTTGACTATCCTATTTAAATATTAAATAAAATTAAATTAAAAACGCATAAAAAAGACGAGAAGCGCGTGCTTTTCGTCTTTTTCTTAAGAACTAAATTACTTAGCTTCTTCTTCGACTGGAATAACAGAAACTTGCTTTCTGTATTTGTCCAACCGTTCAAACTTAACAACACCGTTTACTAATGCAAACAATGTATCGTCTCCACCTTTACCAACGTTTTGGCCTGGGTGAATGTGTGTACCACGTTGACGGTAAATAATAGTACCTGCGTGGATAGTTTGACCATCAGCAGCCTTAGCGCCTAAACGACGACCAGCTGAGTCACGACCGTTAGCAGTAGAACCTCCACCCTTGTGGTGGGCAAATAATTTAAGACCTAAAATATTCATATCATTTCACCTCTGAATTAAGCTTCAATTTTTTCAACTGTAACCTTAGTATAAGGTTGACGGTGACCATATTTTGAATGTGAGTGCTTCTTAGGCTTGTACTTGAAAGTAACAACTTTCTTTTCCTTGCCTTGCTTTTCAACTTTAGCAGTTACTTTAGCACCCTTAACTAATGGGCTACCGATTTTAACATCTTTACCATCAGAAACAAGAATGACTTCATCAAAGGTAACTTCTTTGCCTTCTTCTACATCAAGCTTTTCTACAAAAATAGCGTCGCCTTCAGCAACTTTGTATTGCTTACCACCGGTTTTAATAATTGCGTACATTACTGCACCTCCAAAAAATACTTAGACTCGCCAATCGGGGTGCTTTTTTAAAAAGACTTCTTACCTCGAAATGTGCGGTTGCAGATGTGGAGGTCTCCACAAATACAACTACTTTATGATACTCCCCTTAAGAGAAGTTGGCAATAAAAAATTCTTGATTATTAATAACTTATCGCCTGTTAATCTGGAATTAAGCAGCACTTTCACATTGAAAATTACTGTCTAAATTTAAATTTGCCACTTGCCGCCATGCACCTTGGCAATATTTTCAGTAACAATAAACGCTTCGCCGTCAATTGCTCGGACTCTAGCAACTAGTTGACCATATTCATTGGGATCAACCACGATTACTAGCTGCTGCTTATCTTCATCGCTATAACCACCAACGACATTGTACACAGTCAGACCATCATAATCCTGCTGCAGCATTTCTTTAATCTGCTCAAGATTTTCATTACTCATAATGGTTACCTGATACTTTTTGTCTAAGCCAGTTTCGGTATAGCGCATTGTTAGCGTAGTAATAATTTGCGAAAAAGCCGCCAGCAAGACTGCCTCGATGCCATCGACAAAGACATTTAACAGAATAATTGACATATCAAGGATTAGCAAAGTTAAAGTTGGGTCAAGATAAAAATATTTTTTGAAAATTAATGGTGGAATTGTAGTCCCACCAGCAGACGCGTTAATTCGATAAAGCATCGAAACGCCGATGCCCATTAAGACACCGCCATAAATAACGGCCAGCATGTTATTTGGTGTTAGTTTAAAGCTCGGTGTTATTGCCATTAAAACTGGTAATAACAGACTGCCCAAAGCCGCCTTTTTTAACGTTTCTTTGCCTAAAAAGATTGTTGCTAAAATTAGCAAAAGCGCGTTTACAACCAGAACCGTTACCGAGCGATTAATACCCCAAACAGCATCAACTAATATTGCAATTCCCGTGGAACCACCGGCTGCGATATTAATTGGCGCATAAAAGAAGTTAATTGCAATCGTGATTATTTCCAGCCCCGCTAAGAAAAATAACCAATATTGCCACGTATGTGTTTGTTTATTAATTGTCATCTCATCTTCCTTCCAAAATTAAAATCATTACTTCCTATTATAATAAGAAAACAAGATTCTATTCAAGAAATAAGCAAAAACAACAATAAATTAAAAAAACTTTAATTATCAATCCTTTCTTTTATCATTTGCTCTTGATGGCATTATCAAGAGCTCTATACCAAAGTCTAAAAGAATCAAGCCAATAACTACATCTTGTACTGCGTACATGTTAAATAGCGCTATAATCACCATAATACAACCCAAAATTTGTTTCCATTTTTGTTCACGAGTTATCTTGACCTTTTCAACAGTCTGTATATTGTCAGTCCTTTTAGAAAAAGAAGCAATAAAAAGCAAGATTCCAAAAACACTAAAGATTATTAAAAAGATATAACGAACCTTTATTTCTGCTTTTGAACAGAAAAAACCAATAAGACCAATAATAATTTGTACAAGTGCAAAAAGTCGCTCTGCCGTCGTAGTGCTCAACTTATTTTCAAACATAAAAGTTTACCTCCTTTCACTCATAATCATACATAATATCATGTGGCTATAATTATCACAATTTAATCATTTTAACTAAAAAAGCCCAGAGCAACTTACTCCGAGCTTTTAACGTTAATTATTCTGTTTCATACTTAATAGTTTGGTTGCCCTCGTATGCTGGCAAACCTTTTGCAGCACGATATAATGCCCGCTCAAAAGCCTGATAGCCTTTACTTGAGCTGACCGCAAATTTAACATTATACTTGCTGGCAAATTCACGAATATTCCACGTACTGTCATGGGCCGCAAATGCTGTCACCAAAATCACAATATCCAAATCCTTAATTTGATTTTCCATGACCTTTTTCTTGCCCTGAAAAGCATCTATGGGAATCGGAATTCCGTGATAACGATTGACAATGCCTTCGAGCATTGCCTCATTTTGATTATCACCAATGGCAATGCCAACACGCTGATAATGCAAATCCATGTCTAGCTTGGTAATGGCAACCTCATCTTGAACTGCCTTAACCTTTTTCTTTTTAGTTGTAGGTTTTGACTTTGGTTGGTCGACTTGATAAATCCACCGCAGCTGAATGGCATCCGCTGGATTTTTCTTCAAGCGGACATCCCCGTCATACCATGCAAGATCCACAATTGAGCCATCAACTAGCTGAACATTACCCTCTTGGAACTGGCTTGAATCAATCGGAAGCAAGACTGACTTGCCCCGAATCCGCAGCTTTTGTCCTTTAATATTGCGACTAACTGACAAGTGACCAGTCCGGCCCTGCACAACTGCGTATTTAAAAGTTGAAATTTTATCAACTTCGGTTGCCGACAGCTTACGAAAACCGACAACCCGCAAAATTGTTGCTTCATAATTAGGATTGTTTTCTTCAGGAACTGCCTCGACAATATCGCCGCTCTTTAAATTAAGAGAATGGATTTGCGATTCTTTCAGGGTATAAACGCGCTGATTATTGCCATTAATCAGGTCGCAGCCGCTAAGAAGCCGAATTACTGTATAGCGCTTGCCCTTACGATAATCTCGTATAGGCTTCTCCTTAGGCTGCATTGCCTGCTCGAAGATTTTCTTATTAATTACATCTTTAGTCGTGTTTGAAGCTTGGATTGCTTGTTCTAATTGACTTAGGGTTTTGCCATAACTAGCGCCAATATTAGGTGTAAAGGTCAACCGATGAATTGCCGATAATGCCGTATTTTTAGCGGCAGGATCGCCAGGAGTGGTAATTAAATCAGCTAACCCCGTCAACAGTAAATTTACTTGCTTGGCATCGGCCTTAACGTCAGTATCGCGAGTTTTTACAGTTGCTTCGGGCGCAGCGCCATTATCAGCCATCCCCAGTATCATCTTAATTGCAGCCAACCCGTTGCGCAGACTTTTATCATCGCCCGCGGTTTGGTTTAAAATTCTTTTTAAATTATTTCGGTAATCAAACATTTTTTCTCAACTTTTCTAATCTGATTATTCTAGTATATATCAAATGAAAAAAGCCCGGCAACAGCCAGACTTCAAACTCATATTTTTTAAAAGGCACCGCCGCCGGAGCCGCCGCCAAAGCCACCAGATGAACCACCGGAAAAGCCACCACTGGCACCTGTACTCGAGGACCCAGACGAAATTCCACTGGTAAAGCTAGAATTAAAACTTGCCGCGAAACTATTTTTCCCGCTCAAATAAAATGGTGCGTAATAATAGAACCCATCATTTGCAAATTCTTCTTTGCTAAATTCAATTTTCAGTTGTTTAACAACCTTGTCTGCGAGGTCAAAAGCCACGGCATACGGCAAAATGTCTTCCCAAAGAATCAAATCGCCAACAGCCCGCATTTTGAAATTGCCAATATCAGACAACATCTTTTTAAAGCCGCGAACTTGTTCTGCCTCTCGAGCACCTTCTTTTGTATACAGTGAAATTTGATTTTTCGCACGGAAATATGCGGCAATGCCAAGCAAAATGATAATCGTCTCGCCAATTGCAAGCTGCATCTTATACTGACCGAAGATTCCCCATGAAAAGAGTACTAAAATAAAGCTGATCGCAAGCAAGAACAAAATTGAGCCCAGAGTAAATGAGCGTTTATCATACAGGTCAGACTCAAGATAACCTTGATCTTCAAGCCCGGTGAATTGCGCATCGGCCCAGTCATCGAACTTGTTTCCCAATTTTTTGCTATGATACTGGCGCAGCTCACGTGTCGTAAATGATTGCCCGTCGCCAAGATCATTAAACAAGAACTGCAGTAATGGACTAGCAGTTAAAATTTCTGGGTCTTGCAATGTAATCCGATAATATACTTTATGATGCACTAGATAGTCGTCCAGTTTAACCTTTTTTTGCACCGCTAACTGCATTAGGTAAGCAGTAAAAGCTCGACTATCGGGCTTACGACCGCTGTCCAGAATTTGGGCGGCAATTGGCGTAACTGCAGGAAGACTATAGTTATGCCTTAATTGCGACATTTTAGCAGGCTTAGTTCCTTGCTTTTTAACAAATATACCCTGCAAAATTGCACCGATACCAGTTAGCAGTGCAACTGCAATCATTACGGCGTTAATAATTCGATCGCGTTTGCGCTCTTGGTTAGCCTTCGCAGCCAAAGCCGCTTCCTGCTTAATTACCGCCTGGCGGTGATTTTTATCAATCACATTTTTGTTTAGCGGCGTAACTGTTAATGGGAAAATCGTGTGGACTTCAACGCCAGTATCACCGTCTAAATCTTCAACGTGCATTACAATTTTACCTTGATTGGGCAAAACCTTAATTTCACCGTTTAACGGTCCGTGCGCCCAAGCCCGTAATTTTTTAACTTTGCCAGGGAAAATCACACTTGCCTGCACGTGATCTAAGTCTGTATCCCAGCCATTCCCAATAATCATAAAGTTAAGCTCAGCAGTATCGCGATAATTGGTAACGGCATTCGTTATCTGATAATGGTAAGTTACCGTCAGCCTATCGTCCTCACTAACGGCATGGTAAACTTTAAAACGATAACCTTCGTCATTATGCTCTATTGAAAAATCGCGAACGGTTTGCTCAGGTTCATTGTTATCTTTAACAGTGACACTAACGTCCTTAACCGCTTGTTTTTTACCCAGATTTTGCTGGTAATAGACGCCATGCATGTCATCGTTAAAATCGTACCTAATCTGCCGCGTCATTGTTAGTGAGCCGTCGGCGTTAACTTTTGCCGTAACATTAACGTATTCAATATCGTATTCATCATCAGCATGAACATTTTGACTAACAGTCAAGCCAAGTAATACTACACTTAGCAAAACAAAAAGTCGCACTAGTTTACGTTTCATTAGTTTCTCCCATAAATTTATTTGTCTTAATTATACCAAAATTCAGCCACTTCAATGACTAATTTTTGCCGTCATTCTGCGGTTTATGCACTTATTTGAAAATAAATAAAACTTTTTGTTGCAATTAGGAAAACTTTTCTCTATAATAGTTAATGTTCTGTGAAGGACAAACAAACATACAATGGTCTGGTAGCTCAGCTGGATAGAGCAACGGTCTTCTAAACCGTGGGTCGTGGGTTCGAATCTCACCCGGATCATTAAAAAGAAAAAAGCAGTTAAGATTTTGATGCAAAGATCTTAACTGCTTTTTTCTTTTGTAAAATTATATTAACATTGCATTAATATTGTGGTAAGGAAAGTGCAGTGGCACGTTATCAAATAATTTAGACGTTTTTTCTGCCAGTTACAATGAATTTAGATATGAGAGAAAATTTCAATCCTTTACTTATCTTCTTCAACAAACTTATTAATAATTATTGACGCCTAGTAGCTAATTATCTAATATAAATTTATAATAAATGTGTCTTATAGCGCTTCCCGTTTAGTATTATAAGGTACTCAGTACAAATAATAATCTGAAGAAATGCTTACAAATCTCTCTGTAGCAATTGTTATGGAGAATTGAAAAAGGAGAAAATACTCTAATAATCTAACGATTTCAACTTTCCCACTGTGGCTAAATTGGCAAGATGTGATCACCTTTCAACAGTCAATCACTTGATTACCTCATTAGTTACATCATAACTCCAAATTTTAGGCAAAAAATCCTTTAATATTCGGACATATAATTGAATTTTGAAAACTAATTAGACTATACACCTAAATTAATAATCCTTGCATTAGATTTTATTATCCCTTTAGGAGGTTTAAATATGAAAAAGAAAGATAATAGCGACAGTGAAAATGTTTCTAATATATCACCAACAAATGAGAATAAAAAAAGAAATAGCGATGCTACTAATTTGCCTTGGTATAAAAAGACTTGGGGCAAAACAATAATTATTCTAATTCTAGTATTTATTCTAGGTAAGCAAATTTTAGGATTAGGATCCTTTTTATTCCTTGTTGGTATTGTTGCTTTAACTAAAAGCATTACTTCTTTAATCAAGAAAAAGAAAACTAGAATTAATCCACTAATCACACTTATCATTGGAGTAATTCTCTTACCTATTGGTGGTAATTTGATGCCCGATAATACCAATAGCAATGCTCAATCTGCCAAAGTTCAAAAAGTAAAGCATAAAGAAAAGAAAAATCAAACAAAAAAAGCTAAAAAGCATAGTAAAGCCCAAAAACATAAAAATATTAAAAAAGTACCTACTCATGTTGTGACCAAGCCTAAACATAATAAGCAACACAAAACTAAGAATAATTCTAGCAATAATAGTCAACAAGTTGCTTCTGACCAAAATAATCAAGGAGAAAATAATTTAGTACCTCAAAAAGGTTACGTTTTTATAGCCCCAGATCACGGTAAAAGATACCACTTTAATCCAGGATGTCGTGGTTTAAGAAATGCTGACAACATTACTAAAATAACCCTTGCTGAAGCTAAAGCTCAAGGCTACACACAGTGTCAAATTGACAGTGATATCCCAGAATAATTAAGTTTTATAGAGAAGAAAGTAAAAAATGAAAAATTCAAAAGTAACAAAACCATGGTATAAAAAGTTCTGGGTCTGGCTACTAATTTTTTCCTGCTGGTATGTATTATTTGATGCTTCAACAAGCATTTGGGAGAAAATTGTAATTTGTGTTTGTATCATATTGCTTATTATGGGAAATACAAATAGTACAGACAAAGATCAAACCAAAAGTGGCAAAACCGCTACACAGTCTAACGACATTGCTCTAACACAAGATAAACCAAAAGTAGATGATATTGTTACAAACTCCAATACTGATACTCATCAAATCACTAAAGTAAGTTTCTTAGGTAAAATCAAAGAAAAAAGAGAACAAAAACGTATTGAAAAAGCTAAAAAAGCTGAAGAGTTAAGAATTCAACAGCAACAAGCTGAAGAAGCACGTCAACGTGACATTGCTATCTGGCAAAATGAAGATTTAACACAATACGCTTGTAAAGTTAATGGCCTAATTTTACGAAAAAACGAGTTCTGTTATTTGTCAGTAGATGAAAATATAATTTGGAGTGAAGATCGTGTTCGTTCTAAACGTACTAATTACAGTGGCCCTACCGCAACTATTCACATTGCAAAAGGATTGAATTACCGCTTAGGTTCGATTTCAGCTAAAACTGAAAAGTACAGTGAGATCACACCTATCTTTAATGGTGGCTTATATCTAACTAATAAGAGAATTTTTTTAGTTAATAATCAGGGTACTAAGGCATTAGTCTTATCAGGAATAGTAAGTGTAACTCCTTATAGTGATGGAACTGAACTTTTCCGCCAATCTGGTAAACGTATTTTGCTAACTGGGTTTTCGGATGCTGCTAAATTCAATATCTATTTGCAAAGAATTTTAAACGACAATTTAGTTGAAAATTATGAAGAATAAAAAAAGTCAATATGTTCAAGCACAATTTCATATAGGAGGTCAACACAATGGAAATTACTTCAAGCCCAACAAATTTACTATTGCTAGGTATATTAGCAATCATAACCCTAGCTCTTAGTCTGTACCTCTTGTACCCTCTTTATGATTTTTGTCAAAAACGGCGGCACCAGCAAGAGGCTAAATACAAAGCATTAAGAATCTGGCTCAGCAGCTTGGGCGGCGTCCTTGTTCTGCTATATTCACTCAACCTGATGCAGACAGTCTATATAATCATTGTTCATCACTATTACTAATAGAAATAATATCCATGAGCCAACTTACACTAACTGAATTTAAGCAAAAATACTTTTATAAGACCGAGCTTCAAGACCTGTGCAGGCAATACGGCCTACCAACTTCTGGAACCAAGGCCGAACTCAATTCATACTTAGAAGCGTTCTTGTCCGGTATTCCTAAAAACCAAATTAGACCTGCTCGAAAAAAGCAGAATATCTGGCAACTTGCAGCTGATGAAATTAATTTGACAACGCCAATTGTCGATTCAGGATTTTCTTTTAATAATGCTAGTCGGCAATTTTTTGCGGAATACTTTCATGTTGACCATTTTTCCTTTAAGAAAGAAATGGCAATTATCAAGCGGGCAGCTGAAGCTCGCCACGACACGCAAATGACTGTTGATGACTTAATTACTCAGTATCAGGATTTGACGTCAACTAAGCAGCACCAGCAACTCGTTAGCCAAACAGCTGAAGAAAACACTTATCAGTGGAACAACTTTGTTCGTGCTTTTTGTCAGGATACAGTTAGTCAAGAGTTTGCTAGTAAGCTTAAAGTTGCCGCTATTCTATGGCAGCATGTTAAAACTTCAACTAAACCAAAAGAATTTACGCCTGACTTAGTTGAAATTTACGCCGCAGAAATTAATCAATTTAGAAAAAAATAAACAGGAACTTCTCAGTGCATCGAGAGGTTCCTGTTATTTTTATTTTCTAAAAATCGTTGGCTTGCCCAGCGCTGGTTCAGTCATGATTTCCAAGCCATTCGCCGTGAAATCAAGCGGCAATAAAGTATCATAAATTTTAATCTCAACAAATTTATCGCCCTTACTATTAGCAATAATTGGGAATGACCACGGTCCAATTGCGGCCATTAAATTGCCAGCTTGCTCACTAATCGTGACAATTCCATAACCAGGATTGCGATAGTCGCCTAATAATTCTGGCTTAGCTTTAACTGGTTGCGGATTCTCACCCTCGGCCTCACTAAACTTGCGCTGCTTAGTTGCCAATCTCTGAGCCATGAAGTCCGACGAAGTTTTAATCCAATCATGCTGCTCAAGGCCTGCAAAGGTATCAATTGTTTGGTATGCAAGAGCAAAAATCGCATCGGTTGAGTCCAAGTTCATTGTCGAAACAAATGCCAAGTCAAGTTCCGGAATAAAGCCCAAGAATGAGCAATAGCCAACATACGAACCGCTGTGGAACAGGTATTTATAACCATGATAATCTTCCATCATCATGCCCAAACCATAATTAGAGAAGTGGGCACCGCCGTATGCTCGGTCAACCGTCATAATTGATTGTGGCTCGTAGCGCTGCATGGTAATGCCAGTACCAGTTTGGGCAGTCTTTAATTGGAATTTGCCCCACTCAAGCAGGTCAGAAATGCTGGCAAGCATACTGCTAGCACCGCCAACTTTCCCCGGCGCAATAAACGGGACTTCACGCAAGTTGCCATGATCTAGCAGGTATGGCTTGGCAATGCGACTGCGCTCACATTCATGGTGATTAATAAAAGTATTATTTAACTTCAGCGGTTTTAACAAATTTTCACGAATATAAGAGCCATAATCCTTGTTAATTACCTGCTCCATTACATAAGTTGCTACCGCAAAAATCAAATTACTGTACTGCATCTTAACGCGCAATTCGTGATTGGGCTCCAAATGACCAATTGCTTCGGCTTTTTGCGCTAGCGTCAAGTCCTGCTTGTTCCAGTTAGTAAATCGCATCCAATCGTGAGCCGGCAACCCGCTCTGGTGGCTTAGGGCATCCCGCCACGTCAAATGTTCAGCCACATACGGATCAACCATGTTAAATCCCGGCCAATACTTTTTAAGTGGCTCATCTAAATCAATTTTACCTTCATCGGCCAACTTGCAAATTGCCGTTGCTAAAAAAGTCTTCGAAATTGAAGCCAGCGGATACAATGTGTCCTGCTCAGCATCACCGTAGACATGGCTATAAGTTTCTCCCTGATAATAAATTCCCAAACCTAGGCTGGGCAAGTGAAAGCTCTGCCGGATTTTTTCGGCATAATGATCGATTTCTTGGGTTTTCATGAACTAAGTCCTCCTTATATCTGTTCAAATTATAGCATTTATTATCATGGCTAAATTAAAATTTTCATAAAATCTCATTTTTACTATCTAGCATCAGTTATTTATTAAAATCTAGATGTTATTAAGCAAATTTCACTTTTTTACCAATTTTGCTTGCCTTTTTAAAAATACTTTAGTATCATATTGATTAAATATTTATGAGAGGTGAGTCATGATGACGACAATTAAACAAATGAATCAACCACAAGTTAAATATTATTTTCGGTACTTTCACAATTTGATCTGAGTGCCGAATTTGTCATTACATTTAGACACACAGGTCAAGTAATTTTGATGACTGTGTGTCCTAGTTAAGTACTTTCTTCTCAAAAAGAAGCTCGCACAGTTGTCGTCCTGTGTGAGTTTTTTTATTTAGGAGAATTTTCAATGAAAACTGTTAAACAAATTGTTTTAGATACCTTGAATGGCTTATCAACAGGAATTGTCGTCGCGCTAATTCCTGGAGCCTTAGTCAACCAACTAGTCAAGGCCCTTGTCCCCACTTGGCCCGGGCTCAGTTTTATCCTTGCGTTAACAGCATTTGCGGCCGGACTCTTACCCGCAATCAGCGCCGTTTGCGTTGGTATGACGGGAAAATTGACGCCAATTCAAACGTCTTCCTTGGCCTTAGCTGCAACTGCTGGTGGCGGTAATTTCGTCATGACTAATGGCAAAATCGCCGTTAACGGTAGCGGCGACGTCATTAACACGGCGATTACAATCATGATTGGCTACGGCTTGATTTTACTTTTAGGTAAAAAACTCAAGGCATACACAATTTTGTTAGTACCCCTGCTAGTTTTAGTCATCGCTGGTGGTATCGGATGCCTAACCAAGATTCCAGTTGGCCAATTATCGACACTAATTGGTGTCGGCGTCGAGCATCTGACTAACTTGCAGCCAATTCTAATGGGCATCATCATGGGAATCGTGTTTGCCTTACTGATTGTTTCTCCAATTTCTTCTGTCGGTATCGCTACTGCCATTAACCTAGTTGGCATTGCTTCTGGCTCCGCCAATCTTGGCATTACAGCTGCTAGCTTCAGTTTAGCAATTTTCGGTTGGCAAGCTAATTCAATTGGTACCTCAATCGCCCACTTCCTAGGATCACCTAAAATGCAAATGGCCAACTTAATGACTAACCCTAAGTTACTGGTACCCGTGTTAATTAACGCTGGAATTGCTGGCGGACTTGGAGCAATCTGCAAAATTGGCGGGACCCCAATGAGTGCTGGCTTTGGCTTTTCAGGATTAATTGGACCTCTAGCAGCAATGGCCGGTCGTCCTGCAAACGCAGCTAATATTACTCTGATTGTCATTCTTTTTGTAGTCGTACCCATTGCCTTAGGACTGTTGATGAATTATATTTTCAATCATCAATTACACTACTTCACAAGTAAAGACTTCGAACTTGATTTCAGTTAACAAATAACCCCTACTTCGTTACAAAGCAGGGGTTATTTATTTTTTCAAAATTGCCAGGGGTCACTCACCAATTTAGGTCCTGTTGCTGTCTTCAATAAAATTGTCATTGCTCGCTGCTGCGCAAATTCTTCTAATGAAAAACCATTTTGACCACTGACAACCTGAATATCAACATGAACTGCTGGATAAATTGCTTGCAGTCGCTCAATTAAAGCGCGCGCTTCTTGATGCGATAGTGGCCGCATATTGGTCAGGATAACATCAATATCAGAAGTCAAACTAACTACCGGCAGTCCCGTAACCAGCTCAAACTGCAGGCTGCCACTAACTCCCCAATCATAGTTATCGAGCAGCGGCATGATTTTTTGCAATTTTGTAAAAGCCGGTAATTGGGCCCGCTCTTGCGCTAACTTGGGTAAATAGGTTAATGCCTGCTGCGGACTGATTAGTTTTCGCCACTTGTTGCGTGGTAAAAAGGATGCAAAGCGTTGATTTTTAGTAAAACCACGAATGCCAACCGGAATTTGCGTACCCTGTTTACCGCGCCGCACAATGACATAAGGTGCTTGCGTGAGCACTTTTTGTGCCCAAGACGGTAAGGGCTGCTGAATTAACGGGGCAACATCTGCCAATTCAATTAAGGTATGTGGCGGAATTAATGCCATTCTTCAGCCATCAACTTCCGTACCTGATTAGTAGCCTTGCGCCCGCCAGCCGCGCCATTAACAGCAATTTCATTAGTGTAGCGGAAAGACAGGTCAGTTGGCGCACCTTCTAAACTGGCAAAGGCATCGTCTAAAGCTGCCTTGACCGTTAATACTGCTTGCTCATCACGATCATATCCCTTAATCTGCGGAATCAGGCGGTACAAGGCACCTAATTTTTGGTAATTTTCAATATCATAGGCCATCGCCGGAACATGCTTAGTAGCTTCTTCAACCTCCGCAATCGTCCGCTGCGTTATTCGTGCGCTTGATGCCTTACTCATCGCCTGAACGGTAATCGTCATATCATCTAATGCCACTAACCGGTTAGATTGCAGCCCGTGTGCCAAAAAGCCACCAGAAACTGCATCCCCAACAATTAACGCCACTACCTTATGACCGCTCTGCCTTGCCCGCGCGTATGCACTCGCACTAGCAGCTAGAGCCATGTGAATGCCAATTAATTCTTCCTTATAACCATAGGCTTGACTCGGCACATCAACAATCATTACAATCGGCGTTTTCTGTGATTTTTCCTTATCTTGAGCAATTAAATCATTGACCACGCTAGCTACCGTAAAGCCTTCTTCAAGGCCAACCTCACCATGACGAACTCGCGGAAAACGATTATGGGCATCTGGCACAATTGCAATGTACTCGCGATTATCCTTTTGCGCATGTAGTACCGTGGCTACTTGACTGGTGGCATTTTTTATACCGGTTAACAATTCAAACCAATTGCGGCCACGAGATTTTGTCCCGGGCTCACTACAAGTTGTTGCAGCAGCCAAATGATGCGGTTTAATTTCAACTGCTTGGTACAGCCGATTATAAGTTGGAATATCCAGCGGCTTTTTTAAATCAAGACTATCCAGTAGCGATAAGTAAAAGTCACTGCGCTGATCGCGATGACTATCCTTCTTCTTGCAGATCGCCTCATAAATTGCCTGCTTGATTGAATCAACATCATCTGCAGTAACTTCGTCAATAATGCCGGTCTTTTGTCGCTGCTTGGTTCCCAAAGTATCCCAAATCAGATTTTTATCGGAAGAATCCCACTCACGCACACCGGCTTCTTGCTCAATTACTTCGGGACCATTCAAGCCAATTCGTGCCTTATCCGTGCCAATAACGTATGACAACAACGCATTAGTAATTGACATACCGCCAAATGAACCAACGCGACCCGGCACCAAACCAATTACTGGAACGTACTTCTTCAAGGCAACGACCATATTATGAATTTCAGAAATCGAAAGCAAACCATAATTTGCTTCCTGCAGCCGCACGCCACCTGTATCTAAAATCAAAATCGGATAAATGGTTTTTCCTGCCTGATTATCAGCTAACGCGTGTTCCAGTGCTGCCACAATTTTGGCACCAGAGACCTCACCAATACCGCCGCCTTGAAATGAACCTTCGATTGAAATGACAACTACCTGCTTGCCCTTCATGGTTCCTCTCATAATTACGATGCCGTCATCCGATTCCGGCACAATATTTTGCGGCTCTAAATGTGGTGAAATTAGGTCATCAAACGGCCCGATTAATTCGCGCTTTGAGCCTTGGTCAAGCAATGCCTCTGCTCTTTGACGAGCATGCAATTCCACAAAACTATTGTTCATCGTTCAATGCCTCCATTGCTTGAGTAAGACGCAAATTTACAACACCCGGTGTAGCGCCATAATCATTAATTTCAAACTTGGCCAACAGCGGATAACGAGCAAAAAAGCGTTCCAAAACATTCTGCCAAACTTTTTGAAAGCCATCACTGCCAGTGATAATATCAAGCTCCGATTGCTTTGCCGTAGTTGGACGCATAATTATTTCCAAATCACCGGAAGCAACAACACCAACATGAACAGGCCGTGCAATTGGCTCATGTGCTGCAAAACTAAAATGTAACTTCTCCATAATTTTAATTCTCCTCTATTAAACTTAGCTCCAACTGCGGAACTTAGCTGGTGGTGTGTACAGACCTTTAGACCACTTAACAAGGTCTTCCATATTTTGCGCCGCTAACAGCGAACGCGTTGCCTGATTTCTTTTCACACCTAAATCCTCAGGAAAAGCCACTATGCCACGCTGACGCAAATCCTTAACTGTTGCTGGATTAGAACGCAAGCCAACTGGCGTCACACCAGCAATTGCCTCAATGGCTGCCTGCCGTTCCGCCATACTGTCGGTCTTGTATAAATAGGCAACGCCTTCTTCGGTAACGATATGCGTTGTGTCCTCGGAATAAATCATGATGGGTACGTTCTTCAGTTTGGCTTCTTTTTGCACCTCAACTGCATCAAGCTGATCGACAAAAACCGGCTTTTTATTAGCGCCAAAAGTTTCTACCATTTGCACTACCAATTTTTGTCCCTTACCTAACGGATTATCGTCAGGCCGTAAACTTTGCCAAGCAGGTGTGGAATGTCGCCGTCCTGTTGGGTTCGATCCCATGTTAGGCGCACCGCCAAAGCCGGACAGCCGCCCGTGAGTTACCGTCGAAGAATTACCGTACTGGTCAATCTGCAACGTTGACCCGACAAACATATCGAGCGCGTATTGCCCAGCCATTTGGCCATAAGCACGGTTTGAACGCATTGTCCCATCAGGGCCAACAAAGAAAACATCTGGCCTGGCAGCAATGTATTTTTCCATTCCAACTTCACCACCAAAAGAGTGAATTGACTCAATCCAGCCCGATTCAATCGCCGGAATTAATGTTGGTGTTGGGTTGACCTCCCAGTTAGGAACAATTTTGCCTTTTAACCCCAGCTGCTCACCATAGGTTGGTAGTAACAATTCAATCGCCGCGGTGTTAAAGCCAACCCCATGGTTAACTGACTGCACGTTGTGCTTTTCATAAATGCCCCGAATAGCCATCATTGCCATTAAAATCTGCAATTCTGTAATGTTTTGCGGATCACGAGTAAACAGTGGCTCAAGTTGATACGGTTCATCTGCAGGAATAATCACGTCAACCCAATCTCCCGGAATATCAACTCGCGGAACTTGATCGACAATCTCATTTGCCTGCACAATCACAATCCCGTCATGAAAAGCGGCCGCTTCAACAATTACCGGCGTTTCTTCGGTATTGTAACCTGTGTACAAATTGCCCACGCGATCAACCTTATCGGCAGCAACCAAAACAACATTGGGGATTAAGTCAATATATAATCTGGCATATAATTCCAAGTATGTATGAATATCGCCAACTTGCAAAGTGCCGTCGGCAATCATTTGCGACACCCGCGTACTTTGCGGACCAGCATAAGAAAAATCAATCTTGCTGGCAATCCCATCCTCAAAAATATCCAAATGTTCAGGCCGAGAAATACTGCTCATAATCATGTGCAAATGGTTGACCTTTTCCGGATCAACATTGGCCAATGTTTTAGATAAAAAGCTGGCCTGCTTTTGGTTATCGCCTTCTAGCACAACCTTATCGCCGGGATTAATCAGGGCTTCCAAAACAGCTGTCGCATCTTCGGTTTTAGCAAACTTACCATCTAACAGCCGACTAGCATTAGCCAATTTTTGCTGTTTAGCCTCACGGTGTGTGGCCCAATTTCGTCTTTCACTCATTTTTACTACCTCTTTTTCCATTTATTTAATAGGTAAATCGCATCGGCAACGCTTGTTTGATTAAGGCTAATCTGTCGTAAATCGCCAAATGTTTGGTGCAAAATCGTCTTAAATGGCGTACCTGGTGCAAAGTTGACAATTACTTCCGGCTGATAATCCTGCGCTACATTAATCATGTCTTCAAAATATACTGGGTATATTAAGTTATTAATTAAATCCGTAGCCACAAACTCTGCCTGACGAACGCTGCGCCCCGAATAGTTAGTTAAGTAGCGGCAATGCGGTTTAGCAATCGTAATTTGCGCAATTTCCTGCTCTAGTTGTTCAGCTACCTTTTGCATCAATGGTGAATGCGACGGCACCGGCACTCTTAATCGTTGTGCTATGACGGCACCGTTTTGCTTGGCTAATTGCAATACCTGGTCAATTGCCGTCAGCTTGCCTGAAATACAAGTTTGGTTAGCTGCGTTTTGATTTGATAAAAAAACCGGAGTAGCAGAAGAGTTTATCTGCGCCACTAACGGTGCCAGCTGCCTTCTAGTTAAACCCGCGACAACTCCCATGCCATAGCCACTGGGATACGCGTTCTGCATCAAGCTTGCGCGGTGTTTAACAACTTGAAACAAATCATCTTGCTTAATGCTACCAGCTGCATAGGCTGCCGCAAAAGCACCTAAACTATGACCTGCCACTAAATCAGGCTTATTTCCAGCGGCAATTAGCTGATTAATCTGGTCAACTTGCACTAACGCAATGCTAACTTGCAATTGAACTGAATCACGATAGCCCTCTGCTGTGTCCACTAATTTTAGCCCCAACAATTGCTCAACGTGCTCTTTTAATTCAGGAGTGACGTGAGCCAGCATCCCAGCAAATTGACTACCCTGTCCTGGAAACAACCATAATGCCCGCAAAAGACCATCTTCTTTCTTTTATCAAATTACCTAAGCCAATTTTAAACTTTATTTTTAACAGAAAAAAGGGTTTTATCGCTTGCGATAGGTTAACTAGTTTACAATTAATTTTGCTTTTAGTATTAATATTTTAATATATTATGATTGCCATTAATCTTAATTTCATAAGTATACCAGCACTGGTTTAATTATTAAGAATCCATAAATATTAAAAATATTTAGCAATTATTAATTTAATATGCTAAAATTTATAACAAATTTATTAAAACTAAATTAAATATAGAGGAGCAAAACTATGCGAAAATTTAAAACATTAAGTTCCCTTGGAATTATAACCACAGCCGCACTCGTTTTGACTGCTTGTGGTAAGAGCAGTGACACCGCAAATGAAAGTAAATCAGTTAGTAAATTACCGGAATCTACCCCAGTTAAAGCCACTAAACAAGGCGGTACTTTGAAGTTAGCATTAGAAACTGACACCCCGTTTTCTGGTATTTTTTCTAATGAATTATCAACCAGTGATATTGATTCCGAGGTTGCCAGCCCCGGTGCAGAAACACTCTTTGATACCGATAATCATTACCGAATTACCGACAAAGGCCCAGCCACTTTAAAACTTAACCGCAAGAATAACACGGTTACGATTACAGTGAAAAAAGGCGTTAAATGGTCGGATGGTAAGCAAGTAACGGCCAAGGACTTGGAATATCCTTACGAAATTATTGCTAATAAGACTTCCAAATCTGAGCGTTATAACAAGAATTTGGAAAACATCTTGGGCTTGAAGGATTATCATGATGGCAAGGCCAGCAGCATTTCTGGGATTGAAATGCCTAATGGCGAGAACGGCCGAACCATTATCATTCATTTCTATGAATTAAAGCCCGGTATGTACAACAGTGGTAACCGCTACTTCTGGGAAACAGCCGAGCCTTACCATTACTTAAAGAATGTTCCGTTTAGCAAATTGGTATCTTCTGACCAAATTAGAAAAAAGCCCCTGTTCTTTGGTCCCTTCAAGGCTGCCAAAGTTACTCGCGGGCAATCAGTTACATGGACGCCTAATAAGTATTATTGGCGTGGTAAACCAAAGTTAAATAAAATCATTCTTCAAGTTGTTACCCCTAATTCAGCAACGCAGGCGATTAAGAGCCACAAGTTCGACGTCGCCGACATTATTCCAACGCAATGGATGCAAGTTAAAGATACCAAGAACGTCAACTTTATTGCGCAAATCCCGCTGGCTTACCATTATATTGGTTTCAAAGTCGGTAAATGGGACGCCAAGCAGAATAAGAACGTCATGAACAAAAACGCCAAAATGAATAACAAAGCGCTGCGGCAAGCCATCGGCTACGCAATGAATGTTGACCAGGTCGATAAGCATTACACTCATGGGATTAAGTTCCGCGTGCCAACGCTAATTCCGGCACAATACGGTGATTATTCGGACCAGACAAATCCGGGCTTTAACTTTAATTTGAAAAAGGCCAACAATATTTTAGATAAGGCGGGCTTCAAGAAAAAGGGCAAGTGGCGCACACAACCAAATGGTAAGCCGCTAACTATCACCTTCGCCGCAATGAGTGGTGATACCAACCAAGAGCCAATTGTTCAAAATTATTTGCAGCAATGGCACAAGATTGGTTTGAATGTTAAGTTGGCTGGTGGTCGCTTGACTGAATTTAATTCATTCTATGATAAAATTCAAAACGATGATCCGACAATTGACATGTATATGGCTGGCTGGGGACTGCCAAGTGAGCCTTCGCCGCAATCGTATTATAGTGAAACTTCAATCTTAAATTACATGCGTTATGTAACTCCTGAAAATAATAAGTTATTACGCGAAATCGATTCTCCTAAAGCATTTAACCACAAATACCGGGTACAAAAATTCCACGAATGGCAAAAGTACATGGCTGCCCAAGCTTGGGCAATTCCAATTGATAATGCCTATACAATTACTGCCGTTAACTCCGACATTACTGGCTATTCAAAAGAGCCAGCACAATCAAACAACAATCACCCACTTTGGTATAAAGTTGGTTTTGTTAAATAGTCATTTTTAAACCAAACTACTCCTTAATTTTGCATGAAAAAAGGTCAACTCTTCAAATCCGAAAAGTTGGCCTTTTGTCTTTTATTCAATAACGTTTAATTTTTCACCGTTTAGATATGCACGCAAGTTGGCAAACACAATTTGTAAAAGTCGGTCGCGTGTCTCCCGTGGAGCCCATGCAATATGTGGCGTAATGTAGCAATTCTTGGCTGTCAGCAACGGACTATCTGCCGGAATCGGTTCAGCTTGAGCAACATCGACACCAGCTGCAGCAACTTGACCATCATTCAAAGCAGCAGCAAGGTCGGCTTCATTGATTAAACCGCCGCGAGCCGTATTAATAATGACAACACCAGGCTTCATTTTTTTAATTGAAGCTGCACAAATCATATCGGTTGTTTCTGGAGTTTGCGGCACGTGCAGCGTGATAATATCCGCTTGCTTGTACAGCTCGTCAAGACTCACCTGCTTAACCCAAGGGCCAGGAACATCTTTAGGACGATGATTATAGAAAATAATGTTCATTCTAAAAGCATGAGCAATCTCAGCAACTCGTTTAGCAATGGCACCAAAGCCGACTAAACCAATCGTCTTGCCTTGCAGTTCAGATAATGGCTTAGCCCAGAAGGTGAAGTCGGGATTGCTCGTCCACTTACCTTCATGAACTAGCTTGTTATGCAAACCAACTTGATTATAAATTTCTAGCAGCAAGGCAAAGGTAAATTGGGCCACGGCATCTGAGCCATAACTTGGGACGTTGGTTACCGTGACACCAGCGTTTTTGGCTGCATCAAGGTCAATCACATTGTAGCCCGTGGCCGTCACGCCAATATATTTCAAGTTTGGCGCTGCATTAATCACATGCTCATTAAGTGGCGTCTTATTGGTTAACACGATTTCAGCGTCACCAATTCGCTTTAAAATTTCGGCATCATCATCAATCGGAGTCCGATCATAAAATTGACAATCGCCAAAATCCTTAAGTGGTGTCCAGTCAAGATCGCCAGGGTTCAAAGCATAACTATCCAAATTTACAATTTTCATGCTGTTTCCTCATTTCTATCCGTAAAGAGTTTTAATCAAGACTATTATAGCAATTAATTAGCCAAATTATTATTCAGTTGCTTGTTTTTAACACAATACTTAAATAGTTAAAATATTGGCGGCACTTTTATTTAAATTCTGCTAAAACTGCTTTGAAATTTAAAATAAGAAAACTTATAATTGTATTTCTTTATATTCATTTTTTAGATATAATATTTATTACAGAACAGCTAAAGCTGGTGGCTATTTCTTTCAAAAGAGGTGGTGCTTATGGTGTATTTACACCTAGCGCAAAATCCTAATGAAAGGAGGTTAGCCCTATACCTTTATGGGTATTGCACTTTTTATCTTGCGTTTAGCAATTATCTTTACAGTGGTAAGCTACTTGTTATCTTCTTTAACGAATGCGACAAAGTCCTTAACTACCTGGATTATTGCTTTAGCAAGATTGTTTCTTGTAATCAAACTATTTTTTACGAGAAACAAAAAGTAATCACTTTAGCTTGGGAGAGCTAGTGATTACTCCATAATTACTACTTGCCACCACTTTAGCTAGTGGCTTCTGTAAGGAGTTCTATCGTAAGTAGAACTCCGTTTCTTTTGTTATTGTAGCACACATATTTTGAGAATAAAACAAAAAGTAATCACTTTAGCTTTGGCGAGTTAATGATTACTTTGTAAACATATTCTTTGCCACCACTTTAGCTAGTGACTTCTGTAAGGAGTTCTATTCCAAGTAGAACTCCTTTTCTCTTGTTATTGTAACATATGTATTTTGATATTAGTATATATTTTTTAGGTATACTATAATCTGTTATTGTCATATTTTTCGCTTGTAGCTATCTATAAAGAATAGCATCTATCGACTTTAAGACATAATATTCTTAATACAAATTCTTTTTTAAAAATAATTGCTAACTCTACAGCCTTTCATCACTTATTGCTATAATTAATTATGATTACTATAAAAAGAAGGTACAAAAATGATTAAGTTTTATGGTTATAAACGTTGTTCAACCTCGCGCAGTGCCGAAAAGTGGCTGCATGAGCATGATGTTGACGTCGACTTTCAAGATTTAGTAGAGCAGCCACCTAAAAAAGAAGACCTAGTTAACTGGATGACCGCCCATCAGGACCGCGGATTGCGTTACTTCTTCAACACTCACGGCATGGACTACCGCAAACTGCACTTAAAGGACCAATTACCAGACATGACAATTGATAAAGCAGCCGAAATGATGTCCAAGAACGGCAAACTAATCAAACGGCCACTTGTTGTTGATGGCGACAAGCTAACCTGCGGCTTCAACGAAGATGTTTACAAAGATACTTGGCTATCAAAGCGAGCTTAATGCTCGTTTTTATTTTGCCTATTTTCTATGCCTGCAATAACCTTTATAATAGGAAATAAAAAAGGAGCACAGTATGAAATACAATCAATATGCATATGTCGAAACCGACTTTAAAACGCAAGTGCAAGAATTACTTAACATTCAATTTTTACCAAAAAATTATCAAGAACTAACTTTTAGCGGGTTACTAGCAGAATTGGTCGAAAACGCGCTGGCGGAGGTTAATCCTACCGCAGATTTTGCAAGACAAGCTAAGCTGAGTGAATTTGCCGTTTCAGAAACACAAACCTTGGCCGACTTTTTAACAGCAAATCCAGAAAGCATCACACTAGATCAATTTTATAACATTGCCTTGCAGCTTTTGGGCTACCACGTTCACTACGATTATCAGCTGGCTGACCCACTCGGCTTTATGACCAAGCAGGCCCTACCGATAGTTTCTAACATTAACAACAAGGATGAGCTAATTCATGCTTTTTACCGGTTGTTAAACACCCGCGCTAAAAACGGTCAACTATTAATTGATGTCATGGCTGGTAAAGGTTACTTTCACGAAAAACTCCTTGGTGACCCTGAGAGTATATTTATCTTATTTAACGGCAAAAGCTTGCCAGTATTTGATACCAGCAATGTTATTCGCGAAGTTGTCTATGTGGAAAGCGACCTCGATACTGATAGCGATGGTCAATCGGACTTATTACAAACGACTATTTTTCGCCCAGTGGAAAGCGAAATGATGAAGGTCCCAGCACTTTATACTGCTAGCCCTTACTTTGGCGGCGTTATTGATAACGTTAAACGCAATCACAGTGTCGATGAGAATTTGAGTGATGCAACTGAATGGACTAATCCGCAATATGAACCTACAGCTCGAGTAAAAGCCAAAAAGTCTGGCTCTGAAAATCATGCGGCAATGGAAGAAGCTGTCGGCAAATCATCTTACACATTTAACGAGTACATGCTTGCCCGCGGCTTCGCCAGTGTCTTTGCCGGCGGCATCGGAACTCGCGGCTCTGACGGCTTGCGCATTACAGGTTCTCCTGAAGAAACCGAAAGTGCCAAGGAAATTATCGAGTGGCTGCACGGCGATCGTATTGCTTATACTGATCGCAATCGAACTCATCAAGTTAAGGCTTCATGGTGCAACGGCAATATCGGCATGACCGGTCGCTCCTACTTGGGCACCCTGCAAATCGCCGTTGCCACAACTGGAGTTAAGGGGCTAAAAACCGTTGTTTCTGAAGCCGCTATCTCCTCATGGTACGACTATTACCGTGAACACGGCTTAGTGATCGCCCCCGAGGCCTGCCAAGGTGAAGACATGGACCTGCTTGCCGAGACCTGTCAGTCTAATCTTTGGGACGCAGGTTCTTATTTGAAGATCAAGCCGAAGTATGATGCCATGCAACAGCGGCTTTTAACTAAAGAAGACCGCACAACAGGACAGTATTCGGACTTTTGGGAAGCACGCAACTATCGCCACCATACAGACAATATTAAATGCTCTTGGATCAGTGTTCACGGGCTCAATGATTGGAATGTTAAGCCGAAGAATGCTTACAAAATTTGGCAAAAAATCAAAAACTTGCCGCTGCCAATTAAGCCGCACTTGTTCCTACATCAAGGGCCGCATTACAACATGAATAACCTGGTTTCAATTGACTTTACCGACCTGATGAACCTCTGGCTTGTTCATGAGTTGCTCGAAGTTGATAATGGTGCTGAAAAGCAGTGGCCAACCGTCATGATTCAAGATAATTTAGAAGCTGACATTTGGCATCAAGAAGCTGATTGGAGTGATGAGTTAGGTCAAGAAATGACTTATTACCCAACTGATGATGGTGAGCTGCAAAAAGATGGCAATGGCAAAAAGCAACTAGCATTTGTTGATGTTGGCGGGCAAAAATTTAAACAAGCCCATATTTCTGAGAGTGACTGGCAATATCAATTTATCTGCGGCAAAGAGCCGTGGGCATCATCAAGCCTGCGCTTTACCACCGATGAATTTATTCATCCCGTGACGATTGTGGGTCGACCCGAAGTTACAGTTCATGTTTCTTCCAGTTTGAACAAGGGTCAACTCTCAGTTGCCCTAGTTGAGTTAGGTGATCGCAAGCGCCTGACAGCCACGCCTAAATTCCTAATGCCTGGCGGACAAGAACTCGGCTATCGCTTTGGCACTGATACCCTGCAAGAGTTCATGCCGGACAAGCTAACCCATGCTAAATTAATTACCAAAGCACACATGAACTTGCAGAATTACGCTGATATGAAAAAGCCTGCTGCGATTGAAGCTGGACAGTTTTATGACCTGACCTTTAAATTGCAGCCAACTTATTATCGGCTTCCTGTCGGCAGTCGCCTGTGCCTAATCATCTATTCCACTGACCAAGGCATGACTAAGCGCCCACTTGAAGAAGCAACTTATACAGTTGATCTGGCAAAGACAGCAATTAAATTTAGTCAAAAATAATCAAAAAATCGTTAGAACTTAATAGTTCCAACGATTTTTTAATTTTAAGCAACAATTTTTATTGCCAGTGCTTCATATGGTCTTAGATGCAAAGAGTGATTAATTTCAACTTCATCTTCTTGATAATTACTAATTAAAACCTGGTAAGTCCGATTGCAGTACTCCTCTGGCACACTGACCACATGCTCTTGACCATAAAAATTATTAAAGACTAATATTTTTGGTGAATCATCATCCAAATAGCGTTCATAGGCCAGCACACTCTGATCAGATTTCAAGAACATTTTAATATGGCCATCTGAAATTAAATCTTCATGCTTACGTAACTTAATCAGCTGTTGATAATAATTGAAGATTTCACCCTTCGTCAGTTCTTTTTTGACATTAATCTGCGCCTGATTTTTCGGCATTAGCCACGGCTTGACCTTACTAAAGCCAGCATATTTTTGATTATCCCAGTGCATTGGCGTACGCGAATTATCGCGAGATTTGGCATGGACAATGGCGAAGGCCTCTTGATCTGACATGCCTTGCTTTTTCAAATTATTAAAGGCATTTTTGCTTTCAATATCAACATAACTATTGATTGAAGAATAATCAGGATCGGTCATTCCGATTTCTTCCCCCATATAAATGTACGGCGTGCCCCGCATCAGATGAATTGCAGTAGCCAGCATCTCGGCAGACTTTGCCCTGTACTTTCCGGGGTCGCCAAATCGGCTCAAGGCCATTGGTTGATCATGATTATTCCAAAACAGAGCATTCCAGCCGCCACCTTGATCCATCTCTTCCTGCCATTGAGTTAACAAACTTTTCAGTTTCATAAAATCAAACGGCATCTTGGTCCACTTTTCACCATTTTTGTAATCAACCTTTAAGTGATGAAAGTTAAACACCATTGATAATTCATGCTCACTAGGCTTGGAATACGCAATCGAATTTTTAATGGTTGTTGAAGACATTTCGCCAACTGTAATGCTATCAGGATCCTTGCCAAAACTGGCCGCATTCATTTCTTTTAAATACTTATGAACTACTGGCGTATCAGTGTAGAGACTCTTTTCTTCTACAGGGTCAGTTGAATCAACTAACTTAGCTGCCTTTCCAGTAACATTGATTACGTCAAACCTGAAGCCCTTTACTCCCTTAGAACGCCAAAAGTTGATTACCTTGTAGACTTCCTGTCTTACTTCAGGATTGTGCCAATCAAGGTCAGCCTGGCTTGGATCATAGAGATGTAAATAATAATAATCGCTATCGCCGAACTTAGCCCAAGCAGGACCGCCGAATTTACTCTGCCAATTGGTCGGCAAACTGCCATCTTTTTTAGCTTTACGTAAATAGAAAAACTTCTGGTACTTTTCATCGCCTGCCAGAGCCTTTTGAAACCAGATATTGCTAGTCGAACAATGATTAAAGACCATGTCCAGCATCACATCAACATTAATTTCTTTTAGCTTAGCAACCAGCTCATCAAAGTCCGCCATCGTGCCAAAGAGCGGGTCGATCTGATAATAATTCGCAATATCATAGCCATTATCGCGCTGCGGCGAAACAAAAAAGGGATTAAACCAGACCATATCAACATTTAACTTTTTGATATAAGGAATTTTTTGAATGATTCCACGAATATCGCCAACACCATCACCATTAGCATCATAGAAAGATTTGGGATAAATCTGATAGATTATCTTTTTACCTAAATTAACCATATAATTTCTCCTTAAAATCTAATTCTTTGTCTGCGCGCAAAATCAACAAATTTAAATTTACTTGGATCATGATAAGACAGTGTCAACTGGAACAAGGTTGCATCACTCAAATAATTATGACTAGCAACCAGTACAGCGGTTTTGTCCTTCAAGCTTAGCTTTCTTTGCAATTCATCGTCGACCTTCTCAACCGTAATTGCCTTGGTCGCATACGAAACTTCCAACCCTTTTTCATTTTCTAGGTAGTTATAAATTGAGGTCTGAGCCGCATCTAGTGGCAACTCGTTAATCGGTGGTGAAAAGAGAAAATCACAATCAAGAATTTCTGCATTGCCATTAATTTTTCGTAATCGCTCAACATAAAACCCAGTTTGTTGCTTTTCATTAGGAAACTTTTTCTTAAAAAGTTCAGGTAAAGTATGCATCTTCTCTAAAGTTAAAACCTCAGTTTGTGCATCCATGCCTAAAGACTTACTTAATTCCGCAAAACTCGAAATACCAGAAATTGGAAAAGAATACTGCTCCAAATTCAAAACAAGAGATCCCTTACCACGTATCTTTTGAATTAAGCCTAACGAATTTAACCCCTGCAATGCCTTACGCACCGTCTCTCTCGAGGTCCCGTATAACTTAGTTAACTCACTTTCGCTTGGTAAAAAAGAATTAGCTTTAAATTGCTCGTGTTTAATTTTGGCTGCAATATCTTGCGCAATAATATCTGATTTCGACTGCATTATGGTTTTCCTTTCACTTAATCAGATTAATTATATCTGCTTATGTACATACAAGTAAATAAACTTTGCGAGTTTTGTTACAAATATTATTAAATATTCTATTGCATCTTGTCTAGACAAGTATGATAATAATCATAAATCATTTATTAATAAATGCAAATTTATTTAGTTAGAAAGAAGGAAAACTAATGGCAATTAACAAAGAAACTGCTCTATTAGCTCCTGCAAACGGAAAAGTTGTCGCTCTCAGCAGCATTGATGATCCTGTTTTTAGCAAAGGAACAATGGGACAGGGATTTGGTTTAATACCAACTGATGGTGAAGTTGTTGCACCAGTTTCCGGAAAGGTTGTGACGGTTGCAGAAACCAAGCATGCAATTGGTTTCAAAACTCCTGATGGCCTTGAAGTGCTGGTTCACATGGGGATTGACACTGTAACGCTTAAGGGCCAGCCATTTACAATTAATATTCAAAATGGTACTGAAGTTAAAGCTGGACAAGTAATTGCCCAAATGGATCTTAAAGCCATTAAAACTGCCAAGTTAGACCCGACAATCATTACAGTTATTACCAATACAAATGATGCAATTGATGGGCTAGATATTACGGAAGGTGACACATCTAGTGGCGCTAAAGTAGCAACAGCTTACCTTAAAAGTGACACTCAACCCGCATCTAATAAAAAGCTATCGTATGATGAACTAGCTACTTTCATTATAAAAAATGTCGGCGGTCCAGAGAATATTAACAACGTCATTCACTGTATTACTCGGTTACGGTTCTATCTTAAAGATGAAGCTCAAGCTAATGATGATGTGCTTAAAAATCAACGCGGCATTCTTGACGTCATGCACGCATCCGGTCAATATCAAGTCGTTATCGGCGATGGCGTTGCCAACCTCTACGATGCCTTAGTCAAGCAGTTACCAGAATTAGATGATTCAGCTGCACCGACAGCTACGCAAAATGATGGTAAAAATCCGTTCTCTCGGGCAATCAATAACCTAATCGGCTTTATTACGGGCTCAATGAGTCCTGTCATTGGAGTTATTGCCGCATCTGGTATTATCAAAGGGATTCTTGCACTGCTAACACTGCCACAACTTGGTTCTCTACTTAACGTTAACAGCGTGCCTTACATTACCATCAGTGCAATGGCCGATTCAGCCTTTTACTTCCTACCAATCTGGGTTGGTTTTAGTGCTGCCAAACGGCTGGGCAGTGATCCGATTATCGCCGCGGTAATCGGTGGTGTGATCACGATGCCGCAATTAGTCACTTGGGGCAAAGCAGGAAAGGTCATGTTCAATCTTGCGGGATTAAACTTCCAATTTTTGAATTATACCTACTCCATCTTCCCGATGATTTTGGCCGCATGGCTAGCTTACAAGTTGGAAAAATGGCTTAAAAAAGTCCTACCAACTTATTTGCAAATGATTTTCGTGCCTTTAATCACTGTCCTAATTGTTGCCACAATTACCTTGGTTATCACCGGTCCAATCATTCAAGGAATTGCCAATGGGATTGCTGTCTTCATTAACTGGTTGGTTTCTGTATCCGGCTGGTTCGGCGGCTTCATTATTGGCGGCTTTTACCAAGTGCTTGTTATCTTTGGCTTCCACTGGGGTGTTGTGCCGCTGGTTGCCCAACAAATTGCAAGTACTGGCCAAAGTGCGATTAACGCAATTATCTGTTCAACCATGATTTCTCAAGGTGCTGCAGTTTTGGCAGTTGCGATTAAATCGAAGAAGGCTGACATCAAGGAATTGGGTTTTGCAGCAATGATTAGTGCCTTCTGTGGTGTTACTGAACCTGCTATTTACGGTATTAACCTTAGATATAAGAAGGTCTTCATCTCTGGTTCAATTGGTGCCGCATTTGGTGGTCTAGTTACCGGATTAATGCACGGGACCATGTTTGGCTTCACTGGTGGATTGATTGGCTTTTCAAGTTTCTTCAATCCGAAAAATCCTGGTGATTTGAGCAGCTTTTACGCATTCTTGCTTGCTAGTGCTGTTGCCATCGTTGTTGCCTTTGTTATCACTTGGTTCTGGGGTTATGACGATAAAATGGTCATGGGCAAAAAAGTTGCTAAGGCAAAACGCCCAGGGACAATTTAATTCGCTAAAAAGTTAACTATTTTTAATAACATAAAACGGTCAAGAATTTCTTTTGAAGAACTTGACCGTTTTTTATTGTTCAAAATTTTACTGGCTGCTTAATTTTTTATTTTAGACTAGTTGTTAAAAATGACCGGTTAGCAAGTGCCGTCAACAATGCGCGTGCCGTATCCAAGCTGGTGATTAGTGGCACATTTTGCTGAATTGCCATCTGCCTGATGATAAAGCCATCGGAGTTTTTTGCTAAGTCGTGCCCCATCGTATTGATTACCAAGTCAATCTTGCCGCTGCGCAATTCGGTTAACAAATTGTTGTCTGCTTGGTCATGAATTTTGCTAAGCAGCGTCACATGAAGATTGTGCTTTTGCAAAAATGCCGCAGTGCCACTGGTTGCAAATATCCGGTAACCAATCTGGACAAACTTTTGTGCTAAAGGCAAAATCGCTTCTTTATCGCGATCCTCAATGGTCAATAACACATTACCGCTGTCTGGAATCCGCATCCCCGCACCAGCAAAGGCTTTGTAAAGAGCTTTTGGAAAGCTTAAATCACTTCCCATTACCTCACCAGTCGACTTCATTTCAGGTCCTAAATAACTGTCAACATCTGCTAGCTTACTGAAAGAAAAGACAGGCGCTTTCACACTGATCAGCTTCGGCTCCGATGCTAAGCCATCGGCGTAACCTTGCTCGCGCAAACTCTGCCCCATAATTACTCGAGTTGCGACCTGAGCCATTTCAATGCCGGTAATTTTACTTAAAAATGGCACTGTGCGACTAGCTCGTGGATTAACTTCAATGATATAAATTTCATTGTTGCGCTCAATCAGCTGCAGGTTCATAATCCCGCGGCAATTTAGCTTTAAAGCCAATTGCTTGGTAATTGTCGCAATTTTTTGCTTAATTTCAGGAGTAAAGGTTTGGGCTGGATAAACAGCCATTGAATCGCCGGAGTGCACACCGGCATGCTCAATATGCTCCATAATGCCGGGAATGAGCACCCGTTCACCATCACAAATAGCATCAACATCGCATTCGCGCCCATCTAAGTAATCATCGACTAGAATTGGGTGGCTGCTGGCAATATCGACATGGTCGCGTAAATAATCTTCTAGTTCGTCTTGGCTGTATACAATTGCCATTGCCTTACCACCAAGAACGTAACTCGGCCGCACCAAAACTGGATAGCCTAGTTTGGTCGCCGCTTGAATAACGCCAGCATGAGTTGTTGCCGTAATTCCCTGCGGCTGCTTCAGATGCAATTCCTTAACCACTTGGTCAAATAATTCACGATCTTCAGCGCGATTTAAGTCCTTGACGCTTGTTCCCAGAACCTTGATACCATGTTCTTCCAGGCCAGCCGCAAGATTAATCGACGTTTGCCCGCCGAATTGAATAATGACGCCAACAGGCTGCTCCAAGTCACAAATGTTAAGCACATCCTCCAGCGTTAGCGGCTCAAAGTATAACTTATCGGAAATCGAAAAGTCGGTTGACACCGTTTCGGGATTCGAATTAACAACAATCGCTTCATAGCCCATCTTTTGCAAGGCCTTAACAGAGTGCACGGTTGCGTAATCGAACTCAACCCCCTGACCGATTCTAATTGGGCCGGAACCGATAACCAGTACCGACTTTTTATGATCAGGTTGACTCTCATTTTCTGCATCATAAGTTGAATAAAAGTATGGCGTTTGCGAAGCAAATTCTGCTGCGCAGGTGTCAACCATTTTATAAACCGGAACAAGCCCCTGCTTTTTACGTAATTGTCTGACCTGCTCGGCTGTTTGCTGCCATAAACTAGCAATTGTTTGGTCACTGAAGCCATATTTCTTTGCCGTTTTAAGCACTGCTAAATCACTTGGATGCGACTTAATCGTCTTTTCCAAATCAACAATGTGGCGCACAATATCCAAAAAGTAGAAATTGATTTTGGTTAATTCGTGAACATCCTGTATCGAATAGCCGCGACGAAAAGCCTCAGCCAGATAAAACAGGCGGTCATCTTGGGCCTTAACCAGCTTTTGTTCCAAATCTTCATCGCTTGTCTTGTGTGCTATTTCTGAATAAAAATCCTTCTGATCAATTTCTAGTGATCGGACAGCTTTTTGAAAGGCTTCTTCAGCCGTGCGCCCAATTGCCATTACTTCACCGGTTGCCTTCATCTGGGTGCTCAACTCGCGATTAGCCTTCGGAAACTTGTCAAACGGCCAACGCGGAATTTTACAGACAACGTAATCAAGGGCTGGCTCAAACTCCGCAAAGGTTGTCCCTGTTACCGGATTTTTAATTTCATCTAAAGTCAAACCAACCGCGATTTTGGCTGCCATTTTGGCAATCGGATAACCCGTGGCCTTCGAAGCCAAAGCCGAAGACCGCGATACCCGCGGATTAACCTCAATCACATCATAATTGAAGCTGTTCGGGTCAAGCGCCAACTGGACGTTGCAGCCACCCTCAATCTTCAATGCTCGAATTAAGCGCAATGAACAATCACGCAGCAGTTGATATTCCTTGTCTGATAGCGTTTGCGATGGTGAAAAGACAATCGAATCACCAGTATGAATGCCAACAGGATCAAAATTTTCCATGCAGCAAACAATCATCGCATTATCGGCGTGATCCCGCATTACTTCAAATTCAATTTCCTTATAACCAGCAATCGAACGCTCTACCAAGCATTCAGTAACCGGTGATAGTTCCAAGCCATTTTTGGCAACCCGGGCAAGTTCATCATGGTCATTGCAAATCCCGCCGCCAGTGCCGCCCATAGTAAAGGCAGGACGCACAATGATTGGGTAGCCAATTTCATCCCCAAAAGCCAATGCTTCTGCGACCGTTTTGACACTTTTTGACGGTGGTACCGGCTCACCCAACTGTTGACACAGCTGCTTAAACTTTTCCCGGTCTTCGGCTTGCTCAATCGACTCTAATTTGGTGCCTAATAGTTCAATCCCTAGTTCTTTTAAAATGCCACTTTTGGCTAAAGCCAAGGCCATGTTTAAACCAACTTGACCGCCCAACGTTGGCAAAATAGCATCGGGATATTCTTGGCGAATAATCCGCGAAACCGCGTCAACGGTCAGCGGCTCAAGATAAACCTTGTCAGCAATTGCGGTATCGGTCATAATCGTTGCCGGATTGGAGTTAACCAGCACAACTTCATAACCTTCTTCACGCAAAGCCAGACACGCTTGAGTCCCCGAATAATCAAACTCCGCTGCTTGCCCAATAATTATCGGGCCAGAGCCGATTACCATAATTTTATGAATATCTTGTCTTTTAGGCATGCTGATTGGCTTCCTTTCCTTGATCAATCATTTGCATAAAGTAATCAAAAATTCCTTGCTGATCATGTGGGCCAGGAGTTGCATCCGGATGAAATTGCACCGAAAATGCTGGGTACTTCTTGTGCCGCAAGCCCTCAATCGTGCCGTCATTAACTTCAACATGGGTCACCATCAGGTCAGTTGCAGCAATCGATTCTGCCTTAACCGCGTAACCGTGATTTTGCGAAGTAAAACCAATGTTTCCCGTAGCGATTTCACGAACCGGATGATTAAATCCGCGGTGGCCAAACTTCATTTTGAATGTTTCGGCACCATTAGCTAGGGCAAAAATCTGGTGTCCCATGCAAATCCCCATCAATGGTAAATGCTGTTCAACTTCCCGCACCATTTTTGCCGCGTCGATCATTTCACTTGGATTACCGGGACCATTAGAAAGCAGTACGCCATCTGGATGCAGACTCAAAATGCGCTCAGCTGTGGTCGTATATGGCACCACAATACAGTTACAATCGCGCTGTGCCAGTTCGCGCAAGATACTATTTTTAATACCAAAATCGACGACGACAATGTTGCGCTTAGAACCAGGAACAGGATAGGAACGGGTTGTCGAAACGCGACCAATTGCTCCTTTGGTTAAATCTTCTTGCTTTAAGTCTTGCGCAATCTGGGCAGCTTCAGCAGTCGAATTGGCAATTTGACCCCGCATCGTCCCGTGCGAGCGCAACTTTTTAACTAACGCCCGTGTATCAATTCCTTGAATACCGGGAATACTTAGCTTTTTAAGAAAATCCGGCAAAGTCGTCTGCATGCGCCAATTATCAGGATGATGAGCAACTTGGTGACAAATCACACCCTTAATGCCGGGCTCAAGTGACTCATAATCTGCTAGGGTAATGCCGTAATTGCCAATCAGTGGGTTAGTAAACACCAAAATCTGGTCGGCATATGACTGGTCAGTGATGGCTTCCTGATAGCCGGTCATTCCCGTGGTGAACACAACTTCACCCTTTGTCTCACTTGCTGCACCGAAGCCTTCACCTTGATAAACACTGCCATCTTCTAAAATTAGATACTTCATTGTTGCTCCTTTGCTTGGTAAACTACTTGGCCGGCAACCATCGTCAACACCGTTGAGCCGTAAACATTATCTCCAGTGAACGGTGTATTAGAACTTTTTGAGAAATAATTCTGCGTCTGCAGTCTTGTCTTCGCTTGCAAGTCAAAAATGGCAAGGTCCGCTGGTTCACCAATTGCAATTTTGCCTGCATGTTGCAAGCCGAAAACCATCGCCGGCTTAATTGTTAGCCAAGCTAATAATTGCGTCAAACTACAATAACCAGTTTTTACCAGCTGCGTGTATAACTCACTAAAAGCTGTTTCACTTCCGGTGATTCCAAAGGCGGATTTGGCAAAGCCGCCCGCCTTATTCTCCCGCGTATGTGGCGCATGATCAGTGGCAATCATATCGATTGTCCCATCAAGAAGCCCCGCAATTAACGCTTGGCGATCTTCCTCTGTTCTCAGTGGCGGATTCATTTTAAAATTGCTGTCATTCTGGTCAATATCATCTTCTGTTAAGAGCAGGTGATGCGGCGCTGCCTCACACGTAACGTGCACGCCGCGCTTTTTGGCAATTCTGATTAAATCAACACTAGTTTTAGTTGAAACATGACAAACGTGATAATGCACGCCTGTTTTTGCAGCCAGCAACAAATCGCGGGCAATCTGCGTGGTTTCCGCAAGTTCAGTAATTGGCCGTAAAGCAAATTCCGTTGCTCTTGAGCCAGCGTTAATCACACCCGAATTAAAAAGTGTATCGTCTTGCGCGTGCTCGGCGATAATTAGCTGGTTATCTTTTGCCTGCCGCATTGCGCGGAGCATCGTTTGCGCATTCTGGACGCCTTTGCCATCATTACTTAAAGCAATTGCGCCCGCACTTTTAAGTCCAGCGTAATCAGGTAATGCCTCGCCAACTTCGTCAACCGTAATTGGCCCGTATTGTAAAACATGGACGACGCCATTTTGTTGGTTATTCGCCACCATCTTTTGCATTAAAGCTGGCGTATTAGGAACCGGCGTTACGTTAGGCATTGCTGCGGTAGTTGTAAAACCGCCACGCGCTGCTGCCAGCGTTCCCGTATGCACGTCTTCTTTTGCAGTCTGTCCGGGGTCACGATAATGCACATGCATGTCGACCAAGCCGGGACTGACCAATTTTCCCGCGGCATCGATGACGTGCTCGGCATTCAAATTCTGACCAATGGCACTAATGCAGCCATTTTCAATTAATAAATCACACGGCGTAATTGTGCCGCCAAAGTAAACCTGACCATTTTTAATGACTGTTGCCATTATTCTAGCCCTCCTAACTGACGGCCGCGCATTACGGCTTCAATCATTGCCATACGCATAAAGACACCGTTTTGCATTTGGCGAACAAACATACTCTTGGGGGCCTCAACCAATTTACCAGCCAATTCCACATCGTGATTAATTGGACCTGGATGCATGATAATCGCATCCTTTTTCAATTCTTGATAGCGACGCTCATTAATACCAAATTGCTCGTGATACTTCACCGCATCAAACTTGCTTTCATTTGGGTCGCCCGCATGGCGCTCATGCTGCACCCGCAATAGCATCATCACGTCAACCTGACTAACCAAATCGTCAAGCGCCGCAAACTGACCATACTTGTCAAATTGCTTGTCGTACCAATATTCCGGACCAGAAAAGTAAACTTGCGCGCCAAGTCTTGTTAACAATTCCATATCACTTTTGGCGACGCGCGAATTAGTAATATCACCAACGATTGCTACTTTTAAATTTTTAAAATGGCCAAAATGCTCATGAATTGTCATCATATCAAGCAGGCATTGTGATGGGTGCTGACCACTGCCGTCACCGGCGTTAATGACACCAATTTGCAAGTGCTGGTCATCCTGTGGGTGAATTAGTTTGTCGTAATATTCATTTTCTGAATGGCGGATAACCTCAAGATCTATCCCCAAAGCAGCCATAATCAGCGAGGTATCGTACAGCGTCTCGCCCTTTTTAACCGAGCTATGAGCAGGGTCAAAGGGAATGACAGTCAGGCCCAACTTACGTTCAGCCATTTCAAAGCTAGTATGGGTTCTGCTCGAATTTTCAAAAAACATGTTGGTCACATAAACTGGCTGGGTTAATTCTGGCCTAGCACCGCCACGCTTAAAATACTCGGCACGGTCAATTAACGCCTGCACTTCGTCTGTTTTTAAATTTTCAACGCTAACAAAATGCGGCAAACTAACAAAATTTTTACTTTTCATGGTCTAAACCCTTTCTTTAAGATACAAAAAACCTGAAGCATTTACTTGCTCCAGGTTAATCAAAAGGGATTTTTGGCTTATTTTTAAATATTCCAAAAGAACTCAAACCCTTCTGACCCTCTCTGGAGTCAATTAAATGGTTGAATTAACTAAATTTATACTATTTTTCTGGTAACGGCTTGAGCGCTACACTATCTTGGCCGTCAACTTCTTCAACATTAACAGCAACTTGTTCTTTCGATGATGTCGGGATATTCTTGCCAACAAAATCTGCCCGAATTGGCAACTCACGGTGTCCGCGGTCAACTAACACAGCAACGGCGATTGAACTCGGTCGGCCAATATCCATTAGGGCATCCATTGCTGCCCGAATCGTGCGACCGGTGTAAATAACATCGTCAACAAGCACAACGTGTTGATTGACAATCTCCACGCCAACCTTATTCGAATTCACAACTGGATCCTGCTTAAGAGTTGCATCATGGCGGTCATCACGATAAAGGGTAATATCAAGTTCGCCCAAAGGGACATCCACACCTTCTAACTTTTTAATCCGGTCATGAATGCGTTTAGCCAAATAAACACCACGCGTTTTAATACCGACAAGCACCAAATTTTCAGTGCCCTTATTGCGTTCAATAATTTCATAAGTAATTCGCGTTAGTGCCCGCTTCATTGCGAGTGCATCCCAAATTTCTTTTGCCATCTTGTTCTTCTTTCCATCCCAAAATAAAAGCGCTTAGTCACTGAGACCAGGCGCTAACTCGATTGCCTTGCTAGCCTCTCTGGACTAATTAAAGGGATATTAAGTTAAATATACGAACAAATTACATAATTGTCAAATAAAATTCTTAATTAAATTGGACTTGACCGACCAAGTCGTTAATATCACTAACGCCCAGCTTAGTTAACATGCTTGGCAATTTTTGAATAATATGCGGACAAGCAAGCTCATCGTGAAAATGCGCACTACCGACAGCCACGGCACTAACTCCTGCCAGCATAAATTCAACTACATCTTCTGCAGTAGTAATGCCGCCCATCCCGATAATTGGCAGGCGCGTTACTTTGAATACCTGATGGACCTGATACAATGCCAGCGGCTTGATACCACTACCTGAAAGGCCACCAACGTTGTTGCCTAAGAGCGGCTTCCGTGTTTCAAGGTCGATGCGCAATCCCATCACCGTATTAATCAGTGACAAACCATCTGCACCACCACTCTCTGCAGCACGTGCAATCTCAGTAATATCGGTCACGTTCGGCGTTAATTTGACATAAATTGGCACCTCAACCGCTTGTTTAATCGCAGCTGTCAGCTGCTCAACCAATTCTGGATGAACACCAAAAGTCATGCCGCCGCGCGCAACATTAGGACAAGAAAAATTAAGCTCTAGTGCATTAACCATCCCTGACTCCGCCAATTCTTCAGCTACCTGCACGTAGTCAGCCTCACTGCTGCCACCAACACTAGCAATAATTGGCAAGTCAGGATATTGCTGGTGTAAGTGCGGCAACTTTTCACTGACAACGCTGGCAACACCTGGGTTAGTTAACCCTACCGAATTTAAAACGCCGTCTTTTAAGACCGCAATTTGCGGCTGCGGATTACCACGCCGCGAATGTGGCGTCGTTGTTTTCAACACCAGTGCTCCTAACTCGTTTAAATCAAACTTGTTAGCAGCAGCAACATCGCCAAAACCAAAGGTACCGCTTGCCGGCATCACCGGATTTTTCAAGTTAAGACCGGGTAATTTTACACTAAGATTAGTCATTTTTCCCTCCAAAAATGAATGCTCACAGACATTACAATTATTTTCGCAGTTTATTTTACACGTTTTTAATTATTTGCCAAGATTTAATTAAAAATCACACATATAACTTATTTCAATTTGACATCCCAAGCAGTTTTCTGCATCTCACCATAGAACTTGTGGTACAGCTTCTTAGTTTCCTTCGTTTGGTAACATTTGACAACATGTCGGTAGTCAGGATCGTCCTTTTTGGCCTCTGTCGCACAAATATTATTAATGGCTCCAGCTGACTCCTTATTAATCGGTTCCACAAAGATTGTCTCTTTGGGGCCAAGGCCAGCTGGCACGGCAAAGTCATTATTCACAATCACCGCATCAACGGAATTGATAATGCGCGCACACTGTTCATCACTGACTTCCTTAATCTTGATATGCTTTGGGTTAGCAGTAACATCTGCAATCGTCTTCAACTTTTGCCCACTAGTTAAACTAATTAATCCAGCATTCTTTAAAACATGAAGTGCCCGTGACTCGGTTGCGGCATCATTAGGAATTGCAATCGTAGCTCCTTGCGGTAATTGGCTCAACTTATGATACTTCTTGGAATACAAACGGATCGGTGCAATAATGGTTTTCCCAATTGAAACAATCTTGGCATGATTTGCCTTTGACCAAACATGCATAAAAGTTGTCGTTTGCGTGGCACTAAGGTCAATATCGCCGTCCCGCAAAGCCTTATTAGGTTGATTGTAATCAGTAAAAACCTTCAGTTTAAGAATAAGGCCATAATCGCGCTTAGCCTTTTGGGCAATATGCTGCCAGATCACTTGCTGAGAATTACTTTCACCAACGACCCCAATCGTGATTACCCGCCCTTTTGATGCATGATTAGAAATTCCGGGGCCAAAACTAAACCAGCCGGCAACTAGCAGCACCAGAGCAATAATTGACCAAGTAATAATATGTTTCCTTCGCTTCTTACTCATTTTTTAATTCCTTTTCGTAATTCTGCTAAATATATTAAATTTATATTAATTATACCAAACTAAATTAAGAAGATTGCCATTGCTTAAATTTTTTAACAAAAATTAGTTGTCTTTTAGTCAAGATGATGCTACACTGACTAGCAATGAACTTTAAACGGTACAGAGAGACCGCAAGTTAAACATGACTAAATACCGAAAAAGTCTATTTTGACGCGCTCTGTGCCGGAATAGACTTTTTTTTGGAGGTTGCAATGGAAAAAGCAGTTTTTGTCGCCCTGGACTATGCTAACGAGCAGGATGTTGCACAGCTTTTGCCTAAACTTGGCGCTGCACAAGAAACTTACTTAAAAATTGGTATGGAACTTTTTTATCATTCTGGGAGTACTTTGGTTAAACGACTAAGTAGCGCTGGTTACCACATCTTCTTAGATTTGAAATTGCATGACATTCCCAATACGGTTTACAACGCTGCCAAACAACTGGCTCAGCTCAATGTCTTTTGTATTACCATCCACGCGCTCGGCGGTAGCAGCATGATTAAAGCAGCCAAGGATGGTTTAATTGCTGGTACGCTGGCTGGACAAAGCGTGCCTAAACTGCTAGCTGTTACGGAACTGACTTCAATTTCCGACAAAATTTTAAAAGATGAGCAAAATTGCCGCTTACCAATGAATGAACAAGTCATTAGTCTTGCACAAACAGCACGAAAAGCTGGCGCCGATGGTGTCATTTGTTCACCTCTAGAAGTTGAAAGTTTGCGAGCAGAAATTGGTCCCGACTTTCTTTACGTAACGCCGGGAATTAGACCGGCACACAGCAATAACGGTGACCAAAAGCGGGTCGCCACTCCAGCCCAAGCAAAGAAATATGGCGCTAGTGCAATCGTTGTCGGCCGACCAATTACCCAAGCTGCTGACCCAGAAGCAGCCTATCAAACAATTAAAAAGGAGTTTAACTAAGATGCATCAAGAACAAATCATTGCTAAATTAATCGCAGAAAAAATCATCACAGTTTCGCCAGACAAGCCTTTTACTTATGCAAGTGGCATGCTCTCACCAATCTACACCGATTTACGCCTCACGGTTTCTTACCCTGACTTGCGCGACTGGATTGCCAGCGACTTAGCTGACTTAATCAAGACTAAGTACCCAGAAGTAACCATTATCGGTGGTGTTGCAACCGCTGGAATTCCCCATGCTGCATGGGTGGCTGCTAAACTTGGACTACCAATGATTTATGTTCGTCCTAAACCTAAGGATCACGGCAAGGGCCGCCAAATTGAAGGCCGCTTTACTGACCAGGACAAGATTGTCTTGATCGATGATCTAATTACCACCGGTGGTTCTGTCTTAAACGCAGTTAAAGCAACGCAAAATGAAGGCGGCAATGTTATTGGTGTCAGCTCAATTTTCACTTATTATTTGCCAGATGCTAAGCAAAACTTTGCCGCAGCTAACATCGCCTTCAATCCCCTTCTTTCCTATCCTGAATTACTCAAAAAGGAAAAAGAATTAAATTACATTAGCGCAACTGAATATGACGCGCTCAAAACTTGGCACGAGGACCCGTGGCAATGGGGTAAAAAATTTAACTAAAACAATTTAACTAAAACAAAAAATGCTTGTTACAGATCACAGTAACAGGCATTTTTACTTTTAAAATTAAAATTTAAGCCATTTTTGCATCATGGTGTTCACGATAAGTGTAATAAATATAAGCAACAACACCAAAGGCAACTGGTCCAATTGCTGTCCAAAACGACGTCATGTAGTCGCCTTCCAGCATTGGTTCAATACAAGTAAAGATAATTCCGATAGCAACAACCAGCCAGACAACAATCGTTACTGCCCAGACTTTACCTTTACCTTTGATAAAGACAAACGGCCGGTCAATGTCCTTCTTCATCTTAAAGAATGGGAAGACCCCAATCAAGAACAAATACGGTACAGATGACGAAACATTCATCATATCCATTAAAATCGTGTAAAATTGGCCCGCAGCGTTACCACCAAAGGAAATAAACAGGATAATGACACTAATCAGTGCTGCTTGTGCCCACATTGCACGTTCTGGCATATTATGCTTGTTCAATTTGACTAATTTTTTAGGTAACAGACGCGCATCACAACCCTCAATGAAGGACTTAATTGGTGAGTAAACCATCAAGAAGGCAGCAGAAATTCCGGATAAAACATCAGCTAACCCAGCAAGTCGTGAAAAAATTGTGCCGAGAGTCAACGTTGCAGATTGCGACAAGCCCATACTGTGGCCCATTACAATTCCTAAGTTGTTGACTAACACATATTCCATATTGGCAATGTTAACGTTTTTGGCACCCAAAACAGCAGCCCAGTTGGTCGAAATCCCACACATGAGAATGTTAATTACATAGAGCCCAGTCATCAATGCCATTGCACCCATCATTGCCTTAGGGAAGGTCTTCTCAGGCTTATCAACTGAGTCAATAACACCAGCCGAAGTTTCAAGACCGCCGTAAGCAAACAAGGCATAAACAATAAACGACAAAACAGCAACGGGCGTTTGGAACGCCGGGTTAGGTGACTTAGTAAAGTTCATCGCTGTAACTGGTTCTGCAAAATGACCATGACTAAAGGCAAAGACTAACATTGATGCTAACATGAACCCAAGCGCAATCAGAATTGCAAAGGCCCCACCAACCTTGTCGACAGCTGTAATTTTATCAATTCCCTTAGCAGCAAAGAACGTAACAATAATCATGAAGGCTACTTCAAGCACACCTAAAAGTTGGGTCGATGACAAAAAGCCCAGATGCCATGTTTGCGTCATGTCTTCACCTGAAATTAATGTTGACAGAGCAACAAGGAAGAATTGTGTGGACGAAACTAGCCACACAACCCAGGCAGCAAGCCAAATGAAGGTACCAACAAATGCAACCTTTTCGTTAGATGACTCTTCAAGCCAAGAAAAAATACCACCCTTGACACCCTTAAAAGATGCGCCATATTCTGCAAAAATTAATGCAGACGGTAGAAAGAACAGAATTGCCGCAATCACATACCAAATGATACTTGCATAACCCATTTGGTAATACGCAGTCAGCGAATTACTGAACCCAAAAATGGACGAGAAGATCATTAAAATTAACGTGCCGAGTGTAATTTTTTTCGGCTGTTTATTATCCATAAATAGTAACTCCTTTTCAAATAGACCTTACTATTATGGACCTTTTTGGGCAATTATTCAAAATATCTTATTTTACTGTAATTATTTTTTAATTAGGTTTTACGATAACGCTACCAAAAAAGACAAGGCATCAGCATACCTTGTCTTTAAATATTAATGATTATCAATCGCACTATTCAAGCGTTTCCGATAACATAAATAAACAATAATCATGAACGGAATCAGCAGCAGTTGAACAGGATAGAAATATTTAATCGGCAGCAGGTCATTTACAAACCCCATAATGATTGGGCCAAATGACATCCCGATATCCAGTCCCAAATAAAAGGTGCTGCTTGCCAGCCCCTGCTCGTTAATCGGTGCGAGCAACAATGCTGTTGACTGCAAAACGGAATAAATAACGCCGTAGCCAATTGCCATGCCACAAGCAGCTAATCCCATTTCCCAGTTATTCTTCATCACTGCAAGTAGTACCAAATAAATTGCTGTTGCGGCGGTGCTCAGCCAAAACCAGACACCAAAGCGAACCGTATCAAATAAATTCTTTAAGCCAATTCTAATAACCAATAATACAACGGCATAAATCAAAAAGTACGAGCCAACCGCCACATTCAAATGCCGTTCTTCAGCGTAAGTTACCAAGTCTGCTTGAGTAGCAAAATACGGAAAGGCAAATAACGTAGTTAGTAACGCAATCGGCAAATCCTTAACTTCAATAATCTTAAAGTGCTTGGCTTTACTTTCTTCTGTCTTTTTCTTAGGCTTAGCATGATTGCCAACAAATTGAATCGTAATGATCATCAAAAAAGAAGATACCGCGGAAGCAATTATTGCCAGTCGGTAACCTGTTTTCTGATAAACATTAATCGCTAGAGCTGGCGCTACGGCCATTGCCAGTGCATTCATCAAGCCGTAAAAGCCCATGGCCTCACCGACATGCTCGCGTGGGACTAAGAATGCCAGCCAAGTGGTCATGCAAACTGTATCTAACACGTACCCAGCACCATTAATTAGCCGAAACAGTAGCAGCCAGCCACTTTTTGGTGCAAGAACATAGCCAGTTACGCCAATAAAAATTAGCACACCCCCAATTAATGATAGGCGAAACTTCGAAAACTTATCCGTCAGATTACCCGCAATTGGCCGCAAAAACATTGCCGCGATGCTCATAATCCCAACAATAATTCCCGCAAACGCACTGCTAGCGCCGAGACTCTTAGCGTAGCCATTAATTAGCGGGTTAACAAACATCGTGCTAAACATGAAGAAGAACGATGCTGCCATTACCAATATTACATCTTTAGTATAAATCGATTTATGCTGTGTCACTTTTTACCTCACAAAATTAATCAATACTACAATTTTACCACTTACAACAAATTAAATTAATGGTTCTATTCTTTTATTTTTTAATTAATAAAAAAACAGAACTTCTTGAAATTAATCAAGCAGTTCTGTTTAATAAATTAATCTTTTAATTAGTAGCCCATATACTTATTTCTTTCCCAGTCAGAAACAGTTTGCGTATATTGTGACCATTCCAATTCTTTAGAAGAAATAAAACTGTGTGCCAGGTGCTCACCCAAGGCATCCTGAATTAACTTGTCAGCCTTGAATGCCTTGATGGCACTGTGCAAAGTTGCTGGCAATGGTTTAATTCCCAATTCTTCGCGTTTTTCTTCGCTCATTTCAAATACGTTAGAAGTAATTGGCGCCATTGGCATTTCTGCCTTCTTAATCCCATCAAGTCCAGCTGCTAGACAAGCTGCAAGCAGAAGATATGGGTTGGCAGTTGGATCAGCGGAACGCATTTCCAAACGCGTATTAATTTCTTCAGCTGAAGGAATCCGCACCATTGGTGAACGGTTCTTTGAAGCCCAGGAAATATAAACTGGTGCTTCAAAGCCAGGAATCAACCGCTTGTATGAGTTAACAGTCGGGTTGCCAACTGCGGTAATTGCGCGAGCATGTGTCAAGATACCATTTAAGAAGTAAAGTGCGGTATCTGACAGGTGGAATTTATTGTTCTTGTCGTAAAAGGCGTTCTTACCATCTTTGAACAAGGACATATTAGTGTGCATCCCGTTACCAGCTTGACCTTGAAGCGGCTTAGCCATAAATGTTGCAAACAAATTGTGCTTTTTAGCAACTTCACGAACAACCATCTTAAAGGTTTGAACACGGTCAGCAGTTGTTAATGCGTCATCGAATCTGAAGTCGATTTCTTGTTGGCCATCACCAACTTCATGGTGAGCAGCTTCAACTTCAAAGCCAATGCTTTCGAGAGTTTCAACAATATCACGACGGCAACTAGCACTTTCATCATTTGAAGTCATATCAAAGTATGAAGCGTGGTCTGGCACTTGCGTGGTCCAATCGCCATGTTCATCTAACTTCAATAAGTGGAATTCAGCTTCAAAACCAATATCAAAATCAGAAAAGCCCATCGTCCGCATTTGCTCAACAACACGCTTTAAGTTGTTCCGTGGATCACCAGGAAATGGCTTACCATCTGTTGTATGAACTGAACAAATCAACCGACCAATCTTACCACCTTGGCGGTCAGTCCACGGCAATACTGCCCAAGTTGAGAAATCTGGGTACAAAACCATGTCGCTTTCTTCCAAGCGAACAAACCCATCGATTGAAGAACCATCAAAACGAATGTCATTACTCAAAACTTTTTCAAGTTGGCTATTTGGCACCTCAACGGCCTTCAAAGTACCGTTGATGTCCGTAAATGCTAATCGTAAAAAGCGAACGTCATTATCAGCAACGCTCTGTCTAATATCATCTGCTGTAATTGTTTTTGCCATTTTTTCACCTAATAAAAAATCATACAGTAATTGGTCTGGTCCTAGCAAGATTTCCTCGTTCTGCTCTAAACCTGACTAACACAATAGCAAACTCTTGTCTGAAAGTCAAAGCGGTCTAGTAGTTTTGGGCCAACCTTTAACGTTTTTTTAATTATTTTAAGAATTATTCGTGAAAAAACAATTCGTTGACCGCATTGGTGATTGCAATTTTGACGTGAGCGTATGTCAAACCACCTTGCATGTAAATGGCATAAGGTGGCCGAATCGGACCATCACCAGAAAATTCAATACTTGCACCCTCAATAAAGGACCCATCAGCCATGATCACTTTATCTTCATAACCCGTATCATTACTTGGAATTGGATCGACAAAGGAATTAACCGGTGAGTTCTCTTGCAGAGCTTTGGCAAAGCGGATCATTTTATCTTGGTCGTGGAAAATCACGGTTTGAATCAAGTCAGTTCGATCTTCGTTCCATTTTGGCGTTACTTCCTCACCCATTTTTTCCAAAATCGCTGAAGAATAAATTGCACCCTTAATTGCATTACCCGTTGTGTTCGGCGCAATAAAGAGACCTTCGAAGTAATCCATGTTGTTATTTAAACTGGCACCTTCCTCGCGGCCAATACCACCAGCAGTCAAACGTGCCGCGGTATTTTCGATTAGTTCGTGCTTACCAACAACATAACCACCAATTTTGGCTAAGCCACCACCAGCATTTTTAATTAATGAGCCAGCCATCAAGTCGGCACCGTATTCGGTAGGTTCATGCTTTTCGGAAAATTCGCCATAGCAATTGTCAATCATAATGATACTCTTGGGACTAACCTCGCGAATCATTGCAATCATCGGCTTAATCTTGGCTACGGTGAAACTTTGCCGCGTGTCGTAGCCGCGTGAGCGTTGAATAACAACCATCTTTGGTTGGTGCTCGCTCAGCAATTTGCGCGCAGCGTCGTAATCAACTTCGCCATCCTTTAGATCAACGTGCGAGAATTTAACGCCGTATGCTTTTAAACTACCACGCCCATCGCCAGCAACACCAATTACTTGTTGCAGGGTGTCATATGGCATTCCCGTTAAGTAGGTTAATTCATCGCCTGGCAGCAGATTACCCGCCATTGCCGTGGCAATCGTATGTGTACCCGACACAAATTGTGAACGCACCAGCGCATCTTCAGTATGGAAAATCTGCGCGTAAATGCGGTCTAACTTATCACGGCCCGAATCATCTGAACCATAACCAGTGGTCCCAAGCAAATCGGCTTCTGCTACTGCCTTATCCTTAAATGCCTGCAGCACTTTGTTCTGATTATACAAAACATTATCATCAATTTTAGCAAGCTGTGGCGCAATTTGAGCGTCAACTTCCTTAACAATTTCTTGTAATTTTTCCGGCCAATTATTCATGAAGCCATTCCTCAACTTTCTCTTCTATTTCTGTAATACAATTTTGGTCATTTAACGGGTCAAACCAATGACATGGCAATTGATGACGAAAATACGTTAATTGCCGCTTCGCATACCGCCGCGAAGCTGTCTTTAGCTGCTCAACACAATCGGGCAGACTTTGTTCATCCTTAAAGTATGGGAAAAACTCTTTATAGCCGATTGCCTGCAAAATTTGGTGTTCACGATCGCGATTTTGGTAAACAAACTCGGCTTCCTCAAGCATCCCTTGGCTCATCATCTGGTCGACTCGCAAATTAATCCGGCGATAAATTTCCTGTCGCTCGGAATTTAAACCAATAATTAAATAATCATACCGTGGTTCAATTTTAGATTGCTGCTGGGAAAATTTTTGCCCTGTCCGCTCAATTACAGTCAGCGCCCGTAAGGTGCGCCGAGAATTGGCCACGGGAATTTTGCGAGCAGCATCTGTATCGCGCTTATTCAGCTCTTGCCACAAAGACTCTGGCCCATTTTGATCTAAAAAATCTTGCCACTTAGCAGCAATTGCTGTCTCATGCTCATCTTTTTCACCAAGCTGCATCTGGTTAAGCAAGGCATTAACATAAAAGCCGGTCCCACCAACTAGTAGCGGTAACTTACCCTTAGCCGCAATTGCATTAATTGCTGATTGGGCCTGTGTGACAAAATCCTTTACTGAATAAGGTTCAAAGACCGATTGCGTGTCAACCAAATAATGCTTAACTTGAGCTTGCTCCTCATGTGTTGCCTTTGCCGTTCCAATTGCTACTTCGCGATAGACCTGCATCGAATCACCAGAAACAATTTCACCATTCAACTTCTGGGCTAATTTGATAGCTAAACTAGTCTTCCCAATCGCTGTCGGTCCGACAATTGCTAGTACTTTTTGCATCTCGAATATCCTTTTTCGTTATAAAAGCAAAAAACACGTTTGCGCAAATGCTCCAAACATGTTCTCCTAATTAATATTTAGATGTTTTTGTGCGACCATTCCACTCATCAAAACCATTTTTGAGCCATTTAATCGAAGTAAAGTGCTTCTTTTGCAAAAATCTAGCGGCTCTTAAAGTTACGGTTAATGAGTCAGAGTACAAATACACCGGTAAATCGGATCTAAGCTCACCGTATTGGTATTTCAGGGTAGTATAAGGCAAATTGCGCGCACCGTCGATATGCTTTCTCTTGAATGGTGCTTTTTCACGTAAATCAACGATTTGCGCCTTTCTCATGCCCTGATTAAATTCTTCGTTAGTTAAATCACCGCTACCAAGACGCTTAGTCTGGAACTTATTCCACAACCAAACTGCAACAAAAGCCAGAATGATAGCTACTAATACAACATCCAAAATAATTAAAAAAGTTGACATCGGTTAAACTCTTTTCTAAATAAACTTATAAGAATAATTCTACTACTAAATTATTCTAGCTTCTATGCTTTTCTTTTTCTTTGCGTTCTTCATACTCATGTTCACGCCGCAAAATCATCTTTGCAACCAAATAATCATGCTTGTCAATTAAGCGCGAACGGTTAATATTATCAAGTTCAAGGGCCATCAGCTCAATGTCCCAAATGCGCTTACCAACGTGCACCAAGACACCATATTTTTCAAGGAGCTGCTGAACATCATACAAGGTCTTCATTAGAATCTGATAACCATACCCATTCTAACAGTAGCAACTAGATAAACAATTAGAACGCATAAAGCAACTATCCGCCACTTGGTAGAATATTTTTGCAAAGCGCGGTCACCTAAAATAATTGCTAACAAAAGTCCTGTGATTAAGCCACCAATATGGCCCTGAATGTCAATATTAGTGTCAAACAGGTCAAGAACAATATTAATTACGGCAAGCCAGAGTGCCTGTTTGCCCAAATAAACAAGAACTGGATTATCGCGATTACGCAAACCAATTGCCGTCATTGCACCCATTAGGCCAAAAAGTGCGGTCGAAGCACCAGCGCTAATTGCTTGGTCGCTGCCAAGAGCTAAACTCAGCAAGTTGCCGCCAATCCCCGATAACAAATAAACCGCTAAAAAGCGCCAATGACCTAAAATCTGTTCCATGTAAACACCGAGATAATAAATCATCACGGCGTTTGAAACAATATGCATAATTCCCATATGCAAGAATTGCGCCGTAAACAGGCGCCACCATTGACCACCTGCGACCACAGCATAGTTGCTCATCGCGCCCATTTTTATTAAAACAGCGGTATTCTGTGAGCCACCCAAGGCAGTTTCCATTAAAAAGACCACAAACAAAACAATTAAAATGATCCACGTCATGTAACTATCTTTAAAACTTTGCTTTTGCATAATTGCCTCACTAATTTATCAGACTAAATCGGGAGTAATCAGCGTTTGGATTGGAATATCCGTCTGCTCAACATCCCACTCAGTCGTATTAAAAATCATTTGTGAATTTGCTAGAGCAACAGTCTTAGCCTGCTCGTGCTTTGCTAAGAAGCGATCATAATAGCCACCACCAAAGCCCAGTCGCTGGTGCGTATCTTCAGCAAATGCAAGTCCAGGAACAATAATTAAATCCAAATCATTGTTGATCTTGGCATTTGGATCATTAACTTCCATCACGCCAAACTTAGATGCAGTCAGCTTGGTCATATAGCTATAATACAGAAAATCTTGTGAATGTTCCGGATTATTATTGGCTTTGGCTAAGTAGACATCTTTGCCTTGATCCCAGAGTAAAGCAATTAAGCGCGAGGTATCAACTTCATAAGCTAATGAGGAAGTCACACCAATGGTTTGACTATTTTTAAGTCCATCCCAAGCCATTATTTTTTCTAACAGCTGGTGGTCCTCCTGCTCTTTTTGTTCAGTTGCCGCAAAATCCTGCAAACGACTTATTTGTTTCTGCCGTAAATCTTTTTTGTTCATAGATTTCTTTCACTACAAAAAATAGCAGGAACACATGCCCCTGCCATATTGTTTATTACTTAGTTTCACGATGAAGAGTTGCGTGTCTTTCAACAGGACAATACTTCTTCAAACTTAAACGTTCCGGATGCTTACGCTTGTTTTTCTTAGATAAGTAACTTCTATCGCCACATTCGGTGCATTCCAAAATGATGTTATCTGCCATTTCTTTCACCACCTACAATTTATTATTCTGACTGAATTATGATAGCATTTTTTAAAGACTTTTACCAGAGTTATCCTCAAATTTCTAATTTTTATGCAATTTAAAGTAATCTTGGACCATTGCCTTAGCCATTTGCAAGGTGTAAGAACCCTCCAAATCTGGGTCTAATCCCGGAAAGACAACCGCAACTGCTAATTTAGGATTATTCGACGGTGCGTAGCCAACAAAGGTCGCATTAATCAACTCCGGCGGATTCTTCTGGTTTGGATGATCGGGATCATAGTAGAACGTTTGGGCCGTCCCAGATTTACCTGAAATTGACGGCTTGACGTTCTTCAGCTTGTGAGCAGTTCCCCACGCATTAGTCCCATGAACAACGCGCCAGAATCCTTGATGGATGACGTTTAGCTCATCAGTCGTCCACGGAATCCGCAGCTGCACATTAGGCTTCTTGTTATAGTCAATATAGACTTTTTTACCATTACTTGCTGTGCGACCAACTGATTGCACAACATAGGGCTGCAGGCGGTAGCCGCCATTAGCAATTGTTGAAACATACTGCGCCAACTGAATCGGCGTGTATGCGTCGTAGTTACCATACGCCAAGTCAAGGACAGACCCAGATAGAATTTGCCCCTGAGTGTTAAACGACTTACCTTGAATCCCCGCGGATTCACCGGGTAAATCAACGCCGGTCTTTTGGCCCAAGCCAAACATGTTAAAATTGCGCCGCAACGTGCTAAAAGCAGTATCAGGCATACTAATGAATTGCTTAGGCACATATTTAGCATGAACCCAATTCATTGCTAAGTGCATCATGTAAATGTTACTTGATACTTCCAGAGCTGTTTGCGCGTCAAGCGCACCAAAGGTTCCGACTGGATAAACTGATTTCTTAATCGGAGAACCTGGCAAGTAAATTGGCGTATCAGGCAAAGTGTTATTGGTAGGCGTAATTACCTTATTCATCAGGCCGCCGCCGACCATTGCCCCTTTGACAACAGACCCCATAACGTAAGTCTGGTTGATTACACCTAAGGCATTATCAACCGTCTTATTTTTATTAGGATCACGGCTAATCCCCGCAACAGCGAGCAAAGCGCCAGTCTGCGGATTCATTGCCACAGCGTACGCACCGTTAGAATAGTGCGCTGCCCCTGAACCAATCGCTGCTGCGTAAGTCTGCTTAAGTGCGTTCTGCACTTCTTTTTGGTATTTAGCATCAAGAGTCAATACCAAACTAGCCCCGGCCTGACCTGAATAAACGGACTTAGTCTGCTCAATATTGCCATCGGACTTAGTCCACACCTTGCTAGTTGACTTAGTTCCCCTTAACAGTGGCTCGTATTCTTCTTCTAGATATGATGTCCCTACTCGGTCATTGCGCGAATAACCATTAGTTAAATAATATTGTAAATTATCGCTCGGCAAGCCGGCCTTTTCAGTTGAAACCGAACCAATGATACTTTGAATGGACGACCCGTTAGGATATGAACGTTGCCAGTCAGTCCCGATGCCAACTCCCGGTAAACTAGACAGGTGTTCACCAACTTCCGCAATTTCCTTGTCAGTTAAGCCCTGATTTTTAATATAAATCGTTGACAGCGTATACGCACCCGATATTTTGTTATAAATCAAAGCCGCGGTCTTTTCACGTGTCGTCAACTTAACATGCTCTTTGCGTACCTGATTATTAATCGCATTATTAATTAATTCTTCGTCTTCGGTATTGCGCACCGCTTTAGGTACCTTGGCGGTTTCCTTAGCGCTGTTAGTCTTATTACCAAGATAATAATCAATTACCTGCTGCTCTGTCGGCTTTTCATCATTAAGTCGAATGTAATAACTTAAAGCATTGGCAATGGAATAAACCTGATCGGCAGTAGTTGAAGCACTTTTGGTATAAGTAATAGCGTTTTGGGCCTTATTGCCGACTAAGACGCGGCCCTTGCTATCATACATAACCCCGCGCGGCACCTGACTTGATACCACAGCAGAATTAGACTTCTGCACTTCGGCCTTAAAGCGTGAGCCGTAACCTAACTGCAAATATGCTAATTGCCCAATCAACGTCGCAAACAGAACAAAAATAATTCCCAAGATAATTTTCATTCTGAGTGGTGTCGATGATTGATTCTTCGCATTAGCAGCTCTGCGATGTTTTTTAGAATATTTCACTTAATTCAAACCTCTCTAAACTAGAGTTATTTTAACAAAAAGCAGACGCCAATTCTATCACTAGACCATAGCTTTGGCAAAATTTTAAAAGATTAACCATGAAATTATCGTCTACTTACCTTCAGTAATTTAGTTACCGCTAACATAATTTTATAATTTGCTTCTGTCTTGTTAATCTTTGTAATAAAATTAAGATTATAAACCAGTCTAAAAAAGGAGAAAATTTTATGACACTTACATATCAAATCGGCGTTGATGCCGGTGGCACACATACCACAGCGATTGCATACGACATGCACGGGCAAGAACTTGAACGTGCTGAAGCTGGAGCCGGCCAAGTTAATACTGACTACGATAACGCCATTATTAATATTAGCAAGGCGATTAATCAGTTACTTAATCAAATCGATGGCGATTGCCAGCGAATTTTGTGCGGCATGGCAGGGTTATCAGTCATCGGTAACGCACCGCAAGTTGCTGCCGCAATTTCTAGTAAAGTTGGTAATTTGCCGACCCGCGCAATTACCGACTCCCTCCTTGCCCTGTACAACGGTCTTGAAGGTGCAGACGGCGGCCTTGTAATTGCAGGAACTGGCTCCGTCTTTAACGGCTTGCAAAACGGGCATATCATCACCACCGGTGGTTATGGCGCAACACTAGGTGATGAGGGATCAGGTTATGCAATTGCCTTATCTGCCTTAAAAGCAGCCTTGCTCAGTTGGGACAAACGCGAAGATAATGCCTTGATTACTATGTTTAACCGCATCTTCGAAGTTGATAACATCGTTGACGGAACCGCTAAGTTTTACCAAATGACTAATCCAGAAGTTGCCTCAATGGCTGTCGAAGTTGCCAAACTTGCCGATGAAGGCAATGCTAATGCAATCGCGGTTATTAAAGAGCAGGCTGAATTACTGGCCCGCGATATTATTATTGGCATGGATCGCTATGAAGCTCCTAAACCAATGAAGGTAGCTTTAACCGGCTCCGTTTTAGCTAATAATGCAATGCTGCGGGGCTTTTTAGAAGACAAGGTGCATTCAAAATATCCACAAGCTGAATTTTCAATTTCAAATGGTGAAAATGCTCGCGGCGTTGTCTTTGACAAGAGTAATGATTACCGTCACTTTACAAATTAGACAAATAAATTTTACTCAACAAAAAAAGCAGTTCTTACGAACTGCTTTTTAAGTGCAATTATTCTTCTACCTTGTTAATGACAATCTCAAACTTGCCACCAGGGGTTGAAATAGTTACTTGGTCACCCTTCTTCTTGCCTAAAATGGCTTGAGCGATTGGTGAATCGTTAGAAATCTTACCGTTTAGCGGGTCGGATTCATCACTACCAACGATAGTGTATGTTTCTGGATCGTCCTCACCGACTTCGGTATAAGTAACTGTCTTACCAACAGCTACTTCGTCGGGATTGGTAGCATTAGCATCAACAACGTGAGCATACTTCAGCATTTCTTCAACAACGCTAATCCGGTCTTCAAGGTGACTCTGCTCATCCTTAGCAGCATCATACTCAGAGTTTTCAGATAAGTCACCGTATGAACGGGCAACCTTAATTCGCTCGATTACTTCTGGACGCTTAACAACTTTTAAATTTTTAAGTTCTGCTTCAAGTTTTTCTTTTCCTTCAGCAGTCATTGGATATGATTTTTCAGGCATAAAATGTACTCCTTAAAGTTAAATTTTCTTTGCAATGGTCTATGATATTAATTTCCCAGCACAAAGTCAACCTCTAACGAATTTTTGCGCTAAGTTTATCTTCCAAATCAGCCATAATCGCATCCATTGCCTTAGTGACAATTTCATCGGTCAAAGTATCTTTTTCGTTCAAGAATGTTAAGTTGTAAGCCAAGCTCTTCTTATCCTTATCAATATGAGTACCTTGGTAAACGTCAATTACGCGTAAACTGCGCAAGTACTTACCACCATTAGCTTTAATGCTGTCCTCAATTTGTTGGTTAGTAACGTCTTCGCCAACCAAGATTGACAAATCACGCTCAATTGCAGGGAATTTTGGTGCTGGTGTTGAAACTGTCTTCGGTTCAATAATCATTGGAATAATTTCATCCAGATTTAATTCGTAACCATAAATTTCTGCACCATTAAGCGCCTTATCAGCCATAGTAATCGTGTGAGCAATCATCCCGATTAAACCAACATACTTACCTTTAATGTAAATTCCGGCAGTTCTAGTTGGGTGCAAGCCCACTACGACTTCTGCCTTGTATTCAACTTCGCTTAAGTCAATGCCAATTGCCAATAGTAAGTTAGTTAATTGTCCCTTAACGTAATAGAAGTCAATCTTTTCATCTTCATGTTGCCAGTTAGCAAAGTAAGTATTGCCACTGTAAAGTGCTGCTAAGTGTTCGTGTTCATTGTAAGTACCACCATCATGGTCATAAACACGACCTTGCTCGTAGAGTGCCAATTGATTTTGTTTGCGCGCCATATTGTAGCTAGCAGCATCAACTAACCCAGTCAACAAGTTTTGTCTTAAAGTTGAACGACTTGAGTTCAATGGCATTTGCACTTCAACAACTTCTTTAGGTTCCTTAGTAAAGGCAAGTGCCTTAACTGGTGAGGTCAAAGAATATGAAATTGCTTCGATCAGGCCTTGACCTTGAGCGACCTTTTTAATCCGTCTTAAAACTGTCTCTTCTTTAGAGTAGCCACCGTGGGTTTCTGCCAAAACAGGTTGGGTAGACTTGATATTATCATAGCCGTATAACCGACCAACTTCTTCAACCAAGTCTGCAGGAATAGCAATGTCCCAACGTCTTGCTGGTACATCAACAGTCAAATTATCACCATCAAGTTCGGCTTTGAAGTTTAACCGGGCAAAAATATGTAAAATTTCATCACCGGAAATTTCAGTACCTAAAGTCTTGTTAATGTATGAAGCAGTTGTCTTAATTACAACCGGTTCACGTGACTCATCGCTAGCTTTAATCACACCTTCAGCAATTGTTGCTTGGGCATTATTTCTAAGTAGCAATGCTGCCATATCAAGAGAACGCATGGTAGCATCCCAGTTAACGCCTTTTTCATATCTACTTGAGGCTTCGGTTCTGTTAGCATGACGCAAGGCTGCTTTTCTAATTAAAGTTGGGTCAAAAATAGCTGATTCCAAGATAACATCGGTAGTATCATCTTCAATTTCTGAATTAAGACCACCCATTACCCCAGCCATCATAACAACTCGATCGCCATCGGTAATTACAATATCGTTTGGATCAAGGTCAACATCCTTGTTGTTAAGTAGGACTAGCTTTTCGCCCTTGGTAGCCTTGCGCACAACTAATTTGCCACTCTTAAAGGCCCGAGCATCATAAGTATGCATTGGTTGACCAGTCAGTAGCATCATGTAGTTAGTCACGTCAACAACATTATTAATTGGCCGAATACCAGCATTCCATAACCGCTTTTGCATCCATAAAGGACTGTCGGCGATTTTAACGCCAGTTACTTTACGCAAGTAAAATTTAGGTGCTAGTTGAGGATCGACTTCAACAGTGAAGTCATTTGTCCAATCTGGACCATCAGCCTTCAAAGTTACATCTTCAACGTTAACGGGTTCATCAACAATGGCGCCGACTTCATATGCGGAACCTTCCATTGATAAGGTGTCTGCTCGGTTAGGAGTAATGTCAAAGTCAAAAATGTAATCATCCATTCCCAATGGTTCATAGGCATCTTGACCTGGCTTAATGTCGGCATCTTCAGGAAAGACGTAAATACCATCCGTGTATTTTTCAGGAACTAAATTGTCAGCAAAGCCAATCTCTTGTAAACCACAAATCATACCGTTGGATTCATAGCCGCGCATCTTGCCTTTTTTAATCTTAACGTTGTCAGCAATCCGAGCACCTGGTAAGGCAACAACAACATCTTCGCCGGCAGCAACATTTGGTGCACCACAGACAATTTGATGAGGTTCATCTTCACCAACATCAACGTGAGTTACATTAAGGTGGGTACCTTCAATTGGTTCGCAGTCAATAATGTGACCAATAACCAACTTTTTCAATCCTTCTTCTGGGTGCTTAACTTCAGCAACTTCAACACCTGTGCGCGTGATTTTTTCGCCTAATTGTTTAGGATCTTGATCTAATTTTAGAAAATCTTGTAGCCAATTATATGAAACTAGCATTATCTTTCCTCCTTACGGAATTGCTCTAAGAAACGTACGTCATTTGTGTAAAAGTCGCGAATATCATCAATCCCATATTTCAAAATTGCGAACCGATCTAAACCGACACCAAAGGCAAAACCACCATAGACACTTGAGTCAACGCCGGCATTTTCCAAAACATTCGGGTGCACCATTCCGGCACCCAAGACTTCAATCCAGCCAGTGTATTTACAAATTGCACAGCCCTTACCATCACAGTTGAAGCAGGAAACATCCATTTCAACTGATGGCTCAGTAAATGGGAAGTAACTTGGACGCAGACGCGTCTCACGGTCTTCGCCAAAGATATGTCTAGTTAGCAGTTCCAAGGTGCCCTTTAAGTCACCCATCGTCACGTTCTTGTCGATAACTAACCCTTCCATTTGCATGAATTGGTGTGAGTGAGTCGCATCATCGTCATCACGACGGTAAACTTTACCAGGTCCAACCATCTTTAATGGTCCCTTAGAAAAGTCATGCTTTTCTAGAACACGAGCTTGGTCACCGGAAGTTTGTGAACGCAGTAAATCTTCAGGATCAACATAGAATGTTGCCTGCATATCACGAGCTGGGTGATCTTTAGGTAAATTCATCATTTCAAAACAGTAATGGTCTGTTTCGATTTCTGGGCCCTGAACTACTTGGTAGCCCATGCCAATGAAGTACTTTTCAAGGTCATCTAAAATAATATTAATTGGGTGTTCTGAACCAATGTGATTTTCCCGACCCGGCAAAGTCACATCAATCTTTTCTTTTTCAAGACGTTCTTCAACAAGTGCCTTGACAATCTCACTCTTGGCATCGTCCAACTTGTCATTGAACAAATCACGTAATTTGTTTACTCGTTGACCAATTTCACGTCTATTTTCAGGCGCTACATCCTTCATCGAGTGCAAAATTTCGGTCAGTTCACCTTTACGGCCGACTAATTTTACCCGAACATCATTTAACTTTTCTTCGCTTTCTGCCTTGTCAATTTCAGCGAGGCCTTTATCGCGGAGTTCTTTTAACCGATCAAATAAGTCCATAAACTTGTCCTTTCAAATAAAAAAGCTCCGTCCCCAAAAGGGACGAAGCTACGCGGTACCACCCTAGTTTGGACTATAAAAAGTCCACACTCAAGTTTTCGATAACGGTGAATACCGGAATTGATTAGATTCTACTGGCAAGATGAAATTCACAGTTCCATTTAGACCTTTCTTTCAGCTCAATAAAAAGGTCTCTCTGACTAAACGATTGCTGTTACTAGTCTTGCTCATTAGTAATTAACTATTAGAATAATTCTTTTGTCTACAAGTTGCAAGTAAAATTTTACTTTTAAACCCAGTTATCGGCCCATTCGTGAATTTGGTCAAAGACTGGCTGCAACTCCGCGCCCTTTTTCGTTAAGCCGTAAGAAATAATTTTGGTTTTTTCATCAACTGAACGTTTAACAATTTTCTCTTTTTCTAATTCTTTTAGTCGTTCGACTAAAACTCGGTCGGAGCAAGCAGAAACACAGTTTGCTAGGTCTTTGAAACGCATATAATTCGTATCGCACAAGGAACTGATAATCAGGCCATTCCACTTCTTACCAATGATCTGAAATGCACTAATAAAATGTGGGCAGGTTTCATAAGTTAAAGCCTGACAACCATTGGTTTGTTTAAATTTTCCTTTGTGACTCATAGCAATTCCTCCGTTATCGATTTCTGTTCTCGACAACTATTATAATTAATTCACTTACTAAAAACAAGTACCTGCTCTTAGTCTCTAAGCAAAATGGTAAATCATAATTCCTGCTGCAATCGCCGCATTCAACGATTCAGCTTGGCCCTTAATCGGAATGTACAATTTTTCGTCACTAGCTTGTGCCACTGCTGAACTGACACCATGAGCTTCATTGCCAATCACAAGGCCTAATTGCGGTACTGGGGCAAAATCTGGCAGCTGTTTAGCCGCACGGTCTAGCATACTGGCATAAACAGGAATGCCGTTATTTCTTAGCGAAGCAATTGCTGCTGGCAAGTCTGTCACAATTAAATTAATGTGGAATTGACTACCCTGCATTGCGCGCTGCGTTTTTGGATTGTATAAGTCAACGCTATTTGGTGACAAAATTACACCGTCAAAGCCGGCGGCATCAGCGGTTCTGATAATTGTGCCGACATTACCTGGATCAGCCAACTGGTCGAGCAAAACCCACTTACCATAATTAAACGGGTAATCTTTCGGCTGGGCAATCTTCAAAACCATAAAAATATTTTGGGAATTTTTAGTACTCGACAAGTGCCGCACAATTGCCGAGTTAATCAAAATAACATTTTTGGCTGTTAAATCGACTTCATCTTCGGCCTCGACTGTATCTAAGGCTTCCTGTGTTCCTAATAGATAGACGTACTTGCGGCTTGCCTTAATTGCTTCCTCAACTAAGTGAAAGCCTTCGATTAAATATAATCCAGTTTCCTCACGATATTTTTTCTGCTTTAATTTAGCTAAATCCTTAATTAACTTATTATTTACCGAACTAATTTGTTCCATTGCTAAAACCTCTTTCTCTGACTCTATTTTAATGTAAACTATTCAATTTTAAAAATGGTAAAATCAAGTATATAACTTGTAGAAAGGACTAATTATGGGCTTTTTTAACAGAAATAACCACCCTAAACATCATAATCCCGCCGATTCTAATCAGGAAACCTGGGCACTTACCGTTTCCGGCATTGTGCAAGGTGTCGGCTTTCGCTGGAGCGTCCAAGTCTTGGCTGACAAAATGCAGCTGACTGGGTCTGTTCATAATAATTTAGACCAAACAGTAACTATTGTACTGCAAACCGACCTCAATCATGTTAACCAATTTTGCCAAGAATTGCCCCACAGTATTTCACAATTTGCTAAAATAACTAAAATTAAAAAAGAAAAACTGACAAATGCGGGCAAAATGCACGGTTTTCATGTATTATATTAGATGTTGACAAAAAATAATAATGTGGTGAATTGAATGAAAAAATATCGTAAATATCTTGGTTTGGCTGCTTTAACACTAGCAGTCATGTTAATTGTGACTGGTTGTGCGCAAAATGGCAATGCCTTAAATACGCCGCCGTCAAGCGGCATCTACGGCTGGATTTATAGTTTTATTGGTAAGCCCCTGCAGAACATCATGTTGCGCTGCTACGCCATCATCGGCGGGGCAAACGGCGCTGGCTGGGCCATTATTTTAATGACTCTAGTCGTGCGGATGATTTTATTGCCATTAATGCTAAACCAGCAAAAGAAATCAACAACCCAACAAGAAAAAATGGCGCGGTTGCAGCCCCAGATGAAGTTAATCCAAGACGCAATGAAGAAGAAGGATTTAACTCAAGACCAGCAAATGACTTTGGCCAACTGGCAGCGGCAATTGTATTCGCAAAATAACTTGTCATTAACAGGCGGCATGGGCTGTTTACCACTGATTATCCAGTTCCCAATCATGATCGGGATTTACCAAGCGGTAATGTATTCCAAGACACTGGCAAATTCGACTTTCTTCACAATTTCGCTTAGTGATAAATCCATGCTGATGGCGATTATCGGTACTGTCTTTGCATTTATCCAAGGTTACATTTCATTAATTGGGATTCCTAAGGAACAAAAGAAGCAAATGCAGTCAATGATGCTGCTTAACCCAATTATGACCCTCTTTATTTCCATGTCGGTTTCCGGTTCAGTTGCGCTATATTGGGCTGCGGGTAACTTCTTTACCATTATCCAGCAAGTAATCGTCACATTTATCATTATGCCTCGCGTTAAAAAGAATGTTGACGAGGAATTAAAGCGTGAACCAATGAAAGAAATTGTGACACCTGCTAAAGTTGCCGAGCTTCTAGACCAGACAACTGCAGCGCCTGCAGCAAATAAGCAAGTCAAAGAAATGCACGAAAATTTGCGCAACCGTAATAAAGGTAAGCAAAATCATAAGCATTAAAACAAATAGTTTTTACCAAAATAAGCATCAGATTAACTTAATCTGGTGCTTATTAATTTGGCTAAATTTCATCATTAAACTTAGCTGGAGTTGTGTTATATCCTGCTGCCTGTGCTACAGTAACGGCACTGTCTTTTGTCAGAGTTGGGTCGGCTGCCCCAGGAAGATGGAAATTAGCATTATCTGGAGGAATAACTGCTTGCAGAGGATCTTCCCTAGTTAGCTGTGGAATCCAGTCGTAAGGAATCCGATAAGCACGAAAAATCAACCCGTCACCTAAGTTAGGATAAACATATTCCCAGACGATTTCCTTATCCTGCGTTACTTCTAAAAAGCGCCCCTCTGTTCCCTCATCAATTAGCGTATTACCGTTGGGTAAACGTTGGGCGCTGCTGACAAGTGGCGAATAGAAATGATGCCGGTGAAAAGGAGTATGACTAGCCGCAATATCAGTTGCGCCAAATGACCAAACGACTGCCAAAGTTACCGGGTTGAATTCAATTACCTGTGAGGTGTCAATGCGACTAGTTTTCGTCCCTGTACTTGAAGTCTGATCGGGAGCACCATAACCGGCCCAGCCACCGTTATTGAAAACCAAAATATTACCGGCTCCAGGCAAGCCCTGCGGAATCATGTGCGTGTGATGCATCCCGATTAATGGCCCTAATTTTTGTAAAGCTGGACTTATCGTATAGTCTGGTCCAATCTGCCAAACAATTTTGCCGGTTTCATGGTCAATAATCCACATAATGTTGGCTTCACGGGAATCCATTATAATATTATCCGGCTTAAAACGAACATCGCCTTCCTCGAACCAATGATTTGGTCCTAAATAACTAGCACAATTAACGTGGAACAGGTCACCTTCACCCTCCCCATTAAAGCTGTCCTCATGAGTATTGGGGTCCCGAAAAATAGCATTCTTTTGCAAATTAGATAAATGAAATTCATTAAAGTGGTCTGTTATGTGCCATGACCAGAGTTTTTTCCCGTTACGGTCAACCTCCAATAAAACTTCTTCAAGTAAGGGCTGTGGGGAAATTTTGGGCTTTTTAACATTGTTATGCGTCAACAATAATACTTTGTTGAAATCATCGTTAACAGTTTGACCTGGAACAAAATAGCCAACTGGATTACCTTCAATTTGGTAGTCATGGTGTTGCCTAGCAACCCAAGTTTTGCCGCAGTCCTGATCCGTTACTTCTTGGTTATGATTAAAACTCCAAACAACATTACCATTCCAATCAACCTCGGTTACATCAGCATAATCTTGATAGGCATCCAAGCGATTGCGGCACCTGAGTGAACCGAAGATTTTACCACCCGGAATCATTTTGTTAGGAAAGCCCTGTAACCCGCGCCACTGATGGACTACCTTTCCGGACATATCAATTAACACAGCACCAATACCGCCAGCATTAAACAAAGTATAGCCATTCCATGCCTTAGCAGGATCGAACATAACCGTTCCTGTTGGAAAAATATTTCTACCCATTGAAAAACCCTCCTTATGCTTGTTTATTTTCCAATTTATTTAATAGTGCCATTGCAAGAGGTAACAGCAAAAAGCCTACAACCATCATGGCAATTGCGTACCAATTAATGCCAACAACTTGGCCGTTGACGATTACGCCAAACTGGACTTTCCAGTTGTATTCAACTAATAAAAAGACAACGAGCAAGATTGAAATAATAGGGATAATAATATCTGTCCAAACGTTTTTAGGAGCATTTAGGACCTGTTCCTTGTTAGTTCCCCGGTAAAAACGCATAACAGAAAGTGGAACCACAATAAATTCGACGAAACTGACCATTGCAGTCAGTGTAATCAGATTTGTCATGTTAAATTGAAAAGCCATTGGAATTAAAATAACTAAAATTATTGAAATGAAGTAACTTCTGATCGGAAAATTGTTTGCTGTTCTTTTGGTTAATTTTTTAGATAACTGCCCTTCTTTAGCCATTGCTTCTAAAACTCGCGGAATACTGAAACTTTCAGCAATATTAACACCTAGCATTGAAATTAGAGCACCAATTAGGATTAGGTCACGAAGAATTTCGTTCTTGAAAATTGCACTAATTGCGACAACTTGCTTGGTTGTCATTAAAGCCTGTGGAGCTAGTTTTAGGGCAACTGCGATAATCCCCATGTAGATGAAAGCAATGATAAAAATCGACAGTGGAATTGCGCGCGGCAAGTTCTTTTCCGGATGCTCCATATCTTCTGCACCAGAAGCCACTGACTCAAAGCCCATGAAAGAATAAAAAGCAGAAACCACAGCCATTGCAAGACCGCTAGTAGTTAATGTGGGAACGATCTTATGACCGTTTTGTGTAATTTGGTCAACTTCTGCAAGGTGATGAGTTGCTCCAGTGGTCAGCATCAAAGCGACTGCAGCTATAATAATTAAAATAAGTGCTGCAAGCTTACCAATGGTTGCCATATTCATAACGTATTTGACAACTTTTTGACCGAAAAGATTAATTATAGTAATCAAAACGACCAAGAGTAATAGTCCAATGGTTAATGACATATTATTATTGGGATTGCCACCAAAGATGGAAATGGTCGATTTGACAACGCCAGTTGCCATTACTGACCAAGTAACACTGGCGGCAAAGTAGCGCAGAATACCCATGTAAAAGCCTAACTTGTCGCCAAAAGCCGCCTTCGAATATGCATATGAAGCACCAGACTTAATAACATATTTAGCAGCTGATGCTGATGAAATCCCAAAGGCAGCTGCACAAATAGCGGCAATTAAGTAAACCCATAACGACATGCTTCCAGCTTGATTGACAACACTAGCTGGTGTTAAGAAAATCCCCGAGCCAATTGTGGTATTAATTGCCAAAAAGACAATAGACCAAAAGTCCAATTTATCTCCAATATTTTTGTTTTTCATTGATGTTTCCTCTTAATTTGATAATAAAAAAATGAGCATGTTAGATTAAAAACCTAACATGCCCACTTTGGCACTTGATATTTAGAACATAATCATGCTAATGCTCACTTGCTAGGTAATTAATCTAGCAGGTTACAATATGCGAGCTAGACACGGCTTTATTTTGTCCGTATCTAATACAACGGACGTTATTTAACCATAATAGGTATAAAAAACGCCTGCATAATATCGCTGAATTGCTTGTAGTGATTGTTGCATGAGATTAGTCCTTTCTTAAATGATAGTGTTTATTAAAACATAAAAGTTCAATGTATACAATAGTATAATTGCAAAAATATTAAATTAAAATTAATTAATGGTATTACTTACTTTCAGATTCTGCACGCTTGCGCAGCTTAGCAGCCTGCTGCTTAGTTAGCGCTGGAAAGACAATCTTGAACTGACTGCCTTGCCCCTCAACAGAATCAACGCTAATCTGGCCGTGATAGCTGTTAACCAATTTTTGTGCAATCGACAAGCCAAGGCCATTACCGCCCTTTTCACGTGTACGAGCCTTATCAACGCGATAAAAGCGATTAAAAATCTTGTCCTGATCGACCTTAGAAATTCCTTCACCAAAGTCTTGGACAATAATATTGACTTCATCTTGTAAAAGGCCAGCTGAGACATTCATTTGCTTACGGTCGGTTGAATATTTAATACCATTATCGATCAAAATTACGAGTAATTGCTCTAGGTGGCCCTGATAAATCTGGACTTCCGTGTCTTGCGGCAAATCATCCATGTCAAGACTAATCTTAAAATCTTGATGAACCAGCGACATGTCGCTAACCACGCGCTTTAAAACCTCTGAGATCTTAGTCACGGCATTCGGATACTGAACATTAATCTGCTCGGCACGCGTCAAATCGAGCATTTCTTGAATCAAATGCTGCATCCGTTTTGCTTCTTGCAGTGATGCATTAATTGATTCATCCAAGATTTCAGGATCATCCTTGCCCCACCGCTGAAGCATATTTAAATGGCCTTCAATTACCGCCACGGGAGTACGCAACTCGTGCGAAACATCCCCGACAAACTCTTTCTGCTGGTCAATATAGCGCTGCATTCGGTCCAGCATTTGGTTAAAAGATACCGCCAACTCTTGTAATTCGTCATTGCGATGAAAGTCAGCAATCCGCGCCGTGCTATTAGGATCATCGTTAACCTCACGCGCCACCTTCGACATTTCCTTAATTGGCTTGACAATGTCTTGCACAATAATAAAGGCAATCAACGTAAACAATACAATTGCAATGATCGATATGCGCACCATCCACTTAAGCAAGTTTTTCATCAGACCGTTGTAATACGTCATGCGGTTAACAACCACAATGTAGCCGGTCAATTTGCCAGTCCTGATTGAACGGACTTTTTGGTACGTAATTAATTCCTGACGATTGTCTTGAAAAGTCTGTTCCTGCTTGTATTCACCCTTAAAGGGTTTAAACGCCGGAATTTCATTTTCGCTACCATTATCAAAGACATCTTCTTGCTGTAAATTATAAACAACTACATTTAAGTCAGGATTGGTCAATGAGGCTAGTAAATTATCATTAAAGGCGCTACTTGCTCTGTCATCGCGACTAATCACAGGATCGCCCTGCAAAACTTTTTTAGCAGAGGGTGTTAGTGCCGGAACAACATTAGCAATTTGTAATTCACCCGAAATAGAACTGAGATTTTCATTCAGCTGGACGACCATTTGGTTAGAAGTTTCCTTCTGCTGACCAATTGATTGCTGACCAACAAACGTGTAAATAACTACTGAAAATACAATAAAGGAGACCATAATCGTCAAACTGACGATACTGACCCACCGTACAATTAACGATGAGCGTTTGGTCCCCTTTTTACTTTGTTCGTGCTTTTTAGTTCTTTTCATCATCTTCATCTCTTACCATATATCCAGTACCGCGAACGGTCTTGATATAAGATGGTTGGCCGGGAACGTCAATTTTATTGCGAAGGTAACGAACATAAACTTCTACAACATTAGTTTCAATGTTTGAACCTGGTCCCCAAATTTTAGAAAGCAATTGATCACGGCTAACAACATTGTTCTTGTTCTTAATCAATGTCATGAGCAAGTTATATTCCCGCTTCGTCAAGTCGACAGTCTTACCATCGCCGCGACGAACAATCCGGTTAGCCGTTTCAATTGTCATGTCCTTAAACTTAATGACTTTCTTTTCAATGGTGTCGTCAGAAGCTTCTTTTTCAATTTTAACCCGGCGTAAAACAGCGCGTAACCGAGCAAGTAACTCCTCAATTGCAAATGGCTTAACAATGTAATCGTCGGCACCATGGTCAAGACCAGAAACCCGATCAATCACGGAATCACGCGCTGTCATCATAATAATTGGTGTTGTCTTAACTTGACGAACCCGCCGAGCAATTTCTAAACCATTTAAGTCTGGCAACATTAAGTCAAGCAAAATCGCATCAAAATCTTCGTTCAATGCAGTTTCTAGTCCCTTACGACCGTTTGCTTCAACAACTGTTTCATATTTTTCGTGTTTTAATTCTAGCTCGACAAACCGCGCCAAATTCTTTTCATCTTCAATAATTAGTATCTTTGCCATTTTATCCATCCCTTTTAAAATTATTGTTCACACCAAAAACTAAAATATTTTTAAACTTAATTTAATAACTAAAGGATACTTTAAAAAAGCAAGCAAAACAAGCTTAAGCTTCCAAGTTACCTTAACTTTAATTATCTTAAAAATATTTAATTTATTCAATCTTTATCTTGCTGGTTATCCTTTTGGTCTAGCAATTCTTTTAGTTTGGCAAACGCCGGATTAACCTGATTCTTTTTGCCTTCGTCAAATTCTGCTTCTGAAATAACAGCCCAGCCATTACCTTCCGGATAAATATCCTGGTCTTCTTCTTCAGGCGTTAATATCGTTGTCGGAATATGCAAGAGCAGGTTATCTTCAATTGCTGTTTGCAAATCAATTTGATCATCCTCAACCTGCACAATCGGCGTTTCACTAGCTTCTAATTCTTCTTTAGAAACTGCATCCTCAGAATAATTTTCACTAAAGCGAAAATCCTCATGATAAGTCACCGGCTCTAAGCTCCGACTTGACGGGACAACTAGATCAGCTGTGACGTGCAAATCACAAGTAACGTATGGCTCATTATAAAAAGCATCTCCGTCTAAACGAACATTTTCAACTTTGTATAACAGCTTTTGACTGCGCTCCAAAAATTCTGGTCGCATTGCAACTTCGCGCTCAATGTGCGTCAGCGGTGCCTTGCTGCTTTCTACTTGTGAAAAACTAATCGTAAACATCCTTAAACCTCCAATGGTCTGCGACCAAAGTTTTGGTCAACTTGCAAAATTTGCTCAACCAGCCGATCCACGCGCAATTGTAAGTGCATTGAGCCCGAACGCGTATTCTTCTGGTCAACCTTTGAAATAACGTTAGCAGTTGTCTCTTTTCTGATTTTCTTCAGATAACGACGGCCTAATTTGCTATAACCAAGCAAGAATAATGCCTCGTTGTTGAAACTGTCCAGCATGTCATCTTGGGTCACGTTTAATAAAGTATACAAACTTAATCGGCGCAAGCGTGAATAAGTATAACGCTTAGACTTGATATAGCGCAAGAATTCCGTAAAATTACGTGCACGGTGAATTTCCTGCTTCATTTTGTATTCAAGTCCCTCACTCATTTGGTAGATTTGCCGTAATTCTTCAACCGAAGAAGACTCAAGGCGATACTTCAGAAACGGGAACAACAAGTTCCAGTTAGGATAAGCAGACTGTTGATACAATTGTGCTACTTCAGTTTTAGGCAGCCATTGTTCCAGTTCTGCGCCTGTTTTTTCGTGCAAAATAATATTGCGAATAGCACTAGCACTCTGCACAACACCTTCACGCTGCAGCAAATCATCATGGCCAGCGCCAATTCGATTAACTGGATGCAAAGTAAGCGGCGTCCACAAATTATGGTTGGCAACCGCATAAGCTAGTCCCAAAATTGCATTCGGCTGGTTGACTTCATAGCCCACTTCACGCGCAACCATCTCATTATATTGAGTTGAATAGGTCTGACTATAATCGTTAAAATTCATGTGATTAGGCGGAATTTCAGCAATCTTGCTGCCAAGATAGGCAAAGTTAAGCGTAGCATCTTCCACACCAAATACTAAATCGCTGACACCTAATTTAGCTAACTGATTAATGCTCCCTAATGAAAAAAGGTCCGCAGGCTCAACCGAAGTGGAAAAAGGCATCTCAAAAACAAGGTCAGCGCCACTGTTTAGCGCAGCCTGTGCTCGTGACCACTTATCCATGATTGCCATTTCACCACGCTGAACATAATTTCCCGACATCAAAACCACGATTGGGTCTTTACTGCCAGCCAGCAGCCTTGCCTGATTTAACAAAAATTCGTGGCCACTGTGCAAGGGATTAAATTCGGCAATGATTCCCACTACACTCATTGTCAGCTAGTCTTCCTTTATTTCTAATTGCTTACCTTCTGACCACAATTTTTCAACGTTATAAAAATCGCGCGCCTCTTCGGTAAAGACATTGACAACAACGTCGCCCAAGTCAAGCAGCAGCCAGTTAGACTCACTTGACCCTTCAATGCGATAGTCATAGTAGTCAGCCTGATGTGCTTCATCAACAATTGCATTGGCAATTGCGTGCAGCTGCCGATTAGAACCGGCACTGGTTGCTACGTAATAATCAGCTAAGATACTAATTCCTTGCATGTCATAAGCAATAGTATCTTCACCGTGGCGGTCGCTGATGGCTTTTAATACAAAAGTCAAAATTTCTTTACTAGTCAAATTTTTCTCCTTAATTATTTTTAATACTCCACACATTATATGCTTTAAATGTGCGAGGATAAATCTTATCTCTTTTTTCAGCTAAAAAGCTGAGGCTATGTGCTAACTGGTAGCCTACACCAGCGTCTAAATTGGCAAATGTTACTTCGCGCGCTTCTTCAACTCCAGGAAAATCGCGGCCGGGCTCAATGAAATCAGCCATGAAAACTATTTTATCTAAGGTCGTCATTTCAATATCACCAGTTGTGTGCCGGTCAACAGCCGTTAGAATCTCACTATCGGTAATTTGCAAATCACGCTTAATAAAGTACGTGCCAACAATCCCGTGCCAAATTGCGCGATTCCAATTTAAGAGTTCCTGATCAAAGCCCTGCGACTTAATCACTTCTCGATATTCTGCAACTGGAACCTGTTTAGCATAATCATGAACAAAACCAGCTAATGCCGCCTTATCTTCATCATAATGATTAAGCTGGGCCAGTTTTTGCGCGGTTTGGCTCACGCGCACGCAATGCGCAAACCTAGATGCATCCATGTTGGCTTTTTCTTTAGCAATAATTTCCTTGCTTGATAAAGGTGAATAAGTGTTTGCAAAAAATAAATCAGTCATAATAAAGTCCCTTTCGATGAATATAATCGCTTACCGGTTTTGGAACTAAATATCTAATTGAGCCGCCCATTGCAATCGTCTGCCTAATTGAGCTTGAGCTCAAGTCAATTGCTGGAACATCAACCCAAATAATTGGCAGTTGCGCCTTTTGTTCATAACCCGGACGCCTAATGCCAACTAAGGTTGCCAATTGAGCCAATTTAAGTGGTTCTTTCCATTCACTTAAATTATTAACCTGATCGCTACCCATAATCAAATAATAATGATTTTGTGGTGCTTTTTCATGCAAATAAGTCAGCGTATCAACGGTGTATGAAACACCACCGCGAAACAGTTCAAATAATTTTACATGAAAATGCGGATTATCTTGCGTTGCCAATTCCAGCATATTCGCCCGGTCTTCTGCAGCTACTGTCGGCTTGTCTTTTAAAGGCGGAATATTTGTTGGAATAAACCAGATTTCATCCAGATGCAGCTTAGTTAAGACTTGGTCGGCGACGACCAAGTGAGCTAAATGAACGGGATTAAAAGTGCCGCCCATTATCCCAATTTGCAATCCTTGAGACTGCGGAATTTTTTCTTCCTTAACTTGAACTACCGGCTTTTTTTCAATACTTTTTGCAAACGTCATTCTTCGCCTCTAAATTAACGCGCGTCTAATTCCTAAACCAATCTTATCAGGCGTGTATATTTTGACTAAACAATCGGCGGGCACCGTGATAAAGCCAATGCCGCCAAATAATAGATCGCTCTTATAAGTCGTATGCATTTCTTGATCCTTGAGTGCAGGCAAGTCTTCACCCTCTGATGGCGGGGTCAATAGGTCACCTACATGCTTTTGGTAAAATTCATCCGCATTCTCTGTCTTTGTCCGGTGAACATATAAATCTCGCGCAACATAGACCGTAAAGCTAGTTGGCTCACCCTTCAAATAATCTATCCGGCCCAATCCTGCCAAAAAGAGCGTGTTACCAGGCTTTAATTGGTAAGTTGCTGGTTTAAGTGGCTTTTGCGGTGAAATTGCCGCCAAATCTTGCGGATTAAGGTGCGTTGCCAATTGATTTTCGGACATAATTCCTGGTGTATCAACCAAAAAGTGACCATTTTCTAGCGGAATTTCAATTCGGTCAAGTGTTGTCCCTGGAAAACGCGACGTCGTAATCAAGTTCTTGACGTCACCCATCTTGTCAATGATTGCATTAAGCAGCGTTGATTTACCAACATTAGTCATTCCGACAAAATACACATCTTCCGTGCGAGACTTTTTATCCAGATAGGCAATTAAATTAGTCAAATTTTTCTTTTTAGCCGCACTAACTAAGAAAATCTTCTTGGGGAAAAGCCCAACACGGTTTGCTTCCTGCCGCATCCAATCCTTAATTTTGCTTTCGCGTGAATTAAGTGGGAAAAGGTCGAACTTGTTGCCGACTAAAATCAACTCATTGTCACCAACAAACCGTTTCATTGACGATAACAGAGAATTGGTGAAATCAAACAAATCAACGACATTGACCACCAATGCCTTCTTTTCGGTTAACGAATTGAGCAAGGCCAAGAAATCATCGTTATCAACATCAACCGGCATGATTTCATTATAGTGCCGCAACCGAAAACAACGCTGGCAATAAATATCATTGCCCTCATCTTCACTCTCAAGTGCCTTCTTAAGCCGTGAAGCTGGTAAATAACCTGCTTCCTTGGGATTGTCGGATTGCAGCTGCGCGCCACAACCGATACAAATAATATCATCCATTTTTTAATGTCTCCTTAAAACTTACGCGGTGAGAAATTGCTAAAAAGAAAAAGATAATTTTTTCCAAGAAACGGTTAATCCGAGTATTCCACTTATCTGTTTCAATTAATGGCTTAACCAATACTGACTCGACGCCAGCTAGGTTACCCGCTTGAATATCAGTGATTAACTGGTCACCCACCATCATTACCTGCTTCTTAGTTAAGCCCATTTCCTCACGTTTTTTTGTAATTGCAAATGGCAATGGCTTCTTGGCTTTAGCGACAAACTCGATATGATACGGATTAAGTACTTTGCCCACTCTGAGCGCATTATTGTTTGAAATAACAACAAGTGTCACACCAGCAGCTGCTAGCCGCCGATTAAGCTGGTCCATCTTCTTAGCCGTTTCAAACTCATTCCATGCAAGCAATGTATTGTCTAAATCCGAGAACACTGCCTTAATTCCCATCTGGTGCAGTACATCAGTATCTAAATGATAGATTGTATCAATTGTGTAACGTGGCCTGAATATCATCTAGCTCCCCTTTTCTGCCATCTTCTTAGTCTAATATATCAAAAAATGACGTCAAGGTCATAAATTTTGACATAAAAAAACGGCGCCATAAGCGCCATTTTTGAATTAATTTAAAGCTTTCTTAGCAGTTTCTGCTAATTGTGCAAAAGTCTTTGAATCGTTATAAGCAATGTCAGCTAACATCTTACGGTTAATGTCAACACCAGCTACTTTCAAGCCGTGCATTAACTTAGAATATGAAATATCATTTTGTCTTGCTGCAGCATTGATTCTAGCAATCCATAACTTTCTGAATTCGCTCTTACGTCTTCTACGGTCACGGAATGCATATCTGTAAGATACAAATAATTGTGTACTTGCAGCCTTAAATTGCATATGCTTTGCGCCACGGTAACCCTTGGCAAGCTTCATAACCTTCTTACGACGTTTACGTGTTACTGTTCCACCTTTAACTCTTGGCATCTGAAATTCCTCCTAAATATCGTTGTTCTCGTCTAACTTGATAATTAACGCATTTGAGAGAGCATCTGTTTGATGCGCTTCAAGTCGCTGCGTGAAACTAATGCAGCCTTTCTCAAATGACGACGTTGCTTCTTGGTCTTACCGTGGAAACGGTGGCCAGTAAATGCGTGATGACGCTTTAATTCGCCAGAAGCAGTTCTCTTAAAACGCTTTGCAGAAGCGCGGTGGGTTTTCATTTTAGGCATTTTTCAATTCCTCCAAATTAACTAGTTTTTACTTTTTGTCACTCTTAGGAGCGAGTATCAAGAACATTGAACGACCTTCCATCTTCGGCTTGCTAATCACAGTAGCAATATCCGAAGTGGCTTCAGCCATCTTCTCCAGCACTTCACGTCCTAATTCCTTGTGGGTGATTGCACGACCTCTGAACCGAATCGAAACACGAACTTTAGCGCCCTCTTTAGTGAGGAACTTTTGTGCGTGCTTTAACTTAGTGTTAAAGTCGTTACCTTCAATGGTTGGACTTAAACGGATTTCTTTAACGCTGACTGATTTGGACTTCTTACGAGACTCTTTGAGTTTCTTCTGTTGTTCAAAACGGTACTTACCATAGTCCATGATGCGAGCAACTGGTGGCTTGGCATTAGGCGAAATCAGAACTAAATCTAAATTCGCAACACTTGCTTGCCGTAATGCTTCAGTCTTAGTTACTACACCAACTTGATCACCATCTGCATTAATTAAACGAACTTCGCGTGAACGAATTTGGTCGTTTAATATTAAATTCCTTGGTATAATTCTTCACCTCCGTGTTAATTTGAGGACAAGAAAAGAGCGGGTATTAAGTACCCGCTCATAATCAACAGAAAATATCGATTAGCCCAGAGGTCAACTTAACTTAGGCGAGAAGCGGGAGCTTCTTCTTGTTCTCAACTAATAAGTAATTATAGTACCAACTACATACTTTTGTCAATAACAATCATTCATTTATCTGATTTGGCTTTAATTAACCCTTAAATTTATATTAAGACAACTTATTTTATCAAATTATTTTTAACTGGCAAAATAAAATGCTCCCAGTAACTAGTCCTTGGACCAATTATCTGGAAGCATCCTTATTCAAATTTAATTCAGCTGTTTACCAACTACGCTGCCGACCAATGACAAGGCAAAGCAAACTACAAAATAAAGTAGTGCCAAAGCCACAAACATCGGCAATGTAAAGTTAGCGTTTTGACCATAAACAATCTGTGCTTGCTGGGTCATTTCGGGAACAACAATAATAGTTGCTAGTGACGTATCTTTGATTAACGACACCAACTGGCTAACAAGTGTTGGAACCATGTGCTTATAAGCTTGCGGCAACACAACGTGCCACATTGCCTGTGCAAAATTCATCCCCGTTGAACGGGCGCCCTCCATTTGTCCAGTTGCGACCGACTGAATCCCCGAGCGCACGATTTCTGCAATCATCCCAGACTCAAAAACCGTCATCGCAATAATTGCAGCTGGAATCACATCAGGTCTAAAGCCAAAGTTTGGCAGGCCAAAATAAGTAAAGAAAATAATTAATAATAATGGTAAGTTGCGAACAACATCAACAATAAAGCCAACAGTTACTGAAACATATTTAATTTTAGCGAACCGCAAAATCCCCATTAGTGAGCCAATCACAAAGCTCAAAACCATTACAATTACGGAAATACCAAGTGTAACCTTTAATCCCAGTAGTAAAAATCTGATATTAATCCAGGAAAAGGCGTTAATCCAAGTTTGCATCGTTTTGCGCCCCCCTAACTCAATTTTTTCTCTAAATAATGCATGTAGTAACTTAGCGGCATTGTTAAGAGCAAGTATAAAATGCCAACCACCAGGTAACTATTGATTGTATCAAAGGTTGTCGATGCAATCGCATTGGCTTGATAAAGCAAATCAAAGCCGGCCACAAAGGCCAAAATAGAGGAATCTTTAATCAAATTGACAAATTGATTGCCAAGGGACGGAATAACGATTTTAAATGCTTGGGGCAAAACAACATAACGCATTGCCTGCCAGTAGGTCATCCCAGTTGAGCGCGAGCCTTCTAATTGTCCAGCTTCCACCGATTGAATTCCCGAGCGGATAATTTCTGCAATAAAGGCTGATGTATAGAGTGTCAACCCAATCGTTCCCGCGGTAAAACCGTTAATCTTGAAGAAGTACAGCGGGATAATCAGATAGAAGAACATCACAATTACTAGCAAGGGAATATTACGAAAAACTTCAATATAAACTCGGCACAAAAAGTGAACTAGTTTACTTGGCAACATTTGCAATAGCGCAAGTGATGTACCAATTATTAAGCTGAAAACTAGGGTAATCAAACTGCATAATAACGTCCAACCCAGACCAACTAAAAGCTGATTACCAAAATGCGTAAAAATGTTAATCATCGTTGATACATCTCCTTGTAGTTAAATCCGGGAACTTTACCAAACCATTTTTTAATTAAATGATTGTATTCCCCACTATGCTGTAACTGGACAATTGCACGGTTGACAGCTCGCTCAAAGGGCTTTTGCTGCTTATTAATCGCAATGCCATAGGGCTCTTTAGTAAAAGTGCCACCAGTTACAACAAGACTAGGATTTTCGACGGCCAAGCCGTAAAGCACCCCATTATCTGAAACCAAGGCATCACCTTGGTGCGACTTCAGAGCACTAACTGCTTGACCATAATTCTGCATCCCAATTACCTTTGCCTTGGGTGCAAACTTCTTAACTACTTCAGAAGAATTATCACCAACAATTCCAATAACAGTTTTACCATTCAAATCATGCACGTTTTTAACACGAGAATGAACTGGTACGAGCAGCGACTCGCCCGCATTGAAATATGAATTAGAAAATGCAATTACTTTTTTACGCTCAGGCGTGATTGACATTGTCGCAATTACCGCGTCCACATTACCGTTTTTTAGTAGTGGAATACGCGATTGTGCGGTTGCTGTTACGAACTTGGCATGACCACTTGGCCCTAAAATTTGCTTGGTAATTGCTTTAGCAAGGTCAATTTCAAAACCCTTATGGACATTATCATGCACATCAATCAGACTAAACAGCTTCATATCTGCTTCTACGCCCCAAGTAATCGTCTTAGAACTCTGCGCGTTTTTCAAAACTGCTTGGTCTGCCACCTTTTGACCACAACCTGATAAAAGCAACATACAAAACAGCAGCGGGATTAACCAAAATTTCTTTTTCATCATGGTCACCCCTTAATGCGCAATGATTTTGCTTAAAAACTGTTGCGCACGTTCAGTCTGAGGTTGGTTAAAGAAAGCTTGACTGTCATCATCCTCAACGATATGGCCTTGATCCATAAAAATTACGCGATTGGCAACTTCCTTGGCAAAACCCATCTCATGCGTCACGATTAATGACGTCATCTCACTAGCCGCCGTCACCTTCTTAATAACCTGCAAAACTTCATCAATCATTTCGGGGTCAAGTGCTGAAGTTGGCTCATCAAATAGCAATAACTTCGGACGCATAGCTAACGACCGGGCAATTGCCACCCGCTGCTTTTGCCCACCAGAGAGCTGGCGTGGCACGTTTTCTGCCTTATCGGCTAGACCAACCATCTCCAGTAAGTTCATCGCGCGTTGTTTGTTCTCAGCTTCTGGCACATGACTGACAATTCTTGGCGCCAGCATGATATTCTCCAGCACATTTTTATTAGCATAAAGATTAAAGTGCTGAAAGACCATCCCGACATCCCGCCGCAAGATATTTGCATCTGTCTTGGAATCCGATAAATCATGATTGTTAACGATTAACTGGCCACCTTCAATTGACTCTAGTTGATTAATCGTGCGAATTAACGTACTTTTACCAGAACCAGAAGGCCCAATGAGAACAACAGTCTCGCCCTTATCAATTTTTAAATTAATATCGTGTAAAGCATGAAACTTACCATAAAATTTCTGCACATTGTTGAATTCGATCATCGACATAAATTTCTCCTTATTAGTAGAAAATTTAAGTATCAAATTGAACACTCAGCTAGCTAAAATCCAATAAAGCCAATCGTCTACACCACTTTTGTAACTCGACGGACAATATTTCCAGATTTTTAAAATTTAAAGTGCCGAAATTATTAATACGTTTTCTAATTCTTATTATTGCTGATTATTTTTCACGTGAATATGACTTAACGTCAGCGTCAATTTCTTTAATAAATTCGTCTAAACTCTTGGCAATCTCCTTGTCAGTACCGTAAGGACGAACATTAACGCTGTTATCTGCCATTTCCTTATCACCCAAAACAAGAGTGTAAGGAACCTTTTGGGTTTGAGCTTCACGAATCTTGTAACCCAATTTTTCATTTCTAAAGTCAACTTCTGCTTTGAAGCCGCGCTTGTTGAGTTCGTCGCGAACCTTCTTAGCGTAATCGCCATGAGCATCAAGGTTAACTGGAATAATTTCTGCTTGAACTGGTGCAAGCCAAGTTGGAAAGGCACCCTTGTAAATTTCGATTAAGTAGGCGATAAATCTTTCCATCGTACCAACAATTCCACGGTGAATCATAACTGGACGATGTTCTTCACCATCTTGACCAACGTAAGTTAAATCAAATTGTTCTGGCAACATGAAGTCAAGTTGAATCGTTGACATGGTTTCGTCACTACCCAAAGCAGTCTTAGTTTGAATATCAAGCTTAGGACCATAGAAAGCAGCTTCACCTTCAGCTTCAACGTAGTCAAGACCCATGTCATCCATGGCACCCTTAAGCATTGATTGACTTCTTTCCCACATTTCATCGTTTGCGAAGTATTTCTTAGTGTTCTTCGGGTCACGGTATGAAAGACGGAAGTAGTAATCAGTAATGTCAAAGTCCTTGTAGACATCCATGATTAATTGCAAAGTTCTAGCAAATTCGTCTTTGACTTGGTCTAAGGTAACAAAAGTGTGACCATCGTTCAAAGTCATTTCCCGAACCCGTTGCAAGCCTGACAAAGCACCGGATTTTTCATATCTGTGCATCATCCCAAGTTCAGCAATTCGAACTGGCAATTCACGGTATGAACGGATATGGTGCTTGTAAATTTGGATATGTGATGGGCAGTTCATTGGTCTTAATTCGAGCATTTCGCCGTCGCCCATGTCCATTGGTGGGAACATGTCATCACGGTAGTGTGCCCAGTGACCTGAAGTCTTGTAAGCATCCAAGTTCATCAATACTGGAGTGTAAACGTGTTGGTACCCGCGAGCAACTTCTTTATCAATGATGTAGCGTTCAATTACGCGACGAATAGTTGCACCCTTTGGCATCCAGTAAGGAAGACCAGCACCAACCTTAGGGTCAACGAAGAACAGGTCAAGGTCACGGCCGATTGTCCGGTGGTCGCGTTCCTTAATTTCTTCGCGGCGCTTGATGTCGGCATCAAGGTCAGCCTTCTTGAAAAAGGCAGTTCCTGAAATTCTTTGCAACATTGGGTTAGAAGATTGTCCTTGCCAATAAGCACCGGCAACGCTGAGCAATTTAAACTGCTTAATCTTACCAGTATTTGGCAAAAGTGCATCAAAGCCAAAGTCAACAAAGTCGCCTAATTTATATGCTGCAACAGCGTCACTTGGTTCAGATTGCAATAATTCCAACTTGAACTTGTCATCTTTGAAGATGTCTTCTAATTCGCTCTTAGGCATCTCTACTTGTTCAATCTTAGCGCCGCTCTTAACGGCCTTTTGGATAGCCTTTTCTAATTGTGGTAATTCACTAATTTTGATTTGGTTTGCCTTATCAGTATCAACGAAAAAGCCATCGTTATCTGCAGCATGTTCACCTAAGCGCAATTCTGGATAAGCCTTTTTAGCAACTGCTTCAAAGACAAAGGCAACAGTTGCACGTAAAACGTTCAAACCATCTTCATCTTTATCAGTAATAATTGCTACTTCTGCATCGTCATTTAATTCGTAATCAACTGACTTCAATTCGCCGTTAACTTTTCCGGCCATTGCAGCCTTCCCAAGTGAAGTTGAAATATCATGTGCCAAATCAGCAATTGAAATAGCGTGGTTATAGTCACGTTTTGATCCGTCAGGCAAAGTAATTGAAAAACTCATGTTTACCTCCATAAACAAAAAAAGTCCCAGTGCAATTAAGCACTGGGACGTATATTAGCGCGGTTCCACCCAAATAGATTAGAGTATCTCTAACCCTCTCTTAAGATCGATAATGGAATCCAGCCTTTGTTAAAACCTTTATTAGTAGAATGAGTGGGGTCTTGCTCATGAAAGACTTCCAGAAAAGCGTCCTTCTCTCTGAGGTAAGCAACATCATGTTCATTCATTGCACTTAATTATACGCAAACGACGTTTAAATGCAAGAACTTTTTAATAGAATTTGATTAAAAATAAATTAATGCCGGCGATTAGGTCCCGACACGACTACTTCTTTAGCCAGTGTCCGCACCCGTTCCATCAGGCGTTTGGCCTTAATTGGATCGAGCGCATTCTTAGTTTCTTTAAAATGGTCTTCCAAGTCAGCCATCGCAAAATTCGACGAGAAAAATGTCGGCAGAACATTATCCATCCGCGCCTGCAGAATTACACCTAGGACATCATCACGCGACCATTGGCTCAGAGTTTCGGCACCAATATCATCTAACAGTAATACATCAGCCTGACTCACGCGGTCAATTTCTTTTTGCAAGCTATTATCTTCAAAATGACTGGATAAACCAGCGATAAATGTTGGCACGTGTAAAAAGACCACCTGCTTGCCCATCGCTGCAACCGAATTGGCTACTCCAGCTAGTAAGTATGTCTTACCAACGCCGAAACTTCCTGATAAATACAGCCCTTGTTGGTGGGGATTTTGGGAATAGCCAGCCAAAAACTTACCAATAGCTGCTAACGCTGGTCCACGTCCCGCAGCTGTATCATCCACTTGACTAAGACGCACATCATGCAACGTTTCCGGCAAATTAATCAAATGCAAATGCTTCTTGGTATTAGCACGCAAGTTTTGTTCAATTTTGCTTTCATCGGGTACATAACGCAAATCAATTGCATGATGATTTAAGAACAATTCTGGTCGATAACCCGCTGTTACGGGGTCTTGCTTGTGCTGTGCCAAGTAATATTCGTATAAATTCGACCAGCTCTTCTTAATCATTTCGGACGTAATTTGATCTTTGTGCTGGTTCAAAAACTGCTGCACATTTCTATCCGCCAAAACCTGCTGGTAAATTTGCGCCAAATTATGCTTTTTAGCAATTTCTGGATTTAAATTATTAATAATATCACCGATTGATTGCATAATCTCACCTACTTCATGCCATTTTTATCTTCTAAGTCCTTAAAGAACTTCTTCAAGTCAGCGGAAGAAACATCAGTACTTTGTGTTGCTGTCTTTTTACTCCAGTCAGTCCCCTTTTCGACCCGTTTAGGTTTTGTCGAATAACGAGGGTAATAACTCTTCTTTTGCTGGCGTTTCTCCATATATTCCAAAGCTTGACTACCAGTCTTAACGCCATGCTGCAGCCAATCATGCAAAATCGTATTGGCCAAGCGGTAAGACACAGATGGCCCACTATTCAAGCAGGCATACGTCAAAATATTAAGCAATTCCGCTGGAATATCCTTTTGATTATACAAATTATCCAGCACCTTATACTCACTGGCATCAACGTAATCATGCTTATCGGTTTTTAGGCGATACAAAAATTGGGCCGGCGACTTAGTCTGTGCCAACTGCAAAATTCGTTGGTCACGCAAACTCAAACTGGAATTATCCTGAATTGTCGCTTGTGGATCCTGCGTTTGCTGCAGGTTTTTCCGCGTGCCCTCTGCGTGAATATTTTCTGCAATGGTGCGCTTAATTAACGGCATATCAAGCTGATAACTGTCATGCAAACACGGCAAAGTTTCATCCACAAATTCCTGCTCTGACAAGCCATAAGTACGCATTATTCCCCGGATAGCTGGACGATTTTTATCAATTTCACTAGCCGCAATCTGGTAAATTTCAAACTGTTCTTTCATAAACTGCCAGTCAATTTGATCCTGCTCGTTGACACTCGCTGTCGCAGCCTGCTTAACTTGATTTTCCTGTGCAGCTTGTTGAACATCAAACGACGGACTAATCGCTTCCTCATCTGGCAAGCGAAAAACATCCATAAACGAGGCAGAAACATCCTTAGCGGTTTGCACACCGTTAATCTGGTTCTCACTGCGCTTATTTTCTTGCGCAAATAAATGGCTTAATCGCTGAAAAGTTGTCACACCAACTTTTTCTTTTAACAAGCTCGCAAGTAACGCGGTCGCGAAAAACTCACTACTGCCAGGTACGCGGTTTAAAGAAAACAGCAGCACTTGCCCCATGATTTCATTCTTGATAATGCGGGTCTTAACCAATCCTACTGCCTCTAGCTTATGCAGCGCCTGAAACAATTCTTTCAAACTGCAATCAAGTTGCTCCTGCAGATGGTAGATGCCCTTGCTATCTGACAAAATTGCCGCAGCATCGTAGTCTGCCATTAGCGTTAAATAAAGAGCAACCCCACTAGCACCAATTAGCGGCTGGTAAAGTTTAATCAAAACTTGCAAATCCTGCGGAAAAACCGTCACCCGATTAATGATAAAAAAGGGCTGTTTGGGATTAGAGGTCTCAAACATCAGTAGTTCCCTTCTCCTCACGTTTAGCAATCATGTCTTCCATGGTCTTCATAAAGCTGGACATATCTTTAAATTCCCGGTAAATGGAAGCAAAACGAATGTAAGCAACATCGTCAATATCGGCCAGCTCATCCATCACAATTTGACCGATTTTCTTTGAGGAAATCTCACTAACGCCCTGTTTTCTCACCTTATTTTCAACATGATCAACCAGCTGCTCAAATTGCGCGCTAGTAATCGGGCGCTTTTGACCAGCAGCCATCACACCATGCAAAATCTTTTTGCGACTGAATGGCTCTCTTGTACCATCATTTTTAATAACTAACAACGGGGTCGTTTCAACACGTTCAAAAGTTGTAAAACGAAAGCCACAATTTTCACATTCACGTCTACGTCTAATCGCCCGGTTTTCATCGCTGGGCCGAGAATCAATGACACGTGAGGCATTTTGCCGACAATTAGGACATTCCATTCTTCTCTCCTTTTAACTTAAGTAACAACTCAGCCAATTTGGCTTCTAGTTCTTCTATTGTACCAGTATTTGTAACTACATAATCGGCCAACTTGATTTTTTGTGCAAGTGGCATCTGACTTTTAATCCGATTTAGTGCCGCCTGGCGTGTTAATTGATCACGCTGCATTAGCCGCTCAATCTGCATTTCTTCGGGAATTGCAATTAGCAAAGTTTGATCGCAGTATTTTTGACCGCCTGATTCAAATAAGACCGGAGCATCAACAATGATTAATTGCTTGCCAGCTTGCTTATTTTGCGTAATTTTAGCCTGAATTGTTTGAAAAATCAATGGATGAGTAATTTTATTCAGGATTTTCAGCTGCTCAGGATTACTAAACACCACTTTGCCAAGCTGATGCCGATTAATTGTCTGATCTGGATTTAAAAACTTTTTGCCAAAATGTTGCACAACTTGCAGATAGCCATCTTCGCCAACATTTAAAATTTGATGAGCAATTAAGTCGCTATCGATAATTGGCAGCCCCTGTTTTCTAAAAAAGGCATCTGCCGTGCTCTTACCACTAGCAATACCACCAGTTAGGCCCAACACTAATGTCATTTGTAGACCACCTGGCACTTAGGACAAAAAGTAGTACCGCGACCATTAACCTTGATTTTTTCGAGCGGACTGCCGCAACGCGCACATGGCTCACCCTGATGACCGTAAACTCGCAGCATTTTTTGAAAGCCGCCGGTTTCGCCATTGGCATCAAGATAAGTATGTACAGTAGTACCCCGTTTTGTAATCGCTAAGGCAATCAATTTGTTAATGTTATCATGCAGCTCGGCCACTTTCTTTTTAGGAATTTTACTAGCAATACTTAACGGGTGAATTTTGGTTTCCCATAAAACTTCATCGACATAAATATTGCCTAAACCCGCCACAATGGTCTGATCAAGCAAGGTGCTTTTAATATTTTTCTTCTTACGGCCAAGACCTGCTGCTAAAAATTCCGTCGTAAAGGCGGCAGAATTCGGCTCAAAGCCTAACTTGCTAATTCCAGTAACTACCTGCTCGGTTCCAGTTGCTACTAACTGCATCCGCCCAAATTTGCGCACGTCATTATAGCGTAGCGCCGTATCATCAGTGAAGGCAAACTGCACGTGATCATGTTTATCCTTGGATGCAGCAACCGTTGTCAGTCGATATTTACCTTCCATGCGCAAATGCGACACAATCGTCAAATCGCCGCTTAAGCGAATTAATAAATATTTGGCATAGCGATCAATCGTTAAAACCTGCTGCCCTGCAACTTGTTTAACAAATTCAGCGGGATCACTAGCGATAATTTTGGGATACCACAGTGTTACCTGTTTAATTGTTTTTCCTTTAATTAAGGGGAGCAAGGTGCGGCGCACTGTCTCAACTTCTGGCATCTCTGGCATTAATCTATCTCCTTACTTTGCATCATACCAATTATGGCCCCAACCTGAGTCAGCAATCAGCGGAATATCAAGTCGAACTGCTGACTGCATCACTTCCGGGACAATCTTCTTAATTGTTTCTAATTCATCCTTAGGAACATCAAAAATCAATTCATCGTGCACCTGCACCACCATCTTGGTCTTAAGGTGCAACTCATCTAACTTTTGTTGCATGTTAATCATGGCAATCTTAATAATATCGGCAGCTGACCCCTGAATTGGCGAATTAATCGCGGTTCTTTCCGCAAATGACCGCACATTGAAGTTCTTGGCATGAATGTCAGGCAAATAACGGCGGCGGTGCATGATTGTTTCGGCGTAGCCTTTTTCACGCGCTTCTTGGACGGCCTTGTCCATATAATCGCGAATTTGCGGATATTGCTCAAAGTAATTATCAATAAACTCTTTGGCTTGCTTGCGGCTAATGTTCAAATTCTTGGACAAACCGTAATCGGAAATGCCATAAACAATCCCAAAGTTAACGGCCTTAGCCCGGCGACGCATCAATGGTGTAACTTCATCCGGAGAATCCAAATGGAAAATCTTCATCGCGGTGTGTGAGTGAATATCATACCCAGTCTTGAATGCTTCTTGCATGTGCTCATCACCAGAAACCTGCGCCAATACCCGTAATTCAATTTGCGAATAATCGCAAGAGAAAATGTAGCCGTCAGGAGTACTTGGCACAAACGCCTTGCGAATCTGCTTACCTTCTTCGGTTCTCGTCGGGATATTTTGCAAGTTAGGATCAACTGAAGACAGCCGACCTGTTGCCGTTAACGTTTGTAAGTAACGTGTATGAACGCGGCCATCTTTTTGAATCACATCCAGCAATCCTTTGACGTAAGTTGACTGAATTTTGGCAATTTGCCGGTAAGTCAAAATCTCGTCAATAATCGGGCTCTGCTCTTTTAACTGATTTAAAACATCAACCGAAGTGGAATAACCAGTTTTAGTCTTTTTAATTGGCGGCAAACCCATCTTTTCAAACAAAATGTGCCCTAATTGCTTAGGCGAGTTGAGGTTGAAACGTTCTCCAGCTTCTTGGTAAATTTTGTTCTCCAGTTCCTGCAATTCCACCGCAAACTCATTTTGCAATTGAATTAAAGTACCAGCTTGCACCTTAATGCCGTTCATTTCCATCACCGCTAAAACGCGCGCTACCGGAATTTCAATGCTAGCATACAGGTCATCTTGCTCATGATCCTTAAGGCGCTTGAGCAATTCATCCTTCAACCTAACAATCGACTGCGCCTTGCTGGCCAAGTGACTGAATAAAATCTGGTCGTCGTCAGGAATGTGTTCCTTTTTGCCCTTACCATAAACTTCAAAGTCACTCTTAACAGAATAGTCACCATACAAATGGCAAACTTCACCCATGTCATTGGAGTTGTTTTCATTATTTACCAAATACGATGCTAGAAGCATGTCGTAATCAATCCCGTGAACATGAATATCTAGCCGATTAAGGCCAACCATTGTCCGTTTAAGGTCAAAGACATCCTTCTTAATTTGAGCATTTTCCAAAAGTTGCTTTAACGGCTGAGTTTGCAGAAGCTCAATATCACGACTGACATAAGTTTGCTCACCGATTTTAAGAGCAAAACCGACAAAGTCAGCCAAGTGATAATTAGCACCTAGCATCCCCAAATAAAAGCTAACAGGCGACTGCTCGTCAACCTTAATTTGTTCTAATTGCTCCTTAGTCAGTTCAACATAGTCAATCTTGATTTCTTCTTTAGTGGCATCATCATCGCCAGTAGCAGCGGCATCTAGTTGACTTAAAAATTTGCGAAAATTCATCTTCTCGTAAAATTGCCGCAACTTATCCTGATCAACCTTTTGCCACTTAACATCTGCCAGATTAATGGTTACTGGACTATCACGGTCAATTGTCGCCAACTTTTTAGCTAAAAATGCCTTGTCCTGATCATTAATCAGATTTTCCTTTAACTTGGACTTCTTCATGTCGGCGACATGCTCATAAAGTCCTTCAACCGAACCATATTGTTGGATTAAGCGTGAAGCCGTCTTTGGTCCAACCTTGGTTACCCCAGGATAATTATCGGAATTATCACCCATCAATGCCTTCATATCAATGAACTCAGTTGGTGTAACACCATTAACTTCCTTCATATGTTCAGGAGTGTAGGCTTCGAGGTCTGAAACTCCAGACTTAGTTACCATGACTGTCGTCTTTTCTGAAGCTAGCTGAGTCAAATCCTTGTCCCCAGTAACAATCGTCACCGTCATGTTTTGTTCTTCACCAAGACGCGCAAAAGTACCGATAATATCATCGGCTTCATAATCTTTCAATTCGTAGGTGGCAATTCCCAAATCATGCAGTAGTTCCTGAATATATGGCAGCTGCTCCAATAATTCTGGTGGCGTCTTTTGCCGACCACCCTTGTAGTCGCCATACATTTTATTTCTAAAAGTTGTCTTGCCGGCATCAAAGGCAACCAAAACATAATCTGGCTTAACGTCTTTTAACAAAACATCCAGCATATTTTTAAAAGCATAAATGGCATTAGTGTGCAGACCTTCAGCGTTTTTGAAGTTTTCGAGCTGCCGATAAAGTGCATAAAACGCACGAAAGGCAACAGAGTTACCATCAATTAAAAGTAATTTTTGATCAGCCATAGTTCTCCTCATTATTAAATCGTCAGTTAATTCACATACCATTCTAACAGTTTTAGCGGCTTCTAGCAGGTTACTGACTTAATTATGGTTTAAAAAAACTAGTCGCGTTGCAACTAGTTTCTTAGTTAATTTTATTTTTGCAATAATTTAGCGAAGGCATCCTCGTATTTTGGAATGTCACCAGCACCCATGAAGATAATCACGCTGTCATGATTTTGGGTTAAATCAGCGATATTTGCTAAATCAATTACCTCAGAACCCGGAATTTGTGCGGTCAAGTCTTCACTGGAAATATCACCGGCACTTTCACGAGCTGAAGCATAAATTGGAGTTACGTAAGCCTTGTCGACACCACGCAAGATTTCTTCAAAATCCTTAGCGTATTTTTTAGTCCGAGAAAATGTGTGCGGTTGAAAGACAACAACTAGACGTTTACCCGGGAACTTTTGGCGCGCTGCTTGAATGGTAGCCCGCATCTCGGTTGGGTGGTGGGCGTAATCATCAATCACATTAATGTCGCCGTAATCAGTTTCGGTAAAGCGGCGCTTAGCACCATGATAAGTTAATAAGCCTTCTTGAATATCTTTTAACGGAATATTTTCAGTATGCGCAACCGCAACAACTGCCGTTGTATTCAAAATGTTATGGTCACCAAACAAATGAACAGTGAAGCGACCGATGTTTTCACCATGAGCCAACACATCAAAGGTTGAACCAGTAGTTGACCGTTCAATGTTCACAGCTTGGAAGTCATCACGATCATCAAAACCATAAGTGTACTTAGGAATACTGGTCTTCAATGCTTGCAGACGACTGTTGCCACCCCAGACAAAGAGCCCCTTCTTAGTTTGATCGGCTGCCGTTTGGAAGGCAGAGGTGTAATCATCTTGGTCTTTAAAATAATCAGGATGATCAAAGTCGATGTTAGTCATAATTTGATAATCTGGATGGTATGCCAAGAAGTGGCGGCGGTATTCATCGGCCTCATAAACAAAGAAGCGTGAATCCTGAACTCCCTTGCCCTCGCCATCACCAATTAAATAAGATGTCGGTGCAGCTTCACCAAGCACATGAGCTAATAATCCAGTAGTTGAAGTTTTTCCGTGCGTTCCAGAAATACCGATACTGGTATGCATAGCAACAATTTCCTCAACTGTGTCCGGGTAACTCTGCCAAGCAATCCCTTGGTCCTCACATGCTTTCACTTCCACATTATCATTTTTAAAAGCATTACCCTTAACAATCACTTGACCACTAGGCTTAATATTAGCTGCCGCAAAATCAGCAACTTCAATCCCAGCCTTTTCCAGCGGTACTTGAGTAAAGGTGTACTTCGTGATGTCACTGCCGGCCACATTGTAGCCCAAGTCGTGCAGCAATAATGCTAAGGAAGCCATTCCTGTACCCTTAATTCCAATAAACCAAATTTGTTTGTTCTTATCTAACATTTCATTTGCTCCAAATTTTATTCAATAATCGTTTATTATTTTACCATTATTGAAGACAAAAGAGCAGGGCTACAAGCAAGCTAAAGAAATTTTTTAAAAGAAAAAAAGACCTTTACGAAAAAGGTCTTTTGCAGATTATAACTTAATCTTGCCGCTAGCTAGCAATTCATCGCATTTTTCTGGTTCAAAAGCAGCACCAACTGTAAAGTCATCAGGGACAACCATAATCCCGCGCTTTTGTTCTGCATGCTCTAAGCCTAGTTCGCGAGCTGAACAAATCATGCCGTATGAAGCAACACCGCGTAAGTCGCCAGGCCAGATTTGTTGGCCATTAGGCATTAAAGTACCAGGAAGGGCAACAACAACTTTTTGCCCTTGAGCAATATTAGGGGCACCACAAACGATTTGGTGTTCCTCGCCATCGCCAACTTCAATTGTTGTGACGTGCAAATGGTCGGAATCTGGGTGCTTATCACAAGTTTTAACAAAGCCGTAAACAAGTGTTGGCTTGCCGTAAGCTAATTCAGTGTCAAAGCCTGCTTCTGCCAATTTTTTATTCAAAGCAGTTAAGTCATCAGCAGTTAACTTAACTTGGCCATCTGGCAATTGGTCGTAGTCAATTACTTGGTCAACATTAAAAAAGTTATAACCAGTAACGTTGCCCTTTTCATCAATAACTTGGGTAATGTCACCCTTTTGGACGTATTCACTCTTACCGTTATCTTGACCCAAAATCACGATTAAGGTGTTAGGGTAACTGCGTTTATTAATACTAGTAATCATTAAATTATCTCCTTCATTAGTCGAGTGACCGCAAAAAGTCCTCAACTTCGTCTTTAGTCTTGCGATCCTTATTTACTAGTCTACCAATTTCTGCGCCATCTTGGTAGACAACAAATGAAGGAATTCCCATAATATTTAATTCTTTAGCCAAATCAATTGAACCATCGCGGTCAATTTGATAAAACTTGCTATCGGCAAAATCTTGCTCAATCGCAGGCATAAATGGGTCTAAGAAGCGGCAGTCTGGGCACCAATCAGCAGAAAATTCCAAGACAGTCCGACCATTTTTGGTAATTTCAGTTAATTTTTCTTGAGTTAATTCTTTAATTTGTTCCATCAGTAAAACCTCTTTTATTGTTATTCAATACTTAACTATTTTACTCCAAAATCGGCATGAAGAGCATAAATTGGATTACCTTTAGCAGCAAATTTATGTTCATATTCTGTTTCCACATTTTGCGCCACAATTTCTTCAGCCTCATGGTGTAAATCAACGGACACAAAGTCAAAGTGCATCCCGTAATTATTCATACTCTGCAATGAGTACGCAAATAACCCAGCATTATCCGTTTTGAACTCAATCTGGCCTGCGTCAGTCAAGACCTTTTCATATTTACTTAAAAATGATTGGTATGTCAAGCGGCGTTTTTCGTGACGCGTCTTTGGCCACGGGTCGCTAAAGTTAAGGTAAATGACATCTGTTGAGTTTGGAGCAAAAAACGCATCAATTGCTGCCGCATCGGCACACAAAATTTGCAAATTATCTAATTGCTTATCAAGCTTTGTGCGCAAGATAATGCCAGCAGCCGTAATTTGCAATTCAACTGCCACAAAATTTTTCTCTGGGTGCATCTCGGCTAAAGTGGTAATAAAATGGCCTTTCCCTGAGCCTACTTCAATTTCTAAAGGTTGTTCAGGCTTAGGGAACCGCTTTGCCCAGTCAATCTTTACTTCTGGGTCTGGCCGATCAAGAACACTCTCTGGATGGTTCTTCACTAACTCTACAGCCCACGGCTTATTTCGTAATCTCATTTATTAAATCTTCCTCTTCTTAATCTTATATGGTAGATACAGCTGCACAATCAAACCACTAAAGCAAATTAGTAAAGCAATTGCCTCCAGCAACTGTAAGTTAAATGGCAATAATAGCAGCCATGACGCGCTAATCAACAACCATTGTAATAACATTGGCAACCTTAAGGCAACAATTAAGTCGTGGCCTCGATTTTGGCGCAGAATTGGTGCCACGCGATACATAATATTATTATCAAACTCGTCAGCCATGGGTAACAATTGATAAGCCGTTAAAAAGATTACTAGGCATGATAATCCAAGCGCCCACGCCCAATTTTGGACAAGCCATGAGATAAGAATTGCAAAAGCGGTCATTCGCACCAATAAATTTAAATTTTCCGGATTGCGCAATAGCGACCGCCGATATAAAAAGCGGTTAGGATTTTCGCTTTTAAGTGACCGCGGCAACAAAAAGTCCAGGTACTTGCGCCGCTTGATAGTAACCTGCTTTTCTTTGACATCAGTAAACATGCTAAAGGCTGTATAGACCCGATTTTTGCGTTTTTCTTCTAGAGCTACAGCATAACGCCAATCAAATAATGTTTTCCGTTCCAAGAAAAAATGCATTGCAATAACGCCAGCCACTAATAAAACCAGCAATAGCCTAATTAACACAGGTTGCATTATTGCTAAGCACAGAACAATTAATAATGCCAAGTTAACTAGAACTAATGAAATTTTCCGGCCAAAATAAAGATTTTGCTGGGTGATTTTTAATTGTAAAATCTTACCAAGCCACACAACAATTGCAAATTCCCAATAACTTACTGGCGCTAGGCCCGCCTTAATTGTTGCAAACGGAAATAAAATGCCTGCCAGCAACGCAATTAATAATGTTGGCAGTACCATACTGTACTTGACTAAAGGACTTAAATACAAGTTCATCTGCTCATCTTGCGGCAATAAGAATTGTAAATCTGCATGCTGCAGGAGTGTAACTAGGTTGCCGGTTAATAACGGCAGCCATAATAAAACCGCAACTAGTGGCCGGTAAAACCATAATCCTTGCGGAATTGTCTTCATGCTTTGTGCATACCAATACATCAAGGCACCAAAGAGAAAAATTAACGCTAAGATAAAAAAGTCATTGAAAACTAACATTAAATATTTGAGCGACTGCCGTAAATTATGCTGAAGTCGAATTTGAGCCAATCTACGCATGGTGCTGCTCCTGATTCAAAACTTGATAAAGTTTATCAAAAGCATCGCTTGGCTTCAAACCATAATGTGCCCGAATTTTATCAAGGCTGCCGATAACCTCAATTGTGCCGTTATTTAAAACCGCATAGTTGGAGATTGCCTGTTCTGCGTCTGCCAAAACGTGGGTCGTCATCAAGACCATCTTGTCGTCAGCAATTGCCTCTTTAATTAAGTCGATCAAATTGGCAACGGCTAACGGGTCAAGCCCAGTGAACGGCTCATCAATCACCAATAAGCTGGTATCAGCTAAAAAGGCCGTCACAATCATTACTTTTTGTTTCATTCCTTTTGAAAAGTGAATCGGCAACCAATCCAGCTTGTCATCTAAGCGGAATAATTTTAATAATTCCTCTGCTCGCTCCCAAGCCGTTTGCGGAATCAGCTGGTAGGAGAGCATCGTCAATTCCAAATGCTCCGCCAAAGTTAATTCTGGATATAAAACTGGCGTCTCTGGAATATACGCAACCTCTTGCTTAAACTGTGTCGGCTGCTTAGTTAGTTCCACACCATTAAGACTGATTGTCCCCTTTTGCGGTCTTAATAAACCCAACAAATGCTTGATTGTTGTGGACTTTCCCGCACCATTTAGCCCGATTAATCCCAAAGCCTCGCCCGGCTTAATCTCCAAGTTAATATCTTTAATTACTGGCACGCCCGTGTAGCCGCCAGTTAAGTGCTCAATTTTCAGAACCATATTTCCTGTCTTTCTTTTAATGAATTTACTCATTTTATATGATAGCATGATATTAAAAGAAACTAAATTTTGAAATAAAAGAGGTATGAAAATGAATGAATTAGATGAAGACTGTTTATTTTGTAAAATTATCCGTGGTGACGTTCCTAGTTACACTGTTTTTGAAAATGATGACGTCAAGGCTTTCCTTGACCTATCACAAGTAAACCCTGGTCACACCTTGATGGTTCCCAAAAAGCACATTACCAACTTTTTTGATTACACATCAGAAGATGCGCGGCGCTTTTTGCAATATATCCCAGAAATTGCCAATGCAATCAAAAAGTTTGACCCTAAAATTACTGGCATGAACATTAACACCAATAATGGTAGTAGCGCCAACCAAGTTGTGATGCACTCACACATCCACTTTGTTCCCCGGTTCGAAGGCGACGGTCTTAAGCTTGCCACACGCAACAATGCGGACCAGTATACAGAGGCTGATTACCAAAAGATTGCTGACGAAATTAAAGCCCAATTTTAAGGAGTAAATTATGAAACATTTTAGTTTAGGTATTGCTGCTGGTGCAGCCATTGGCATGATCTTATCAATATTGACCGACGATGAAGGCACTAGGTACGGCGCACCAATTAAGCGTGAAGTTGATGGTACTGTAGAAGACACCAATAGTCTCGTTTCGTCTGTCGCTAATTTAAAGGAAGCTAAAAAAAGACTAACTGAGGTTATTCCCGAGACGCAACAGGCAATTATCTCCTTGCAAAATGATATTGAATATTATCAAGCAAAATTGGTCCGCCTAGTCGAGGATTTAAAGGGCCAAAGTGACGAGTTAACTGACGATTTGAACACTAAAGCAAAAAAATAGTAAAGAAAGTTTGAATTTTCTGTGAAAATAGAAAAATTAAAAACGCTGCCAGCTAATTTATGTTATATTAGTTGTCGATGACTTAATTTATTAAGGATGTGGAGAATCTATTTTATGAAAAAATATTTGAAAAAGGCAGCCGCAGTAATCGCTGTAGCTGGAATTGCATTATCAACTGCTGCTTGTTCTAATGGCGGTAAAACTGTTGCTTCATATAAGGGTGGTAAGATTACTCAAAATGATTACTACAACGAAATGAAGAAGTCCCAAGCTGGTCAATCAGCTTTGGCTAACATGATTATCAACCATGTTTTGGATCAACAATACGGCAGTAAAGTTTCAAAGAGCCAAGTTAACAAGCAATTTGACAACTACAAGAAGCAATACGGTTCTCAATTTAGCGCTGTTTTACAACAACAAGGCATGACGGAATCAAGCTTTAAGGATAATTTGAAGACTACTTTGCTTTCCGAAGCAGCTTTGAAAGACATCAAGAAGATTTCAAAGAGTCAAGAAGACAAGGCTTGGAAGTCATATCAACCTAAAGTTACTGTTCAACATATCTTAGTTGCTAAGAAGTCAACTGCTGAAGACATTATCAGCCAATTAAAAGCCGGTAAGAGTTTCAAGGCTTTGGCTAAGAAGTACTCAACAGATACTGGTACTAAAGCAAACGCTGGTAAGTTGCCTGCCTTTGATTCAACCGACACAAGTTTAGATGCTGGCTTCAAGAAGGCAGCATTCCAATTGAAGACTGGTGAAATCACTAAGACTCCGGTTAAATCACAATATGGTTACCATATTATCAAGATGATTAACCACCCAGCTAAGGGTTCATTTGCTTCACACAAGAAGGAAATTGACAACCAAATTTACCAATCAATGTCACAAGACCAAGAAACAATGCGCGATGTTATCGCAACTGTTTTGAAGAAGGCTGATGTTTCTATCAAGGATAATGACTTGAAGAACGTTTTGGCATCATACGTTTCTACTTCAAAGAATTAATTTGAAATTAGCAATAAAAAAAGAAGTTCGCTTGCGAACTTCTTTTTTGTTTATTCTAACTTATGCGACTTACTTAATGGCTCATCAACCTTAGGACGATAAAACTTGCGTCCACCTTGACTCATGATATTGTCAGTAAAGCTGCCGGGCCGTGTATGTTGTAAGGCATTAGTAATGGCATAAACTGCCGCATCCATGTCATCAATCCGGTGCAGTAATTCTGCTTCAAGCAAGGCTGGCAATTTTGGCGAACCATACTCAAACTTACCGTGGTGCGACAAGACCATGTGCCGCAGCAACAATAAGTCTTCTGACTCAGTGTCAATCTTCATGTCTTGTGCGGCCATCATAATTTGCTCATCAATCAACACCAAGTGACCAATAAGATTGCCTTCTGTTGTGTATTGCGTAGCAGCAGGCCCAGTTAATTCCAAGACCTTGCCCATATCATGCAAAATGCAGCCAGCGTATAACAGCGACCGATTAACCTGCTGGTAATTATCTGCAATTCCCTTTGCATCCCGCAGCATCGACACCGTATGAAAGGCTAAGCCGCCACGAACAGCATGGTGGTTGCTCTTACCCGCTGGATAATCAAAGAACCGCTGATCCCACTTTTTCAGTAAATAGCGCACAATACGGTTCCAAGTTGGATTTAAGATTTCAAACACATATTGGTTGATTTCTTCCTTCATGTCCGCAATCTTTTCGGGGGCTGACTTGATAAATTCTTTCAAATCATAGCCCTCCTCTGGCCCAACCACTCGTAAACTATAAATTTTAATCTGCGGCTGATCTTGATATTCTTCGCGTCTACCATTGAGCTCAACAAGTGTGCCAGCACTAAAGGTTGCCGCATCCTGATTATTGGCATCCCAAAAATTACCACGAATTTCTCCAGAGCTATCACCAAAGGACATTGCTAAATATAGCTTGCCCTTTTTGGTGTGGCGCAACTGGGAATTTTTAATTAAAACTACTAACTCTAATTCTTCACCATCATTGTAATCCAATAGGCGTCTAAACATTTTCGGTTCCTTTCGTAAAAGTCAGCGGTTGCAGCTTTAATTGCTCAACTAATTTCGTTTGTGCCGTAAAAATCAAAACTTGCGTAGTTTGTGCAATTTGCTTTAAAAGCTGTTCAATTTGGCCCGTTCTTTGATCGTCAAAATTAACAAATGAATCATCGATTAGGATTGGCAAATTAATTTGGTCCTTAACCTGCTGAACAAACGCCAGCTTTAAGGCAAAGTAAAGTTGTTCCTGCGTACCGCGCGAGAGGTATTTCACCTTGATAGTCTTACCATCAGCTCGTGTGACAGATAATTTTTTATCAATTTTAATATCATTATACCGGTTATTTGTTAACAGTCGCAAATATTCTTTTGCATCGGTTAACATTTTTGGAAAACGTTCATTGGAGGCAAGGTCTAACGCGCGGCTAATCCACTTGCTGGCAAATAAATTAGCTAAATATTCAGCACTTTGGTTGCGAAATAGCGTCTGCGTGTTGGCCAGTTCTTGTTTAGCCGTAAAGACAGCCGTCGAGCTTGCGAGATTAGCCATCTTAACGTTAGTTTCGGCTACCTGACCTTGAAGTGCATGATTTTGCTCTTCAGCTGCAGCGATTTTCTGCCGCAAAGCAGTTTCCTTTGCCTGTACTTTTGGTCCATCTTGTAAAAATTGGGCCAGTTGTGGTAAATCATCTTGCAAATTTGCCGTTAATGCAGCAATCTGCGTTTTAATTGTTTCCTGTTGCTGCTTGACAATCTGCAGTTGCTCATAATCAGCTAAAGTTTTAACCCCAGCTTCGGCCAACGCAGCTTTCAGTTTTAAATTGACCTGCTGCAACTCGGCATTATTTTCTGCCAAGTTACTTTCCACTGTTGCCTTAGCTTCTTCTTGATGCTGCTTCTGCTGTTCTTGTTCAGCCAGTGCATCAAGTGCGGCAATCACCCCAGCAAAATCTGTCGGCACATTGTGGTTCAAAACCATGCTCAATTCGCGTGCTAATTGGTCAACTTGCTCTTGCAAATCAGCTAGCTGCTCGCGATTGGCCTGCTCATTTTGCTTCTGCAGTTGATATTGCCGCCACTGATTGAGCAAATTAGGCAAGTCCAAGGTTTCCGGATTAAGGTGATACTTTTGGCTAAAAGCAGTTTGCAGTTGCTTAACTTTAGCTTGCTTTGCATGCACAGCTGCTTGCCTATTCTCCTGCACTTTTTGCTGCTTAACAGCCCAGCCAGCACCAATAATTCCAAGAACTAACAGAAGACCGCCAACAAGTTGTGGACCAGTAACTAATAAAATCACACCAATGAGTGCCAAAACACCAGCTGCCACCAGCCAAATTCGATTATTTGGATTATCACTTTGAACTACCGGCTGCTTGGATGGTAATGCTTGATAATCTTGCTGCAACTTAATAATTACCTCTTGATCGAACCCAATAATCTGTTGTAAATCTGGGGTTAACGCCAATAATTGCTGCTCAGCCTGCATAATCTGTTGTGCTTTTTGCACACATGAAGCATATTCTGCTTTCCACTGCAGTAATTCTGGCTTTTTCTGGACCAATTTGGCTGCTCTAGCGTTTTCGGCAATATCCGTAAACTGCGTGAGTCGCTTTCTTAAGCCAGAAATTGTCTGTTGTAAATTCTGCTGCTGGACGGCCAATTTTTGTGCAAGTTGATACTGCTCAGGATCAAACTTAACCTCTTTTAACTGCTGCTTCAATTCCTGCAGCTTTTGATAATTCGGTAGCTGCTTACGCAACTGCTCAATCTGATTCAATTCACTTTGCAGCTTATGTAATTCAGCTTCACTATTTTTTTGTGAATTTTTCTGCTCAAGCGCGCTAGACTCCAAGACTTGATAATCAGTAAATTCACCCTCGGTTTCGTCTAGCTGTGTTCTTTGCTCCTGCATCTTCGTCAACAACTTATTTACCGGCGGCAGTGAACCTCGACTCTTAAATAATTTATCCGCTGCTTTGGCAAACTTGTCTCGCAAGTCGATGAGCTGATCGCTGCTAGCGGCACCCAAATAATAAATCCGCTCTAAGAGATCAGTCTGGCTAATGTCAATTACTTTAGCCAACATATCTTGATTAAAAATAAAACTTGCGGCATAAAAGTCGCCGTCAATATTTTTAATTTGATCAAAAAAGACACTTTCGGGAACAACTTGCCCGTCACACTTAACGGTCAGTGTTCCCAATTTTGATCCCTTGCCGCTGGCATACAACCGCTCTACTTCAAACTGCTGGCCATTTTCCGCGGTAAAAAATAGCGAGCCACCCATCGGACTGACACGCGCCAATGGTTTGTAATCTTCAAAAAAATCGCTGGTGCGTTTACCCAAATGAAAGCCAAACAAAATCTGCTTAATAAAGGCCACAACTGTGCTCTTGCCCGCTTCATTGGCCCCAAAAAAGACATTCAGATTTTCATCCGCTAAATCAAAGGCAAAATTTGAAAACTGGCCAAAATTAATAATTTTTATCTTAATCAGTTTCATCGTTGATCCCCTTTAAATTATTGTTCAGCTTAACTGCAGCTAAATCCTTCACCTCTTGTAAAAATTGCGGATCTTGTGCTAATTCAGCAGCCAATTCATCCTTTTTAATCCAGTCTTGACCTAACTTAGAAAATGTTTCCGGCTCAAACAGCTCTTCTTCTGCTTGCGTAAAATAAGCTTGGTCGTTAGCAGCAATTTCTAAGCGACTGTTAGTAGTGAAGCGCACATCCACTAATTGCGACTCAAAAGCTAATTCTCGCGAAATCCCCTGCCAATAATTGGTATCCTGCACCAATTCCCGCTCTTGATCATTCAAATATTCGGCACCAATAATTTGCAAGCTATAATAAGTCGTTGCTTCTGGTTTAAGACTTGCTAAAATATGCATCTGTAAATCATTAGGCGTAATTTCAGCAGTTAAAGCCAAAGTGGCTTTTGCCCAAACAATTGGACTAGTTGGCATGAATTTAATTTGCGTCTTCTTTGTCTGCTCGTTAATTATTCCTAGATAACAGCCTTTAACGCCTAATTCGTTAATGTGGCGGCCCTGAATATTACCGGGGTAAACAATTAATGGTGTTTCTGACAAAATTTGCCGCAAGTGAATATGACCAAGAGCAAAATAATCATAATTAAGATTTTTTAATTCGCTCAAATTAAACGGTGCGTAAACATTTTGACTGGCTTGCCCCGCCTTTTCTTGAGCATGCATCATTCCAAAGGTATAATGCGCAGTTTTAGCAGGAAAATCCGGCACGAGATCAGAAGTAATGTGATTATTAAGATAAGAAAAGCCACTAACATCGTAGTCAAAGCCGCTTCTAGTTTGGCAAGACACAGTTTCAACCTGCTCACCATCGCCCAGCAATTTAAAGTACGGACTATCTGGCACTAATAAATCTGCTGCCTGCATGTGATCATGGTTACCAAAAATCATCACTACCTGAATTTGAGCATCTGTCAGGCGCTTAATTTGGTCAGCCAAAAACAATTGACTGCCGGGATTAGGCCGGCTGCTATCAAAGGTATCGCCAGCAATTAACACGAGGTCAACCTGTTCTGCTAAGGCGAGATCAACAATCTTACTTAAAGACTGATTGGGTGCTTGTTGAATTTGAGAAAATCGCTTAGATGGCAAAAAAGATAGCCCCAAAAATGGACTATCTAAATGTGCATCCGCAAAGTGGATAAATTTCATAATTTTTTCTAGTTTCTAAGACCTTCATAAAGATCATTAATCGGCTTAGTAATTGCCTTTTGAACATCATCAATTGTCTTATACAAACCTTGTTCTGCTTGCAAAAGTTTTAAAATCTGTGGATCCTTTTGTACTTTTTCGTTCAATTGCTTATATTCGTCTTGAATATCTTTGCCAATATCCTGACCTTGAGCTTGGGCTTGCATAATTTGCGCTTGCATCTTGTCCATTTCCTTAAACAAGGCTGAACTGTCAGCGTTCTTCTTAACGCCGTCAATTGCTTCTTCTAAAGCCTTGTATTCGTCGATTTTCTGCAAGTCAGAAGCTAATTGATTAGCTGAGTCGTAGATGTTTACCATATAAAAAGTCCTCCTAAATTAATGGCCAATTAGGCCCTTAACATCATTATACCATTCATTGAGCTTTTGACTCGCCGAACCAAAACCTTTTTCAATTTTATCGCCAAGACCACTGGTCCAATCTGAACCAGCACCATTTTGCTTAATAATTTGGTTAGGTGCCTTCTCAGTAAACTGATTTTGCGCGGTATACGGTAAAATACCTTCCATTTCGGCCTTATAAAGCCGCGTAATGCCAGTTTCCGAAACGCCATGCATGTAATGCTCCCTGTTGGTCTTATCAAAACCAACCCAGGTTGCCACGACAACATCTGGTGTGTAGCCAACAATCCACTGGTCCTTGGTACCAAAGCCATACGAGTTCGGTACTTCTGTTGAACCCGTCTTTCCGGCAACGCGGTAGCCATTTGGCTGCGCCGAAGTTGCTGTCCCGCCACTGAAAACGCCTAGTAGCATTGTCGTCATTTCTTTAGCAGTATTAGTTGAAATCACGCGGTGAGTACCCGGATTATGATTCTCAGCCAAGACATTGCCACTGGCATCAGTTATCTTCGTAATAAAGTACGAGCTATTTGGCAGATTCCCCTTATTGGCAAAGGCAGAGTAAGCTCTAGCCATTTGCAATGGTGACACACCACCAGATAAACCGCCAAGGGCCAAAGCTAAGTTCTGGTCGGACTTAGGCACCTTGAGGCCAAAGTTACTAGCCGACTGCACACCCTTGGCAACGCCAATTTTGTCGAGTAGCCAAACCGCAGGCACATTCTTACTCTGAGCTACAGCCGTGTACATCGGGATTTTGTCAGAATAGCCATTATCAACATTATGAGGCTCATAACCATTCTTACCAAAGCGTTGCAGCTTATTTGAAAGTTGGGAGTCGTAATGATAGCCCTCTTGCAGTGCTGGCGCATACGTAACCAGCGGCTTAATCGATGACCCTGGCTGCCGCTTCATTTGCGTTGCTCGATTATAACCACGAAAGACGTGCTTGCCGCGGCCACCAATAACTGCCCGCACAGCACCAGTTGCTGGGTCCATCACAACACTGGCACCCTGCGTTTGGGCACCATCTGCCGCATTTTGTGGAAAGAGCCAGTCCTGACTAAATTTATCCTGCAATTGCCCCTGATAATTTTGGTTCAATGTCGTATAAATTTTCAGACCCTTGTTCATCACGTCTTCTTCTTTTAAGCCATAACGGTTAATCGCCTCATCAACTACCGCATCAAAAAAGTACGGATAACGGTAACCATCTTGATTATGGTAAGCATCGACCAGCGTTAAGCCCTGCTTTTGAGCAATCTTAGCCTCTGATTGAGAGAGCTTTTTATTTTCAACCATTAGCTTTAAAATTAAATTTCGCCGCGAAAGTGCGTAAGACATGTGGTCAATCGGATTATATTGGCTAGGATTACGTAAAATCCCGGCCAAAGTGGCACCCTCACTGGCAGTCAGCTGACTAGCATCCTTGCCAAAGTACTTTTTACTAGCATCCTGCACGCCCCAAACGCCATTGCCAAAATAAGCATTATTAAGATACATTGTTAAAATATCTTTTTTAGAATAAACGTGCGTAATCTCAATAGCAAAAAACAGTTCCTCTAATTTACGCGAAAATGTTTGCCGCTGCGTTAACAGCGCGTTCTTGGCGAGTTGCTGGGTAATTGTTGACCCCCCACCAGAAATTTGCCCATGATGAATAACAATGCCTAAACCAGCCCGAGCCATCCCCTTGATACTAAAGCCGGGATTAGTCCAAAATGTCCGGTCTTCAGTCGAAATGACGGCATTCTTGACATTTGGCGAAATTTTATTATATTCGACAAAGGAACCTTTTTGTGAATACAGCGACCCTGCCTTTTGACCTTTATAATCATAAATGGCAGTCGTTGTTGACAAAGAGGCCTTTAAATTAGATATATTCGAAGTTTTTACTTTAACGGTATAATACGTACAAACCAAAAGGATCACGCTAAGCAGGATTAAAATAATCCAGCGACCGATATAAAAACGGTTATCAAAGCGACGCCACGCCCCACTCAAACCGTTTTTCTTTGGTTCATTATTGTCCATAAATTCTGCTCCTTTTAGAAACACCTAAAATTGTATCATATTAGAAGAGGATTAGTTTTATTTACAAAAAGACTTAATAAATATTTATGAGCTATTATTTTACACTTAATTATCCCAAAAATCTCAAACCATGTTCTGTTGGTGACTTGTTACGCCAGCTGTTAGTGCCGCGCAAGTGGCGTCATTTCTTACGAATTGAGCAAAAAATCCGCGTCAATGGCCATTATCGATATTTTAACCAATTGGTTTACCCAAATGACAAAATCGAATTAGAACTGGACTGCGTTGAATCTGAGCAAGGTACTTATCCAGCTAGTGGCAATCTGCCCGACGTTATTTATGAAGATCATGATGTGCTTGTGATTAATAAGCCTGCTGGGCAAAAGACACATCCCAACTTAGCCGAAACCGATACGGCACTAAATGATTGCGCCACCTACTTAGGCTTCAGTCCCTTTGTCGTCCACCGCCTAGATATGTTAACCAGTGGCTTATTGCTAGTCGCTAAAAATCCGGCGGTTGTGCCAATTCTTAACCGCGAGTTGACTACCAAAATTTTTCATCGTGAGTACATGGCAGTCGTTAATCACCCGGAAAAATTGCAGGCAAGTAGCACAATCACTCTGCCGATTGGTCAGGATCCAAGTGACCAACGCAAGAGAATGGTCAGTGCAGACGGTCTGGCGTCAATTACCCATTATCAAGTTTTAAGCCAAACATCTAACGAGGCTCTAATTAAATTGCAGCTTGAAACCGGCCGAACACACCAAATTCGTGTTCACCTAGCTGCCATTGGCTGCCCAATTGTCGGCGACCCACTCTATAATCCAGATTGCAGCCCAGACGAATTCTTGCACCTAACTGCCTACCAGATGTCGTTCACTAAGCCGTTTTCCTTTGATCAAGTTCAGATTAAACTGCCACAAGAAAAACTTAAATTTTAAGATGCGCAAACTAAAAAGACTCCTTTTCCATTTTAGAAAAGGAGATTTTTTTATGATAAAAATGATCGGCAAATCTTCACTAGTAAGTCAGTTGCACCTGCACCAGCTCGCTTATCATAATACGCACTAAAACGGCTGTCGCATTGGTAGAGCTGAATAATTCCTAAATGAATTTTAGTCGAATATTGCGGCAATAATTGTTTAAGCCAAGCCTGATGTTCTGCAAAAATACTTTCTTTCAGTTCTGCTTCTTTTTCTGGATTAAGCAGCACAGTATGTAAGTTTTGGATTAATTTTGTTTCATTATTAACTAAACCGCGATATGAACTCTCTGAGATTTTGGTGAATTTTTCTTGAGCTGCTTCATAAGTATGCTCACCATATTTTTGCCTAAGCTCGTCACCATAATTTGCTTCATTTTCTTGCAATAATGTTTCTTTTAGTCCGGCAAATTTTTCTGTATCTGTCATTGTGATTTCTCCTTTTCTTGCCTGAATAGTTTGTTTAACATTATTGATTACTTGCTCCAATTCTTGCTTTTGCTTATTCAGCATTTTCATTTGCAATTCTAGCGCCGCATCAAGATTAAATTCTGGATTTTGTAAAATATCCTTAATGACACTCAATTTAAAGCCCATTTTTTTGAAAATAAGGATTTGCTGTAAAGTAGTCACATCATTTTCTTGATATACCCGATAATTCGACGCAGCATCCCGCTCGGGCTTAATCAGTCCAAGCTGTTCGTAATAGCGCAAAGTACGTGCAGATAGACCCGTTAGTTCCTGAATTTTTTTGCTAGTAATCAATATTGGTACCTCCTATTCACAACTATAGAGGTTGACGCAAGGTCAGAGTCAAGAGAATTATCGTAATTAAATAAAATCTGCTGCAATCAGATGCTTCTTTGTCACTTTCAAGCGCAAAATCGCCGCATACGGTAAATTTTGCCAAGCACTGAAGCCTTGGCCGTGATGTAAAGAATCATAGACTACACTCATTACTGTTCCGTGAGTACCAATTGCAACAGTCCCCGATTCAGGTATTTTCTTTAAAAAAGCAAGATATCTTGTCTGTGCTTCTGCTAAAGATTCGCCGCCTTTTGCAGTATAAGTAAAATCCTGCCACTGTCTTTGAATGTATTCACGAAAAGCTTTTGCATTACTGAACCACTCTGGCATTCTGCGCTCAATTAGTGAATTGCTAGTTTGGATTGCTAAATTTTGTTGCCGCGATAGCGGTGTTACTGTCGCTACCGCTCTGGTAAACGGACTTGAATAAATAGCAGTAAATGTTACGTTTTCAAATTTGCCAGCAACTTCTATTGCTTGTTGCTGTCCCAGCTTGGTTAACGGTCTTGTCCAGTCATCATGCACGCTTGTGTCAGGTTCACCATGCCTGATTAAATAAATTGTGGTCATTTTACCCCCTCGCTTTTTTGCAATAATGGTACGGCTAATAAAATTAAGGCAAAGTAAGCAGCTGAAACCCAGTACATAACGGTTAAATTATTGTTTGCTACGATAATTTGGTCATCAATAATTAGCGACAAGCTGACAATAATTTCCACCAAGAACGAAACGACAGATAACATCAACGACTTATTATTTTCACCATAAATTGCCCGATTGCTAAGAGCAGAAATTTGCCCAGATATTAGGCCCATCAACAATTCAACAAGCAAGAAAATAGCTAAAAGTATGTACCGATTGCTGAAAGCAGAATTACTGCATAGCAGCAACATCATACACAATGTACTGGCAATGGTTAATTTCGTAAAATTTTGTCCAGACATTTGCTGAAATACCCATGCTCCACCAATCGTCGCACACATAAAGGCCGTATAGACTATTGATAAGTTAAACCCAAACTGTTTAACATAAATAATCGACCAGTAAATCATTAAAAATTGAGTCCCGCAATCGTAGCCAATATTAACCAAAAACAGAATCCAAAATGATTTTTTCCTAATGATTGCTGCTATTGCTTTAAGAAAATTAATGTGCTTAGCAGAAGCCTGTGCCCGATTATCATGAAAGCCCATGACTTTAATAAAAATTAAGACAAACAATGGATACACAGCCAGACCAAGTAGGCCGAACCAGACAGGAGCCGTTATTTTAAAACCAAACAGCCACGTTCCAATATTGCCACCAATTAGCGTAGCAATATTCAAAAGCGCTGCTTGCTGACCCATCAATCTACTACTAGGTTTAATTTGATTTATTTCTTGTAAATCTGTAATGTACGCTAGCAAAGTTCCAGAATTAAATGCTAAGCCAATGCCATACAAAAATTCCGCTAGAGAAAATATGATAAAACAAGGATTTATTATCAATAAAAAGAAACTAAAACTAATTATTAATGCAGACAGGTTTAGTACCTTAAGTCGACCAATTTTATCTGCTAAGAATCCTGATGGCAGCATCCCCACTAAAATTCCCACACTTTGCCAAGATTTAATTGCCGAAATTTGAGCATCAGGAATACCGCTATTTGCATAAAATAAAGAAAATATCCCAGCCATTGAAGAACGGAACAAAGTGAAAAACACGGTAAATGTTAAAAAGGTTATCGCAATTTTACCAGCAATAGTTCTAACTTTCATTTTATTAATCACCTCTTTTTAATATTTTATTAATATAGCACAAGGAAAAATCATTTTCAAAATTAGCTAGATATGTTTTATATCAAAAAAAGCCCTACTTGACTTCAATTAGTCAAATAGGACTTTTATTGGTTATTAAAAATTATTCTTCGTTCAATGAGCTTCTGTCAAAAGCAGCATTTTTAAGCTCTTCGTCGATTGAAGGAGTTCCAAGCCAGCCAATCATTTCTTTCATGGCATCAGTAATGGCTTCAGTACCTGGCAATAACAACTTACGTGGGTCGTAACCCTTGTTAGCTTTATCTTCATCCTTGTGAGCTTCGAAGTACTTACGAGTAGCACCTTGGAAGGCCAATTGGAATTCAGTATTGATGTTAACCTTGGAAATACCAAGTGAGATAGCTTTCTTAACTTGATCTTCAGGAATACCTGAACCACCGTGCAAAACAAGTGGTACAGGAACAGCGTCAGCAATTTCCTTCAAACGGTCAAAGTTCAAGCCCTTCCAGCCTTCTGGGTAAACGCCGTGGATATTACCAATACCACAAGCAAGCTTGTCAACACCAGCAGCAACGAATGTCTTAGCGTCTTCTACAGATGCTAATTCACCACCATCGGCACCTTGGTTTTCACCAATTTTACCAATTTCAGCTTCAACAGAAATGCCACGTTCATGAGCTAACTTAACGATTTCCTTAGTCTTAGCTAAGTTCTCGTCAGTTGGAAGTGCGTGACCATCAAACATAACTGAGGAGTATCCAAGTGCGATACATTCCTTAGCTGATTCGAAGTCACCGTGGTCCAAGTTCAAGACAACTGGAACAGAAATGTTCATTGCGTCCATTGTGTCTTCAACAATGTCCTTAACAATCTTGTAGCCACCCATGTACTTAGCAGCACCAGTTGAAACTTGAATTAAAACTGGAGTTCTAGTTTCTTCAGCAGCACGCAAAATTGCACGAGTCCATTCCAAGTTGTTAGTGTTATATGCACCTACTGCATAATGGTTTTTACGAGCGTCTTTAAAGATCTGATTACCATTATCTAAATAAGCCATTAAAAATACCTCCTATATAAACTTACATTGATATTGTACCGTAATAATTAATCATTGAACAATCTTTTATTTCATGTAAGCGCTTGTTTTAGAAAAATATTTTTCAATTACATTTCCTTTGGTGCGTTAACTCCTAGAAGGCGAAGGGATTCTGTTAACACAATTGACGTTGCTTCAACTAGCGCAAGGCGAGAAGCAATTTGCTCATCAGTGGTCAAAATCTTGACATTGGCATAATACTTGTTGAATTTTTTAGCTAAATCTAGTGCATACTTGGCAATAACTGATGGTTCAAATTTTTCACTGCTGCGGGCAACAATTCTAGGGAAATCAGCTAAGGCTTTAGCCACACTAAAGGACCAGTCATCTGCCAAAGTCATGTTAGCCAAATCTGGCTTTTGATCCATCTTTGCGGCTTTACGCAATACACTCTGGGCACGGGCATTTGTGTATTGAACATAAGGACCAGTATCCCCTTCAAAACGGACAACTTCTTCTAAGTCGAAGTCAAAGTTATCTGTCCGGTCATTCTTTAAATCATGGAAGATGACAGCCCCAACACCAACATCATGCGCAACTTGCTTTTGCTCTGCTAAGTCTGGATTCTTCTGCTCAATTTGCTTCTGCGCAAGTGCTACAGCATCTTGTAAGACCTTGTCTAAGAAAACAACGTTACCCTTACGCGTTGACAGCTTCTTGCCGTTTTGCGTAATTAAACCAAATGGCACGTGGTGAATTTCATCAGCCCAGTCATAGCCCATCTTCTTCAAGACAGTCTTCAGTTCCACAAAGTGTTGTGACTGCTCATTACCAACAACGTACAACATTTTGACAAAGTTGTAGGTCTTCATCCGGTAAATGGCAGCTGCTAAGTCCCGTGTCAAATAAATACTGGTTCCATCTGACTTCACAATCAAGGCTGGATTTTCACCTTCACCCATGTCAACGACTTGAGCACCCTGAGACTCATGCAACAAACCCTTTTGCTTCAACTCATCAATTACTGGTTGCATCTTATCATTGAAGAAAGCTTCGCCCTTATATGAATCAAACTCAACGCCTAATTCCTTGTAAATGCGCTTAAAGTCAACAAGTGAAACTTCACGGAACCATTGCCACAACTCAACTGCTTCTGGGTCACCATCTTCTAGCTTTTTAAACCAAGCACGGCCCTCATCATCAAGTTCTGGATGCTTCTCAGCTTCCTGATGGAACTTAACGTAATACTTAAACAAGTTCATGATTGGGTCTTTTTTAACATCTTCTTCAACGCCCCAATGCTTATATGCCGCAATCAATTTACCAAATTGCGTGCCATAGTCACCTAAATAGTTAATCTTAATTGGGGTGTACCCAACCTTTTGCAGCGTTTTAGCAATTGAATTACCAATCACTGTTGACCGCAAATGGCCCATTGACATTGGCTTAGCAATGTTCGGGCTGGACATATCTATTGGAACGTTGCCCGTACCAAGTTCTTGGTCACCGTAGTGTTCTTTTTGCGTTAAAACATCACTTAATGTTTGGACAATCAGCTTTTCATGATTGATGGCAAAGTTAACATATGGGCCAACTGCTTGAATGCTGGCAAAATTCGGGCTGGACAATTGCGCTGCAATTTCCTTAGCAATTTCAGCCGGATTTTTGTGCATTACTTTAGCTAACGCAAATGCTGGGAAGGCATAATCGCCCATTTTTTCATTTTTTGGCCGCTCAATTAAGGCCGCAATTTTTTCTTTTGGTAAGTCAACTTGCGGTGCTAATAGCGCAACTACTTCATTTTTAAAATCCATTTTTACCTCACTTTACGAAAAAAGTCCCTTCCTGCCCATGCAGAAAGAGACGAGTTTTTACCCGCGGTACCACTCTATTTGATACAAAGTATCCGCTTATTAAATTTACTAAATTATCGGTTAGACACGCCTTCATCCAATTTCTCCAGCCTGCCTTCCACCACATACAGACTCGCTAATTAGGAAATTGCTTACTACTTCTAACTTCTCCAAAACACGATTATAGCAGGAAAAAGAGTCCTCGCCAACTCTTTTCACCTAATTATTCTTAATAATCACCTTGGTGCCTGTCCTGATATTGGTCATTATCCACGCCGAGTCCGGCACGCTCAAACGAACGCAGCCGTGTGAACCAGATTGTTTACCCAACTTTTTGGCTTCTTTTAAATTATATTTACCGTTGTCTTTAGTTGGCACTGAATGGAACAGATAGACATCTTTTTTATCCCAGCTCGTCCAATTATTGGCACCTTCATTTAAATTCGGGTTGTAAAAAGATTCACCGCGATTATCCTGAATGCGAAACGTACCTGTCGGGGTTAGCGACTTACCGTTTTTGAAGACACCGCCACTGGCTAGCATCGTATAAATACGCCGATTATTACGCAAAATGTAAACCCGGTTACCTTTAAGTGAAACCCGAATTGTAATGTCATTTTCTAGCGGTTTAATCTTAGGATACGGCTTACGTTCACTCGACTTACGCCAATTATATGGCTGGCGCAAATCGCTAGGATCTTGATAAGGACGAAAAGAAGCGGCTGTCTTTTTAACTACAGTTTCTTTTGTGGTAGGCCTACTTGCTTTTTCGTGTGTTTGTGGCATTGAAATTCGCGCCAAGCTGATGACACAGATTAAAATGACAAAACAAAAAGTAAGCGGCTTTAATAGACTTTTTTTCATTCTCATCCTTTCTTTCTAGCACGTAGCCTTATTCTACAACAAAACTTAATTGATATAACTATTTTAACCTGCGTATTCTCTCATCAATTGCGGCAATAATGCGCTGACTTTAGTTGGCCGAACCACGTAATCCTTTTGGGCAATTCGATCACCAGCAAGCGAATGAAGATAAACAGCAGCTAAGACCGTAGCAATTTCATTACCAAACTGCGCGCAAAAGCCGCCAATTATCCCAGCAAGTGTATCGCCCATCCCGCCCGTCGCCATTCCAGGATTGCCTAACGGATTGACGTAAACACTGCCGTCGGCGCAATAAACATGCGTATGATTCGATTTCAAAACCAAAATTGCGTTCTGCTGCGGAAAAAGTTCATTTAATGCCGTTAAATTAGCACTGTCGGTTTGAAAGGCAATCTTTATTTGGCTCAAGCGTTGCCACTCCATTTGGTGCGGTGTCAAAATGATTTGACCGACATGCTGCGGAATTAAATTGTGCTGCTTGGCAATTAAATCAAGACCGCTGGCATCTAAAACTAACGTCTGCTTCTCAGTTAAATTAGCGCACAAGACCTGCATTAATTCTTGAGCAAAATTGCTGAGCCCCAGTCCCGGACCACAGACAATAACATCCATCTTTTTAATTAGCGCGGATAAATCATGATCGCGCCAATCGATGTACATCACTTCGGGATCACGCGCGTGCAAGGCTGACAGATTAAGCGAATGTGTCGCCACTGCTACAAGCCCCGCGCCGCTGTTTAAAACGCCTTCGGCGCTCATAATTATTGCACCGCCATAATTTTCACAGCCGCCGATTAATAATACGCGTCCGTAATTGCCTTTATGGGTATCGCTGCGTCTTTTTTTGATTACTTTAGTTAAAATATCTGCTGAAATTGCTGTCACTTTTTAACCTCCAAAAAGCCAACGCCAGAAGCGAACTAAAAAGTTAACCCTCGTCGTCCCCTGAAATGCCTTGGCTGGCAGGCGAACACCACTAGGATTAGTCAGCGAAATTAACGGGGTCCTGCCCGCTTTAAACAGATAATTTGTTGCTATCTGTCCGATTTTTACAGGTGCCTCAACCTGGTCATCGGCTAATTCAATGTGCAGCTTTGCACCGTTAATCGGTGCCCAGACCTCGCTATTTTCTTTCATGCCAATATTAATTTGCCGCGCCTTGCCGTTATGAACTTTCATCCTGGTTAGACCCGTGATTACTTCGTTTTTGGTAAAAATAATCGGCCGATAAGTACGGTAAAGATAGCTTAATAGCTCTTTAGTCTGAACAAAACGCGACGGGTCGCTGCCATCACGGTGCGCGGCACCCATTACAACGGTAATAATTCGGGCACCGTTATGCTTGGCCGTTGCGATAAAGCAGGCGCCAGCTGCATCAGTTGTCCCAGTCTTTAAACCGTCAACTTTTAACTGAGGATTATATTGCGCTAAGCCCTTAAGCATCCAGTTAAAGTTCACCATTGCCGTTCGCGCATTCTGATCTATAAAGTCCAACCGAGCAATCTTGGCCGTCTTAATAACTTGCGGAAAATCCGTGAGTAAATGCTGGCCAACAATTGCCATGTCCTTAGCTGAGAGTTCATTTTCAGCCTGGCTGGCGGCACCCGGATAAGCATCGGCACCCACATCTTTATTCGGCAGGCCACAACTAGTATAAATTTGCGCATCATTAATCTGCCATTTAATCAGTTGCTGCCGCATCTTTTTGACAAACGGCTCCTGGGCGCCGCTGACAGCTTGCCCTAATAGCATCGCGGCACCATTAGCTGACTCAATCAAAGTCGCCTGATATAGCTGCTTAATGCTGTATTCGTGGCCCACATGCAGGGGCACGTTGGAAAAATCCTTGTTGTTGGCCACCCGGATAATCGCATCAGTTGGCTTTACCTTACTTTGCCACGTTAATTTTCCCTCTTTAATTGCCGTTAAAGTCAAATAAACCGTAATCAGCTTGGTCATCGAAGCAATCGGCAGCGGCTGATTAATATTCTTGCCGTACAATAACTGACCGGTCTTGCTATCAATCGCAATCGCCGACTTAACATTTAAATTCAACTGGTTAGTATGATAATCATTTGGCACCTGAGTTGCCGCAGAAACCGGCGCTACCGGCAACATCAGTAACACAACTGCTGCCAAAGCAACAATAATTCTGTTAAATTTATGCTTAAAAGTCATAAATCCTCCTTAATCAGAAAAAAATTTTAGATATTTTCTGTTTTATGCTTACATTTTACCAAATTTTTGGTATTATTATTACTGTGCTAAAAATATTTAAGCCCCGATGGCGGAATTGGCAGACGCGCAGCGTTCAGGTCGCTGTTTAGGCAACTAAGTGAAAGTTCGAATCTTTTTCGGGGCATTTTTAAAAGCTAATCTGTAAGGATTGGCTTTTTTTATAACCTAAATCATGGTAAAGGAGCAGAATAATGCAAAAACATTTAACAAAATCGCGCGACAAAATTTTGACTGGTGTCTTAGGTGGCATCGCTGAATATTTCGATTGGGACAAGGCTTGGACAAGAATTGCCGGCGGTGCCCTGATTTGCTTTACTGGTTGGGGTCTAATACTTTATATTATTGCTGCCTTTGCAATTCCAGAGCATAACCGCCCCGATAATATCCCTAATGGTGAATATCATAAGCATTGAGTTATTAGCTATCTAAGTATTATGGTACAATAGAATTCCTTGGCAGGGGCGTACAAAGCAGCTTTGATGCTATTTTGTAACCAAAAAAGACGCTATCACAATTACGTGATAACGTCTTTTTTTATGCTCGAATATGTAATTTTCTTAAAATCGGAACAATCTTGTCACCTAAAATCTTTTGCGCTAAGTCAGACTTAATTGCCGCAAAGACATAGAAGATGCCACCAACAAGAACGGAAACAGCAACAATCAATAGTGCTTGCAAACGAACTGCGGGATTTAATACAAGTTCCATAGCCTTTTCAACTACTATCACAAGTAGAAACATAATTACAGAAAATGAAGTAATGCCGATAAACCGCCGGCTGGTCCGACTGCTATTAAAGTCATAACTCACTTGCAAATGCTTCAGGGCCAAGAAAATAATAACTAGCATCCCCAAATTAGTGGCTACTAACGGGCCATAAATTTTAAAAACATACACCATTGGGTACTGCGCGATAATTTTAATTATCAGCCCGAGCACAAGATATTTTATTGCCAGACCATTTTCTGATAATCCTTGCAAGATAGCCATTAAAACGGTAAATAGCCCCAGCGAAATCGCTGTAAAGGATGACAAATATAAAACATCTGCGCCCAACTTGTCATAACCATAAAAAATGGTGTAAATCGGTGTCGCTATTGCTGCCATCCCAAATGCTGCTGGGATCATCACGAACAAAAATAGGTCTAGCGTGTTACCAATTTGCTTTGAAATACCGTGAAAATCGTGCTTGGCATGGGCTGCTGACAGTAGTGGAATTGCTGTAACTGCCATTGCACTAGCTAGGGAGACAATAATCATGATTAACTTATTCGCATTAAGCGCGAACAACGCATACCAAGTTTCAATTGTGTTGTAACGAGCCTGCACCAAGCCTGCAATCATTGGGTGGAAAGTATACTGGTCAACTAAATAGAATAGCTGAATTCCCGCATCAATAATAATGAACGGAATTGCCTGAGCGATGATTTCACCAAACAGTCCCATTGTTGAAACTTCAACTTCATTGTTTGAGTTAGCAACAAGGTCATTCAACTTGTGCCGCCGCGTAAACAAAAACCAGACTAGAATTGCGATACCAAAAACTGCCCCAATGGCCGCTGCCAAGTTTGACTGGACAACCGCATTAACAAAAGAACCGTGTTGTACTTGCATGATAATGTATGCAGTTAATAGCATCCACACGACACGAGCAAGCTGTTCCACAAATTGGGAAACAGCCGACGGCATCATATCCGCATACCCTTGAAAATATCCCCGCATGATACTCAAAATCGGGATAATCAAGATGGCGTAAGACAGACTGCGCATTACCGCCACTTGTCGCGGATCGCTACGTGACCCATTTGAAGCTAAGAGTGGCGAGGCAAAATACATCACAGCTGCCGAAACAATGCCTAAGACCACCATCAAAATTAGACCTTTACGAAATAATTTGCGACCAACGCCATATTCGTTAAGGGCATTATACTTGGCGACCTGTTTAGCAACTGCTCCGGGAATTCCCGCTGTTGAAATCAAGATAAAAATACTATAAATGTTGTAACTTCTAGCCGTTAGCGCGTTAGCAATATTGCCATACGGCTGCATCCAGATAAACCACGGAATGATGTACAACGCACCCAAAATCCGTGATGTAATCGAGCCAAAAGTCATCCACGCACTACCCTTAATGAAGGTATCCTGCGTGTTTTGCTCTTTTAAATTATTTTCTTTCATTAATTTTCCCTAAATCTAGTGTACTAACTATCCTATTTTGCAAGCAAAGCTAATAATTCTCAATCACATAGCTATTCATTTTAGGAAAAATTAAATTTTATTTGGCAACAATGTTAACAATCTTATTCGGTACAACGATAACCTTTTTAACATCTTTACCAGCTAAGAATTTTTGCACATGTGGCAATGCCAAAGCTTGCTCTTGCAATTCATCTTTAGCTGTATCTTTAGCAGCATTGAAATTGCCACGCAACTTGCCGTTTACTTGAACCATAATCTCTACGGTTGATTCAACTAACTTAGCTGGATCATAAGTTGGCCACTTAGCAAAGGTGACTGATTGGTCATGACCCATGATTTGCCAGATTTCTTCCATCATGTGAGGTGCAACTGGTGCCATCAGAGTAATGAGGCCTTCTGCGTATTCCCGTGGAATTGTCTTAGCCTTTTGAGCCGCATTAACAAAGACCATCATTTGTGAAATTGCGGTGTTAAAGTGCAAAGCCTCAAAGTCTTCGGTTACCTTCTTAACAGTTTCTGCGTATACCTTGTCCAGAGTACCGTCATTTTCGGCAACGATGTTTTCTTGTGGGATTGCCTTCAAGTCCAAATCGTTTACAAATAGGCGCCAAACGCGATCCAAGAACTTCTTAGTTGAAGCAGGACCATTGTCATCCCAGTCAATTGAGGCATCTAATGGACCCATGAACATTTCGTAAGTTCTCAGGCTGTCTGCGCCGTATTCATCAATCACATCGTCTGGATTAACAACGTTGCCTTTAGACTTAGACATCTTCTCGTGGTTCTTTAAAATCAAACCTTGATTGTATAGACGCTGGAACGGTTCTTCATTTGGTACAACACCCAAGTCGTAGAGAACCATGTTCCAAAAACGTGCATAGAGCAAGTGCCGTACTGCGTGTTCTGCCCCACCAATGTACAAGTCAACTGGTAACCACTTCTTAAGCAAGTCGTAGTCAGCGAGCTTTTGGTCATTATGTGGATCAACGTAACGGATAAAGTACCATGATGAACCAGCCCAGTTAGGCATCGTATTGGTCTCTCGTTTACCCTTGCGGCCATTTTCATCAACAACGTTAACCCAATCAGTCAAGTTAACAAGCGGACTTTCAGGAGTTCCTGAAGGCTTAATATCAGTTGCATGTGGCAAGACTAATGGTAATTGGTCTTCTGGAACTAACGTAGTTTCGCCATCTTCCCAATGAATAACAGGAATTGGTTCACCCCAGTAACGTTGGCGACTGAATTCCCAGTCACGCAACTTGTAGTTGACCTTCTTTTCACCAACATTGTGTTCTTCAAGCCAAGCTACGATTTTCTTCTTCGCATCTTCGACCTTTAAGCCGTTTAAAAATTCGGAATCAAAGTGGACACCATCGCCAGTGTAAGCTTCCTTAGTGATGTCGCCACCCTTAATAACTGGCTTAATTGGCAAGTCAAACTTCTTAGCGAATTCATAATCACGGTCATCATGTGCTGGAACGGCCATTACTGCACCAGTACCATAAGTTGCCAAAACGTAATCTGAAATCCAAATTGGAATTTCTTCATCGTTAACCGGATTAATTGCGTATGCACCAGTGAAGACACCAGTCTTATTCTTGTTCAAGTCAGTTCTTTCCAAATCAGACTTGGATTCGATGTCCTTAACGTATGCTTCAACATCTGCCTTGTGGTCAGCTGTGGTGATTTTTTCAACCAATTTGTTCTCTGGTGCTAAAACCGCATAGCTAGCACCAAATAAGGTATCAGGACGAGTGGTAAAAATGTCAAAGGTCTGATCAGAATTCTTAATTTTGAACGTAACTTGGGCACCAACTGAACGACCAATCCAGTTACGTTGCATTTCCTTAACGTTTTCCGGCCAATCAAGCTTGTCAAGACCAGCAAGTAAACGGTCAGCGTAAGCCGTAATCTTCAGCATCCATTGCTTCATATTACGACGATAAATTGGAAAGCCGCCCCGTTCTGTCTTACCGTCAACAATGTCTTCATTCGCAACAACTGTCCCTAAATCCGGTGACCAGTTAACCGGTACTTCAGCTTCATAAGCCAGACCATGCTTGTACATTTGTTCAAATGTCCATTGCGTCCACTTATAATATTTTGGATCACAAGTTGCAAGTTCACGATCCCAATCGTAAGAAAAGCCAAGCTTGTGCAGCTGCTTTTTGAAAGTAGCGATATTTTCCTTAGTAACAACAGCCGGATCTTTACCCGTCTTTAACGCATATTGTTCTGTTGGCAAACCAAAGGCATCCCAACCCATTGGATAAAGAACGTTATAGCCCTGTGCCCGCTTCATTCTGGCAGTAATATCAGTTGCTGTATAACCTTCTGGATGACCAACGTGCAATCCCTTACCAGATGGAAATGGAAACATGTCCATGACATAATAATTTTTCTTCTTCGGATCGCTGCCCGTTTTGAAAGTTTTATTTTTGGCCCAATAATCTTGCCATTTTTTTTCGACAACTTTGTGATTGTACATCTGCTTCACCTCATAAAAAAAGTCCTATGAAACTAATCATAGGACGAATAATCGCGGTACCACCTAAGTTTCATGCCGCAGCATGACCCTCTATCGCTCCTTAACGCGGCAGCACAACGAAAGGTTTTTTCTCAGGCTCAGTTCACAATTAGTTTTTTTAGTCTTGCACCAACCGACTTTTCTCTAAGGAAAAACATCATTGCTACTAGTTCCTGACCTTTATTTTTTTATCAATAATGATTATAATTTACCACAAATGCTAAAAAAAACAAGGGGAGAAAAACATTTGAGTAATACAACACACGCTAAAAGAGACACAATTGTGCCCGCAACAATCTTTTTGGTCATTTATGCAGTCTGGGCCATCCTAGTTTCTTCAAGCAATCAAATTATTCATCAATTTGACAATGCGATAATTGGAATTATCTGTAATACGAACCCAGCCAATGTTAAATTCGCAACGACTTTCACCAATTTAGGTAATACGAGTGTCATTGTGGTTGAGACGCTTATCTTATTCATTATTCTGCTGGTTTTTAAAAAATACGCCTATGCCTTTTTCACGGCGGGAACCATGATTGCAGCCAATGGCTATAACTGGATTATCAAACACGCAATTGCCCGCCACCGACCATATGTACACCACTTGGTTGCCGCTCACGGCTATAGTTTCCCATCTGGCCATTCTGTCGGAAGTGCTACTTTATTCGGGATTTTAATCGTCCTAACTATTTTATTAATCAAGAACAAGGCTGCTAAAACAGTTCTGTGCATTATCTGGGCTTGTTTTCCATTATTAATTGGCTACACCAGAATTTTCACGCATGTTCATTATCCGTCAGATGTTCTCGGTGGCTTCTTAGAAGGAATTACCTTTGTCTTAATCGGTTATTCCTTCTTGTATCATTACTACCTAAAAGAATAAACCGCTAACAAAAAAGTCGACTAACGTCGGCTTTTTTTATTTAGGTGATGCTTCAGAAATTGCATCAATAATGTCATCTTTAGATTTTTGTGACGTTGCCCCAGTATATGTATCAACTTTAGCATCAGGATCCTTAATGATTTTCTGGCCTGTCTTTTTAAGGTACCAATCAACTAGGGGCTTCATATCAAAGACCTGTTCGTTAACTCCCCGATACTCGCCATCGCTGTTGTACACGCCGCAATAGTAATGAACAAAGTATTCGTCAGGATTACTGGTTGGCATCGGAATTTTAGCAATTTTCTTTTTGCCGGATTTTAACAGATCAACGACCGCAGCAACATTTTTCTGTACCTTTTCTGGGTGACAAACGCCTAGAGGGTTACCCAGCTGCGCTTTCTTTGGTTTGCGATTAGCTAAAGACGGCATTGTTGCGTCATTGAAATATAAAAACTGATTATTTTCATCAACAAATGCCATCTCGGAAATGACTGCGTTCAAAAAATCCTCTAATTGATTAACCGTTAATAAACCGGTTTTTAATTTAACATAAGTATCTCCAGAAACCGCGTTTACCTTTTCGGCAGCTTTATCTAGCCAATCATCATCGGTCATTGCTACATCATTCACCGTATTATTGGTTGGATTTTGACCCGCTAATTTTTCAATAGCCTGTTTTGTGTTTTTATCCATATAATTATCTCCTTACTAAATTGGCAATAATTATAAGTGCAATTTATTCCTAAAGCAATACCAAATTTAAGCAAAAAAAGGCCAACAACTTTTAATTAAATTGTTGGCCCTTTTAAATAAACCTATTTAATTTTCTTTTTGCTTTTTATAACTGGCGTTAATCAAAATTGAAATCACAATGGCAATCATTGAAACAACGTAGACACCCTTTAGGGCGCTAAACAATACCTGCCGCAATTGTGGCACCAAGTTAGCAGCCAATTCCTTGGCTTTAACTGATGACACAATTTTGTTCATCATTGCCTGGGTCAAGGCCGGATGCTTTGCAATTTGTCCAGCAACAATCGTATTAAATGTAATGCCGTAAATTGAAACTAACATCGTCTGTCCCAAATAACGCATTAGCGTATTAAATGACGTAGCAACCCCCACGTTTTCAGGCTCAACTAGGACTTGTGAACGGACTTGAGACGCAGTGATAATTGCACCGAAAGCTAAACCATTCATTGTGGCAATGACACAAAATACCCAGAACGGTGTTTGCATGGGCACAATCAGCAATAGCAGGTCTGCAATTACTAGTAATCCAAGCATGCCGAAGAAAGTTTTGCGAACGCCAAAGCGACCAAGCAAGCCACCAATTAAGAATGAACCAACAACCCACATTACAGAACTTGGCGTAACGGCAAAGCCCGCAATTGTAGCACTTGTCCCCTTGATTCCCTGCATCCAAGTCGGAATATAAAATTCAAAACCAATTACAACTCCTGAAATAAACATGGTAATCAGGTTTAATGCGAGGAACTCTCTGCCTTTAAGCATTGAGAGTGGCATTATTGGGTCATCTGCCTTCTTTTCAACGTGATAAAAGGCAACTGCACTAATAATAATTAAAATCACTAGAGCGGCTGTTATTAGCCAATTAAGCGAACCTAATTCTTGCAATACATACATCAAGGTTAACAATAGAACAGTTAACCAACACGTACCTTTAACGTCCAGCTTAACTGCTACCTTCTCCTTTGGTTCATGTAAAAAGAACACAACTAGCAAGAAGGCGATTAAACCAATCGGCACATTGATGTAAAAGACCCAGTGCCAAGACAGGCTTTGAACAATAAAGCCACCCAGAAGTGGTGCGATAACAGACGCAACTCCCCAGAAGCCGGAATTAAGTCCAAGCATCTTGGTGCGCTTTTTTAAAGTATACAAGTCCGCAATAATTGTCATTGCCACAGGCTGAACTGCACCAGAGCCAAGGCCCTGCACAACCCGAAACAAGATTAACTCCATCATATTGTGTGCTTGACCGCAAAGAGCTGACCCAACGACAAACAACGCAATGCCAAACAAAAAAACTGGCTTGCGACCAATGCTGTCTGCCAGTTTTCCGTATAAAGGAGTCGATACAGCTGTCATAAATAAGAAAATTGAAACAACCCAGTTCATAATTTCCAACCCATTCAGGTCAGAAACAATGGTTGGCATTGCAGTTGATACAATCGTTCCTTCAATCGCAGCCATAAAAGTTGTCATAAAAATCGCAAGCGTAACAACAGGTACGTTTGTTTTTTTCATAATTGCTCCTCCTTAAAATTATTTATTTTTCTTTACAAAATCCAAGATTGCCTGAACCTTATCGGTCTTTTCCCATGGCAAATCAATATCAGTGCGACCAAAATGACCGTAAGCTGCTGTTTGCTCGTATATTGGCCGGCGCAAGTCAAGCATCTTGATAATCCCAGCTGGCCGTAAATCAAAGATTTCCCGAACTGCCTTCGTCAAGAGCTCATCGCTAACCTTTCCAGTACCAGCAGTATCAATCATTACTGATACTGGATGAGCTACACCAATTGCATAAGCTAACTGCACTTCGCAGCGGTATGCGAGACCTGCAGCTACGATGTTTTTGGCAACATAACGTGCCGCATAACTAGCGCTGCGGTCAACCTTTGTCGGATCTTTACCGGAAAAGGCGCCACCACCATGACGAGCATAACCACCGTAAGTATCAACGATGATCTTGCGGCCAGTTAAACCAGAATCACCTTTAGGTCCCCCGATTACAAAGCGACCAGAAGGGTTAATCAGGTATTTTGTTTGCTCATCTAGGTACTTAGCTGGAATGACCTTATTAATGACTAAATCAATCATTGCTTGACGGATTTCTTCATTAGTAACTTGATCATCAGTTTGCGTTGAAATGACAACCGTATCAACCCGCTTAGGCTTACCGGTTTCATCATATTCAACGGTAACTTGTGCTTTAGAATCTGGACGTAACCATGTTAAAGTCCTATCTTTACGCAATTGCGCAACTTGACGCATTAACCGGTGCGCAAGTGAAATTGGCAGCGGCATTAACTCTGGCGTTTCCTTAATTGCAAAGCCAAACATTAAACCTTGATCACCCGCACCAATTTGATCCAAATTATCTTCGTCAGACTGATTTTCACGAGTTTCTAGCGAATGATCAACACCATCAGCAATATCAGGTGATTGCTCATCGATATCAACTAATACAGCGCAATTATTGCCATCAAAGCCAAGTTCTGGCTTATCATAACCTATCCGTAAAACTGTCTTACGAACAATTGACTGAATATCAACATAAGCACTAGTCGATATTTCACCAAACACATACACAATTCCCGTGGTAACAATAGTTTCACAGGCGACGTGTGCATCTGAATCTTGAGCAATAATCGCATCTAAAATCGCATCAGAAATTTGGTCTGCAATCTTATCTGGATGTCCTTCAGAAACAGATTCCGAAGTAAATAAACGTTTTTCCACAATAGTCCCCCTATATAGACAACAGCTATTCGGTTACAAGGCATCTCCACTTACTTAGCGGATCCTCTCAGGACTTGAACCGATAAATATTAAATTGTTTCGTTCTTTTTGTATAAAAAAAGACTACCGTAGATTCGGTAGTCTTAGAACGATGGAGGATACAGGGCTCGAACCTGTGACCTCCTGCTTGTAAGGCAGATGCTCTCCCAGCTGAGCTAATCCTCCAAAGTGACCCGTACGGGATTTGAACCCATGTTACCGCCGTGAAAGGGCGATGTCTTAACCACTTGACCAACGGGTCATAGCCTGAATCAAAGCACTTTAACCAGTATACTAGATACTTTGAAAAATGCAAGAATTCTTTCTCAATTCTGAAAAATAATATTTAATTATTTCCATAAATAATGGCGGTGCAAATCTTTCACACCACCATTATTATGGAGGATACAGGGCTCGAACCTGTGACCTCCTGCTTGTAAGGCAGATGCTCTCCCAGCTGAGCTAATCCTCCGAGGTCGTTGTCATCTCATGACTACTCTTAATACTATAGCAAAAGGTCGCGGTCTTGTCTATCTTTTTTTTGCTTTTTTTGCAAAATTCGTAATTTTTTACTGAACTATAATTAAAAATCTAGTAAAATAAAATTAATTTATAAAGATTTTTAGGGAGTACGATTATGACCGAAGATTTTTATTATCACCAGATGTTAAAAGGAAAATTATATCAAGCCGCAAATATTAAACCAGAAAATAACTCAATTCATGGTAAAATAATTGCGCAAAAAATTAGCCAAGAAAAAATCACTGATAAAGAAAAAATAATAGCTCTGGAAAGGCAACTTTTTGCTAACTTGGGCAAAAATAGTTACGTAGTTCCCCCCTCTTTATGTCGATTACGGACGTCATACAAAAATAGGCAATAATTTTTACGCCAACATGGACTGTATTTTTTTGGATGTTAATCAAATTATCATTGGTGATAATGTTTTAGTTAGTCCACGTGTCAGCTTTTATACCGCTGGTCATCCTACTGATGCCCAAATTCGTCAAACTGGGCTTGAATTTGGAAAAAGAATTGTTGTCAGCAACAATGTTTGGATTGTGGTAACGCGGTAATCCCGCTAGGAGTTACTATTAACGAGAATGCAATTATTGCTGCTGGAGCAGTGGTAACTAAAGATGTAGCTGCTAATACCCTAGTCGGTGGTAATACCGCTCATTTGATTAAACAGCTTGGTAACCGAACATGATTTTTGGCTAAATGAGGAAAGAAACTACTTTCAAGCTAGAGATGAAATGAAATAATTTGAAATCATTTTATTCAGTCAAAAATTAGTCCATACGTTTGAGTAAGATCAAGGTTAATCCTAAGGCATGTTTAAACTCTCATTGATCTATTTGCTTATTTATTTAATCTGTTTCTGTATCGTAAGCAAAATAAAGCCTGCTAAACATTAGTTTAACAGGCTTTTCACTATTCTATTACAAGGCATAGGCTTTCTTTAATTTTTTTGTATCAATTAGTCATGTCGAATCAAATATAAAGAAAAGAAGCCTTGATAAATCAAGACTTCTTAACGTACATACGGAGCGTGAGAGATTTGAACTCTCGATACAGGATTAAAACCCGTATACATGATTTCCAATCATGCTCCTTAAGCCACTCGGACAACGCTCCAATATACTCCGGCTGTCAGACTCGAACTGACGACATCTTGATTAACAGTCAAGCGCTCTACCAACTGAGCTAAGCCGGAATATTAAAAAAGCACGGCAGCGTCCTACCCTCGCAGGCAGTCTCCTACCAACTACTCTCGGCGTGAAGAAGCTTAACTACTGTGTTCGACATGGTTACAGGTGTTTCCTTCTTGCTATTGCCACCGTACTTTTTCTTTTGAGTTCTTACACTCAAAACTAAATATAATCTCTTGAAAATCCTTACTCACAATCCCAGATTGCTCAAGCTCTGGTCAAGTCCTCGACTGATTAGTACTAGTCCGCTCCAAGTCTCACGACTCTTCCACTCCTAGCCTATCTACCTCTTAGTCTTAGAGGTGTCTTACTACTTTCGTATGGGAAATCTCATCTTGAGGGGGGCTTCGCACTTAGATGCTTTCAGCGCTTATCCCTGCCATACTTAGCTACCCAGCTATGCCTTTGGCAAGACAACTGGTACACCAGCGGTATGTCCATCCCGGTCCTCTCGTACTAAGGACAGCTCCTCTCAAATTTCCAACGCCCACGACGGATAGGGACCGAACTGTCTCACGACGTTCTGAACCCAGCTCGCGTGCCGCTTTAATGGGCGAACAGCCCAACCCTTGGGACCAACTTCAGCCCCAGGATGCGACGAGCCGACATCGAGGTGCCAAACCTCCCCGTCGATGTGAACTCTTGGGGGAGATAAGCCTGTTATCCCCAGGGTAGCTTTTATCCGTTGAGTGATGGCCCTTCCATGCGGTACCACCAGATCACTAAGCCCGACTTTCGTCCCTGCTCGAGTTGTCTCTCTCGCAGTCAAGCTCCCTTATACCTTTACACTCTGTGAATGATTTCCAACCATTCTGAGGGAACCTTTGGGCGCCTCCGTTACTCTTTAGGAGGCGACCGCCCCAGTCAAACTGCCCATCTGACACTGTCCTATATCTCGCTTAGAGATACTAGTTAGAGTAGCCATCAAACAAGGGTAGTATCCCAACATTGCCTCCAATAAGACTAGCGTCCTATCTTCTCTGGCTCCTACCTATCCTGTACATGTTTAACAGCTACCCAATATCAAATTGCAGTAAAGCTCCATGGGGTCTTTCCGTCCTGTCGCGGGTAACCCGCATCTTCACGGGTATTATAATTTCACCGAGTCTCTCGTTGAGACAGTGCCCAAATCATTACACCTTTCGTGCAGGTCGGAACTTACCCGACAAGGAATTTCGCTACCTTAGGACCGTTATAGTTACGGCCGCCGTTTACTGGGGCTTCAGTTCGAACCTTCGTCTTACGACTAAGCTCTCTCCTTAACCTTCCAGCACCGGGCAGGTGTCAGCACCTATACGTCGTCTTACGACTTTGCAGATACCTGTGTTTTTGATAAACAGTTGTTTGGGCCTATTCACTGCGGCTGGCTGTTACACCAGCACCCCTTCTTCCGAAGTTACGGGGCGATTTTGCCGAGTTCCTTAACGAGAGTTCTCTCGCTCACCTTAGTGTTCTCCACTCGACTACCTGTGTCGGTTTGCGGTACGGGTACGTTATCTCTCACTAGAAGCTTTTCTTGGCAGTGTGACTACAGAACCTTCGCTACTTTATTTCGCTCCTCATCACGACTTGTGATTATCGAAAGCAAGCATTTGACTCACTCTCTCACTTATCGCTTGAACATGGCTTCCAGCGCCATGCGTTCCTTGCCTCCTGCGTCCCTCCTTC